>NZ_JAPSET010000010.1:0-152265 GCF_026847585.1 Phreatobacter sp. AB_2022a
GGCGGCCAGCGTTCGGTGCTCGGCACCACGGCAAAACCGGCAGGCTGCGGCCTTGCCGCCCGCGCCGGCCTCGAAGCCGCCCTGCTCGCCCGGTCGGGGATCGACGCGCCGGCCGATGCGATCGAGGAGCCACGCGGCTTCGCCGCGCTCGCCAATGGCGGCCATTGCGATCCCGCCGGCCTCGACGGCCTCGGCAGCCGCTTCGCGCTGATCGCTCCGGGCTTCGCCTTCAAGGCCTATCCGGCCTGCTCCGCCGCGCAGGCCGCGGTCGAGGCGACGCTCATGCTGCGCGCCGCCCATGGCCTCCGGCCGGATGCCGTCGCGGCGGTCCGCTGCGAGGTCACGCCCTTGGTCGCCGCCTCGCTCACCTTCGACCGGCCGGAGACGCCGACCGAAGCCCAGTTCAGCCTGCCCTATGCGGTCGCCCGCGCGCTCGTCGACGGCCGCTTCGACATGGCCTCGCTGGCGCCGGACGCGCTTGCCGATGCGGCCGTACGGCGCCTGATGCCCGCCATCGGCATGGTCGCGAGCGACGCGCTCGCGCGGTGCCCGGCCGACCTCGTCCACCATCCCGAGGCCGCGGTCGTCACCATCGACACCCATGACGGCCGCCGCCTGACGCAGGCCGTGCCGGCGGCGACCGGCATGCCCGCCAACCCGATGCCCGACAAGATGCTCGACGCGAAGTTCCGCGCCAATGCCACGCCGGCCATCGGCCGGGCGGCGGCCGAAGCCCTGCTCGGGCGGCTGCGCGGCATCGACGGCCTCGCGCAGGCCGCCGGCCTGCTGACCGAGGGCGTGGCGGCATGATCGAGACCTGGCTCGCCGAGGCCGGACGGGCGCTGCAGCAGCGCTACGGCATCAATCTGTCGATCCTCTACGACGGCTATGACACGGGCCGCTTCGTCACCGGGCTCGTCACGACGGTCGAGCTCTCGCTGATCGCGATCGCCCTGTCGATGGCCATCGGACTTGCCGGCGCCTTTCTCGTCGGCTCGCGCCACGCCCCGCTGCGCGGCGCGGTGCGCGCCTATGTCCAGTTCTTCCGCAACACGCCGCCGCTGGTTCAGCTCTACTTCTTCTATTTCGCCGTCGGCAGCGTCCTGCCGTCCATATCGGACGGCCATGGCGGCCAGATGCCGCCGATTTCGAGCTTCGCCTGGGCGGTGATTTCGCTGTCGCTGTTCGCCGGCGCCTTCAATGTCGAGATCTTCCGCGCCGGCATCGAGGCCGTGCCGGAGACGACCGTCGAGGCGGCCGAGTCGCTCGGCTACGACCGGCTGCAGATCTATCGCCATGTGACGCTGCCGCTGGCGCTCAGGGTCTCGCTGCCGGCGCTCAGCAACAACCTCGTCAATCTCGTCAAGACCACCAGCCTCGCCTACGCCATTGGCGTGCCCGAACTGCTCTATGCGACCAGCCAGATCTTCTCCGAGGCGCTCAATGTGCGCGAGATGATGAACGTGCTGCTCGTCTCCTACTTCCTGCTGGTCGGGGTGCTCGTCTGGCTGATGGGCCGCTGGGAACGGGCGCTGCGCATTCCAGGCTATCACCCATGAAGCAAGCACCGCCCCCGACGCGCCTCGGCGAGCTCGGCCAGCCCTCGGCCTGGATGAGCGGCCGGCTGCTCCTGCTTCTCGCGCTCGCAAGCCTCGCCTTCGCGGCCTCCGCGCTCGCCCAGGCCGGGCCGCTGCGGCCGGGCGTGGTCGAGGTCATGCTGAAATGGGCACCGCTGATCCTGTCGGGTTTTGCCTTCAACCTGGTGGTGAGCATCGTCTCGATGGCCCTCGGCACGGCCGCCGGCGCGCTGCTCGGGTTGGCCCAGATCGCCCGCTCGCGCCTGATCCGCGGCCCGAGCTGGCTCGTCGTCCAGTTCTTCCGCAACGCGCCGTGGCTGGTGCTCCTGTTCTACGCGATCCTGCTCCTGCCCTATCAGGTCACGGTCTTCGGCCTCACCGTCCCGCTGCCGGCCTCGGTCAAGGCGATCATCGGCCTGGCCCTGCCGGTCATGGGCAATGTCGCCGAGATCGTGCGCGGCGGCGTGCGCTCGATCCCCTATGGCCAGTGGGAATCGGCCGAGTCGCTCGCCTTCAGCCGCTGGCAGACGCTCACCATGATCATCCTGCCGCAGGCGCTGAAACGCATGATTCCGCCCTGGATGAACCTCTATGCGGTGCTGACCATGGCGACGACGCTGATCTCCGTCGTCGGGGTCGAGGATGCGCTCGCCCGCACCCGCGCCGCGCTGATCGCCGAGGGACGCAGCGAGCTGCTCATGCCGATGTACGGCCTGCTGCTCATCCTGTTCTTCGCCTATTGCTATCCGATCGCGCGCTGGACGCGGGCGCTCGAACGGCGCTTCGCGGTCAAGACCTGAGGGGAAACGATGGCTGGAAACGCGGCCGGCGACAGCGGCGGGCGGGACATCGATCGGGCGGCCGGCGCGCCGATCGTCGTCATCGACAAGGTCACCAAGAGCTTCGGCGCCCTTCCCGTCCTGCGCGGCGTCAGCCTGGCGGTCCGACGCGGCGAAAGCGTCTGCATCATCGGCCCGTCCGGCTCGGGCAAGTCCACGCTGCTGCGCTGCATCAACGGCCTCGCCGGCATGTCCTCCGGCTCGATCCGCGTCGACGGCATCGAGGTCAACGATCCCGGGCTCGACAAGCGCCTGCTGCGCCGCAAGGTCGGCATCGTCTTCCAGCAGTACAATCTGTTTCCGCACAAGACGGTGCTCGAGAACATCGTGATGGCGCCGGTCCATGTCCTCGGCGAGGAGCGCCGCGCCGTCGAGGAGCGGGCCCGGTCCCTGCTCGCCCAGGTCCGCCTGACGGGCAAGGAAACAGCCTATCCCGGCGAGCTTTCCGGCGGCCAGCAGCAGCGCGTCGCCATTGCCCGCTCGCTCGCCATGAACCCGCTCGTCATGCTGTTCGACGAAGTCACCGCCGCGCTCGACCCGGAAACCAAGAAGGAGGTGCTCGCCACCATCCGCGCGCTCGCCGCCGACGGCATGACCTGCATCCTGGTGACCCATGAAATGGCCTTCGCCCGCGAGATGGCCGACCAGGTCTATTTCACCGATGGCGGCCTGATCGTCGAGCACGGCCCCCCGGCCGACCTGTTCGGCGCACCGCGCAACGAACGCACGCGCGCCTTCCTGAATCAGGTGCTCTAGCCGCGGCGCGCCGGCGCGGCCAGGACGGCGGTCGACCAACACGGCAGTGGAAAAACGCTGAAGCGGCGCTATTGTCGGGTGCGCCCGCCGGTGCTCCGCGCCGGCCATCCCGATCTGAGGGAGCGCCGCGACCGCCCGCAACCGGTCGAAACCGCTCGTCGGCACATTTTGCGCCCCGGCCGAGCCACCAGGGGCGCCGACCGTCACCTTAATGTCATCCTTTGCGCCGACAGCACGATGTCGGACGCGTTCCAGCCGGACAGGATCAGGGCAGACATGGACTATTTCAGGCGATTCACCTTCCTCTTCGCGACGCCCAATTTCGACGGCGACGATCTCGAGGGACAGCGCTTCAACCAGATCGTCGACGAGATCGAGCGGTCCGGCTTCGAGGTGGTCAAGGCGCGCAAGCTCGAGGACGCCGAAATCGCCGTGCAGACCGATGCCGCCATCGGCTGCATGGTGGTCGACTGGGGCAAGAAGGGACTGGAAGGCAAGACCGCCGCGCTGATCAACCTGATGCGCCGGCGCGGCCTCGATTTCCCGATCATCCTCCTGATCCGCCGCAAGCGGTTCGAGGACCTGCCGGTCGAGGTGCTCGACTTCATCGACGGCTACGTCTTCCTGTCGGAGGAAACGCCGGCCTTCATCGCCAAGAACCTGATCAGCCGGCTCAAGCAATATGCCGAGACGCTGAAGACGCCGTTCTTCGGCGCCCTCGTCGACTATGCCGAGGAGGGCAACCAGCTCTGGACCTGTCCGGGCCACAATGGCGGCGTGTTCTATTCGCGCAGTCCGATCGGCCGCGTGTTCATGGAGCATCTGGGCGAGGCGGTGTTCCGCGACGACCTCGACAATTCCGTGCTCGATCTCGGCGACCTCCTCACCCACGAGGGACCGGCGCTGGAGGCGCAGAAGGAAGCCGCCCGCATCTTCGGCGCGGAGAAGACCTATTTCGTGCTCAACGGCACCTCCACCTCCAACAAGGTGGCGCTGGCCGCGCTCGTCACCGACGGCGATCTCGTGCTGTTCGACCGCAACAACCACAAGGCCGCCCATCACGGCGCCCTGATGATCGGCGGCGGCATTCCGGTCTACCTGCCGACCGTGCGCAACGCCTGGGGCCTGATCGGCCCGATGGCCTGGGACGCCTTCGACGAGGAGGCGCTGCGCGAGCGCATCCGCCATCATCCGCTGGTCAAGGATCCCGAGGCCTGGAAGAAGCCGCGGCCGTTCCGCGTCGCCGTCGTCGAGCAGTGCACCTATGACGGCACGATCCACAGCGCCGAGATGATCCTGCAGCGCATCGGCCACCTCTGCGACTACATCCTGTTCGACGAGGCCTGGGCCGGCTTCATGAAGTTCCACCCGCTCTATGCGGGTCGCTTCGCCATGGGGCTCGCCGAGCTCGGGCCCGACGCCCCCGGCATCATCGCGACGCAGTCGACCCACAAGCAGCTCGCAAGCTTCTCGCAGGCCTCGCAGATCCACATCAAGGACCGGCATATCCGAGGCCAGAAGCGGCGCGTCGAGCATCGCCGCTTCAATGAAAGTTTCATGCAATACGCCTCGACCTCGCCGTTCTACCCGCTGTTCGCCTCGCTCGACGTCGGCGCGCAGATGATGAAGGGCCGTTCGGGCGAAGTGCTGTGGGACGATACGATCCGGCTCGGCATCGAGCTGCGCAAGAAGATCCGTGCCGTGCGCCGCGAATTCGAGGAGAAGGAAGCCCGGCCGGAACGGCGCTGGTTCTTCGAGGCCTTCGTCCCCGACCGCGTCGCCATTCCCGACGTCTCGCGCGACGGCGCGGTGCATGAGGTGACCTGGGAGAGCGTCGGCACCGATCAGCTCGCCTCCAACCCGGCCTATTGGCAGCTCGCCCCCGACGCCGCCTGGCACGGCTTTGCCGGCATGGAGCCGGGTTTCGCCATGACCGATCCGAACAAGCTGACGCTGCTCACCCCGGGCTTCGACCGCGCGACCGGCGCCTATGCCGAGCACGGCATTCCCGCTCCGGTCGTCGCGCAATATCTGCGCGAGAACCGCATCGTTCCGGAAAAGAACGACCTCAACTCGCTGCTCTTCCTGCTTACCCCGGGCGTCGAGGCCAGCAAGGCCGGCACGCTGGTCTCCGGCCTGGTCGCCTTCAAGAAGCTGCACGATGACAATGCCCTGCTCGAGGAAGCGATCCCGGAATTCTACCGCCGGCGGCCGACCCGCTATGCCGGTGTGCGCCTGCGCGACCTCTGCGCCGACATGCACGGCTTCTTCCGTGAGGCCAATGTCAGCGCCCTGCAGACCCGCCAGTTCCTCGCCGAGCACCTGCCCGAGATCGCCATGTCGCCGCACGATGCGGCGCGCGCCCTGGTGCGCAACGATGTCGACTATCTGCCGATCGACGCGATCGCCGGCCGCATCGCCACCACCCCTTTCGTCGTCTATCCGCCGGGCATTGCGACCATCGTGCCGGGCGAGCGGCTGACCCGGCGGGCCGAGCCGATGATCGACTATCTCCGGATGTTCGAGGCAAGCTTCAACCGCTTCCCCGGCTTCGAGGTGGAAATCCAGGGCGTCTATCGGGAATTTGATGCATCCGGCCGCGTCAGGCTGCATACCTATGTGGTTGCCGAACAGGCCGATTGAACGACAAGGAGATCACGGGAATCGATGCAGCCAGGATCCGTGCAGCCCGAGCCGACGCCACGCGGCGATGACGTGGTGATCCGGCCGTCGCGCGACAGCGACGTCGACGCCATGCTGGCCATCTATCGCCGGCATATCCGCCACGGCGTCGAGGACAGACTCGAGCCCGGCGACATGCCGGAGCCCGACGATCTCAAGGACCGGCGGAAGAACCTGAAGAGCCGCCGGTTCCCGCATCTCGTGGCGATCAGGAACGGCGAGGTGGTGGGTTATTGCTACGCGGTGCTGTTCCGCAAGCGGCCCGCCTACCGCTACACCGTCAAGCATTCCATCTACGTGCATCACGACCATCTCGGCCGCGGCATCGGCCGGCTGCTGATGCAGGGCCTGATCGATGCCTGTGCGGCGGCGGGCTTCCGCCAGCTGATCGGCTATATCGATGCCGACAATGCCGCTTCGCTGAAACTGCACGAGAGTTTCGGCTTCGCTCGCATCGGCCTGCTGCCGGCGGTCGCCTTCCGGCACGGCCGCTGGAGCGACACGGTGATGGTCCAGCGCTCGCTCGGCCTTGGCGCCACCGCTCCGCCGCCGCCGTCGCGCTGACCGCGGGACGGCCTGCCTCATGACGGAAGGCATAGGCGGGCCGCGCCCGCCGCGGTCGCCCGCGGCTGCGGGCTTGTGCTAGGGGTCGGAACAATGCCCTAGTGCAATATCCCCGAGTGCCGCGGAAAGAAGCCGTCGATGTCCCCGACCATCACCTGCATCGAAGATCTGCGCAAGCTGGCCCAGCGGCGCGTGCCGCGCATGTTCTACGACTATGCCGATTCCGGCGCCTGGACCGAGAGCACCTACCGGGCGAACGAGGCCGATTTCGGCAAGATCAAGCTGCGCCAGCGCGTCGCCGTCGACATGAGCAACCGCACGCTCGAAAGCACCATGGTCGGGCAGAAGGTGTCGATGCCGGTGGCGATCGCCCCCACCGGCCTCACCGGCATGCAGCATGCCGACGGCGAGATCCTTGCCGCGCGCGCCGCCGCCAAGGCGGGCATTCCCTTCACGCTCTCGACGATGAGCATCTGCTCGATCGAGGACGTTGCCGAGAACACCACGGCGCCGTTCTGGTTCCAGCTCTACGTGATGCGCGACCGCGACTTCATCAACGCGCTGATCGATCGCGCCAAGGCGGCCGGCTGTTCGGCCCTGGTGCTGACCCTCGACCTGCAGATCCTCGGCCAGCGCCACAAGGACATCAAGAACGGCCTTTCGACCCCGCCAAAGCCGACCATCGCCAATCTCATCAACCTGGCGACCAAGCCGCGCTGGTGCCTCAACATGCTCGGCACCAAGAGGCGCACCTTCCGGAACATCGCCGGCCACGCCAAGGGCGTCGACGACCTGAGCTCGCTGTCGGCCTGGACCAGCCAGCAGTTCGACCAGACGCTGAACTGGGACGACGTCAAGTGGATCAAGGACCGCTGGGGCGGCAAGCTGATCCTGAAGGGCATTCTCGATCCCGAAGATGCCGAGCTCGCGGCCCGCAGCGGTGCCGATGCCCTGATCGTCTCCAACCATGGCGGCCGCCAGCTCGACGGCGCGCTCTCCTCGATCGCCGCCCTGCCGGCCATCGTCGAGACCGTCGGCGACCGCATCGAGGTGCTGATGGACGGCGGCATCCGCTCCGGACAGGACGTGATCAAGGCCCTGGCGCTCGGCGCCAGGGGGGTGTTCATCGGCCGCGCCTTCCTCTATGGCCTCGGCGCCATGGGCGAGCAGGGCGTCACCGCCTGCCTGGACATCATCCGCAAGGAGCTCGACACCACCATGGCGCTGTGCGGCCTGCGCGACGTCAAGACCGTCGACCGCAACATCCTGGTGACGCCGGGCAAGAGCACCAATATGGCGTTCTGAGGCGCATGCGCGCTTGGTCATGTCGGGACCGGCATCGCGGTCGGTCGTGGTTCGAGGGTCGCTTCGCTCCCATCTCGCCATGAGGAACGGAAAGCCTGGCATCAGGCGCGGTCGCGACATGCCGCGCTCAGCGCTCCATGAGCAACCCGCTGCCATACTCCACCTCCCTCATGGCCAGGTGCCCGCGCCCTGGCGCGGGCCTCGAACCACGGTCGCTCCCAATGCAGCGCTTCCCGGTGCGGGAGCGCGGCTTGGGGGAGCACGACGCCACGGGTCCCCTTCACCCAAAGAGGACGATTTTATCGTTCGGCCGGTCGATTGCCTCGAAACGCATAAATTTGCTTTTTCGCGACGGCTTGTCGCGACAATAAGTTTCCAATTCTCCCATTCTTTTAAAAGAACAATCCGGTTGACATAACGACCGGAAGGCCTATTTTGGCCTCATCCGCCGGCGCCCCGCGTCGGCAGATCGCGGGATTTGATGGAGCAGCTTGCACCGCGTCACCAAGGGCTAAAGCGCCACGAAGCGCATTCGTGGGCTCCCGTGATGGAGAGTGTGCGATGAGCTTTGCGAGACTGCCCGATGCCTGGCCTTCGGGTGCTTCCTCCCAGACTGATCCCTGCCACCGGATGTCGTCGGTGATGGGTTCGTGTCGATGCTGTCAAGGCATCTGACCTGTTCGAACCCTCCCTATCCCCCCTCATCGAGAGGCGCCGGCGACGTCCGGTGGCAGATTTTTCATGTCCGACACCATCATCATCGAAATCGACGACGAGCCGATCGGCCTCGGCCAGCGCACCCGCGGCGGCGTGAGGTTCTTTGCCTCGGCGCGAGCGGTACGCTCGCTCGACCATCAGGTCTTCCGTTCGATCCACGGCATCGAGCGGGCCGCCCGCGCGCTGATGACCCAGGAGCGCAGAGCGGCCTGACCGTCTTGCCGCCATGGCGCGGCGTCGCTGCAGCGGCGGCGCGTCCCATCCGTTTTTGACGCCGACAGTTGAGATCATGACCCGCATTGCCCCCGTTCCACAGACGGCTGCCAAAGCCGGCAAGAGCCGGTGAAGGAGACCGCCATGAACGCCGTCACCGCCTTCAAGGATCCGGTCGCGCTCGCCGCCGCCGATCCCGCCATTCGTTTCGCCGCGGTCTCCAAGGTCTATTCGGCCCGCAACGGCGACCCGGCCGTCGCCGCGCTCGACAAGGTGAACCTTTCCGTCGCCAAGGGCTCGATCGCAGGCATTATCGGCCGTTCCGGCGCCGGCAAGTCGACCCTGCTCAGGGTCATCAACGGGCTGGAGCGACCCTCCGCCGGACAGGTCTTCGTCGACGACGTCGATGTCGGCGCGCTCGACGGCGCGGGCCTGCGGGCCTTGCGCCGCCGCATCGGCATGATCTTCCAGCACTTCAACCTTCTGTCCTCGCGCACCGTCTTCGACAATATCGCGCTGCCGCTGGAGCTCGCCGGAACGCCGAAGGCGACCATCCGGACGCGGGTCGACAATCTGATCGAGCTCGTCGGCCTTGCCGACAAGCGCGGCCGCTATCCCGCCGAGCTGTCGGGCGGCCAGAAGCAGCGCGTCGGCATTGCCCGGGCGCTCGCCACCGAGCCGAAAGTGCTGCTGTCGGACGAGGCGACCTCGGCGCTCGACCCGGAGACCACCCGCTCGATCCTCGCCCTGCTGAAGCGGGTCAACGAGATCACCGGCGTGACCATCGTGCTGATCACCCACGAAATGCAGGTGATCAAGGAGATCTGCGACCAGGTGGCGGTGATCGAGGCCGGCCGGATCATCGAGGAAGGACCGGTCTACCGGGTCTTCGCCGAGCCAGCGACGGCGACCACCCGCACCTTCGTCTCCTCGGTGACCGGCGGCGAGCTGCCGCGCGAGATCGCGGCGCGGCTCCGCCCCGAGGCGGGCGAGGCACGTCACGCCGTGCTGCGCATCGTCTTCACCGGCGAGAATGCCACCGCGCCGATCCTGTCGCGCCTGTCGCGCTCGCTCGACATCGACATCAACGTCCTCTCCGGCCAGGTCGACGAGATCGGCCGCCGGCCGTTCGGCAACATCACCGTCACCATCCCCGCCGCCGCCGAGACGGTCGGCGCGGTGACCGGCCTCATCGCAGCCCATGGCCTCAAGGCGGAGGTGCTCGGCTATGTCGCCTGAACTCGTCAAGCTGATCCTCGCGGCCACGGCCGAGACCCTCTACATGGTCGCCGCGGCCGGCCTCATCGGCACGCTCATCGGCCTGCCGCTCGGCATCTTCCTCGCCACCAGCGGCAAGGGCGAGCTCTACCAGGCGGTGCCGGTCAACCGCGTCCTCGGCATCGTGGTCAATGCCACGCGCTCGACGCCCTTCATCATCCTGGTCGTCGCGATCATTCCGTTCACCCGCCTCATCGCCGGCACCTCGATCGGCACGAGCGCGGCGATCGTGCCGCTCACGGTGGCGGCCGCCCCGTTCATCGCCCGGATCATCGAGGCGGCGATCCGCGAGGTCGACCAGGGCCTGATCGAGGCCTCCAAGGCGATGGGGGCTTCCTCCCTGCAGATCGTCCTCAAGGTGCTCCTGCCCGAGGCGCTGCCGGCCATCGTGCTCGGCCTCACCCTCACCGCCGTCAGCCTGATCGGCTACTCCGCCATGGTCGGCGCGGTCGGCGGCGGCGGGCTCGGCGATCTCGGCATCCGCTTCGGCTACCAGCGCTTCATGCCCGAGGTCATGGCCGCGGTGGTCGTCGTGCTGATCGTGCTGGTCCAGGCGGTCCAGACGATCGGCGAGGCCATCGCCCGCAAGGTCAACAAACGCATCCGCCGCGGCTGAGCGGCGTCCCCCCAAAGCGATTTCGAACCCGGAGACCTCCCATGTCCATCACCAAGCTTGACCGGCGCATCGTGCTCGGTGCCGGCGTGCTCGCCACCGCGAGCCTTGCCGCCCCCGGCCTCGTCCGTGCGCAGCAGCGCACCACCATCCGCATCGGCGGCACCGGCGGCCCGCATTCGCAGATCCTGGAAGCGGTGAAGCCGGTCGCCGCGACCCGTGGCATCGACCTCAAGATCACCGAGTTTTCCGACTACATCATACCGAACGCGGCTCTGGCGGCCGGCGAGCTCGATGCCAATTCCTACCAGCACAAGCCGTTCCTGGATCAGCAGAATGCCGACCGCAAATACAATCTCGTCAGTGTCGGCCTGACCGTGAATTTCCCGCTCGGCGTCTATTCGAAGCGCCACAAGACCTGGGACGAGGTGCCTGCCGGCTCGCAGATCGCGATCCCCAACGACCCGACCAATGGCGGCCGCAGCCTGCTGCTGCTGCAGGACAAGGGTGTGATCAAGCTGAAGGACGGCGTCGGCTACAGCCCGACCGTCATCGACATCGTCGACAATCCGCGTCGGCTGCGCTTCCTGGAGATCGAGGCGGCCCAGACGCCGCGGTCGCTCGACGACGTCGCCGCCGCCGCGGTCAACACCAACTTCGCCATCCCTGCCGGCCTCAACCCGACGCGCGACGCACTGCTGCGCGAGGATCCGAAGGGACCCTATGTCAACCTGATCGCGGTGCGCGCCGTCGACAAGGACAAGCCCTGGGTCAGGCCGCTTGTCGAGAGCTACCAGTCGGCCGAGGTCAAGGCCTTCATCGAGAAGACCTTCCAGGGCTCGGTCATCGCCTCCTGGTAAGGCCATGCGGACGCGGCCGGCGCGGTTCCGTCGAGGCGCGCCGGCCGGGCCCAAAGGCGAAATGCGCCCGCGTGATCGCACGCGCCGCGGAGTTCCGCGCCGATGTCGGCCTGCAGGGCGCATCGGCAAAACGCCGGCCTACCGGACGTGCCGGAACACCAGGTCGCCCGGGTCCTGCCGCGGCGCGTCCGGGTCGAGCACGGCGCCGAGCCGCTCGGCGACCGCGCAGGATCGTGCATTGGCCGGGTCGACATAGCTGACGAGGGTTGCGAGCCCGAGCGTGCCGAAGGCCCAGTCCTTCAGCGCCCGGGCAGCCTCCGTCATATAACCATGGCCTTCATGGCCGTCATAGAGCAGCCAACCGAGCTCCTTCTCCGGAAACAGCGGCCCGGCATTGATGCCGACCTGACCGATGCAGGTGTCGGTGGCCTTCAGGTCGACCATCAGCGCGCCGTGCCCGAACAGCGGCCAGAGCGCGACGTCATGGCAGAAGATGCCCCAGGTCGCGCGCCGGTCGAACGGCCCGCCCATTCCGCGCGAGCGGGGCGAGCCCATCAGCGCCGCATAGGCTTCGAAATCACCGATGACCGGAGCGCGCAGCCTCAGCCGCTCCGTCGTCAGGGTCGGAATGTCGCCGTTCATGGCATCCCCCGGATGTCCGCCGCCCGCGATCCGCGCCCGTCCCGCCGGCAGATCAGGCCGGATCCGGCACGACGCCGGCGGCGAGCGGCGGTGCGTCCGAGGACTCGGCCGGCGCGACGACGCGAAGCGCCCCCGCCTGTACCGCGAGCCGCAGGGGCGTCGCAAGCCGCCTGACCTCCCCGTCGTTGAGCACGATCAGGGAGCGCCTGCGCGCGTCGATCTGCAGTTCCCCGGCTTCGTGATAGCCGACATGGGGATGGGTGCGGGCGCGGCCGGCGAGGATCGCCGCGGCCATGCGGAACAGTGAGAAATAGCCCCGCTCGCGCGCCGCATAGACGGCCAGTGTGCCGCCATCCAGCCGCTCGCGCAGCGGCACGCGCGACACCGTCTCGGCGAGCGGATTGACCGACACGATCACCCCGCGCGTCTCCTCGACCCAGGCCTCGGCGCCATGATGGATCTTGAGCGTGGCCGGCCGCAGCGTCACCGCCTTGAGGCCGGTGACGAAGAACGATCCGAAGGTCGCCCACAGCCGCCCGCGCGCCTCCTCGCGGTAGCGCTGCAGCTTGGCCAGCGGCCCGACCACGGCGGTGCAGAGGAAGGCCCGGCCGTTGACCGTGCCGACATCGATGCGCCGGATCGTGCCGGCCGCGAGCTGGTCGACGGCTGCGACCGGGTCGAGCGACAGGCCGAGATCGCGGGCGAGCTGGTTGACGGTGCCGCCCGGCACGATGGCGAGCACGGTGCGACTGCCGAGAAAGGCCTCGGCGGCGCTCAGAATGGTGCCGTCGCCGCCGACCACGATCAGCAGGTCCGGCTCCTCCAGCCGGCAGGCGGTGAGCGCTTCGCCAAGCCGTCCGCGCCGCGCCAGGAACACGCGCGGATAGATGCCGTGCCGGGCCAGCGCCTCGGCCGCCGCGTCGACGGCTTCCGCCGTGCGGCGGCGCAGCCCCGAGCTCGCATTGGCGAGGACCGCCGCCTTCAGCCCCGGTCCGAGCCCGAAAATGCGGCTTTTGCCCTGATCCATCGTCTGCTGCACGTCCCGTCCCTATGGCCAAAGCCGGCGCCTCCACCAAGGGGCGGAGTTCAGCCTCAACGCCAGAACGGGCGATCACGGCTTCCGGTTCCGGTCATTCCGCAGGCAGTCCGGCCGGCTCCTCGCGGTCGCGCGGGAACAGCAGGGCGCCAATGGCGATCAGCACGCAGAGCGCGGCGAGCACCTGCAGGGTCAGCGCGAAACCGCCGATGCGGTGCAGCCAGGCGACCAGCCAGACGGCGCAGGCGCCAACCCCGAAGGTGATCGTGTAGCGCGCGGCGAAGGCCCGCGCGCGCCATTCGTCGCTGGTATATTTGCCGGTCATGGCATCGTTCAGCGTCACCTGGCTGTACATGATCGTGACGACGCCTGTGGCGGCGATCAGCATCGCCCAGTCATGGGCGACCGAGGCGATGAGCAGGAGCGGCGTCATGGCGAAGCCGATCGGCAGGAACAGCGTGCGCAGCGGATAGCGGTCGATCAGGTTGCCGACCGTATATTGCGAGATGGCGCCGCAGACATAGACGATGAAGCCGATCGCTCCGACCACCGCCGGCGCCGAGCCGAACAGGGTGATCCGTTCCTGGATCAGCTTCGGCAGCGCCACGGTCACGGCGTTGAAGGTGATGCCGAGCGAAAAGGCGACGCACATCAGGATGACGAAGACCCGCATCATCTCGTCGCGGCCGATCCGCGCCTGCCCGCCGGCCTTCGAGCCGAGCCGCTTCTCGTCGCGCACCTGGGACAGGAAGCCGATGCCGGCCGCGATGCTGACGGCGCCCGGAATGAAGAAGGCCGCGCGCCAGCCGAACCATTGCGTCAGCGCACCGGTGATGAGCGCGGAGAAGGCGACGCCGAGGTTGCCCCAGACGCCGTTGATGCCGATGTCCCGGCCGAGCTTTTCGGCATGCGAGACCAGCATGGCGGTGCCGACCGGATGATAGATCGCGCCGAAGGCGCCGATCGCAGTCAGGCCGATGGCGAGCTCGGTGGCGTTGCGCGCAAGGCCGGTCGCGGCCACGGCCAGGCCCCCGCCGATGAAGAAGATGGCCAGCATGTTGCGCCGGCTCCATCGGTCGCCGAGCCAGCCGGCCGGCAGCGACAATGCGCCGAAGGCGATGAAGCCGCCGAGCGACAGCGGCAGGAGATCGCCGAACGGCACGCCGAACTCGACCGCCATGGTCAGCACCGCCGTGGCGAAGATCAGCATCATCAGGTGATCGAGCGCATGCGCGACATTGATATAGGCGATGACGGTCTGCGGGCGGTTCATCGGCTGCGTCCATTGGCAGGGTCGGGCTCGCCAGCCTAGGATGGCTTATGAAGGATGTAACGCCAACTCCTGTCGATAAGACGCCAGACACGGCTTTCGAGGCCGGCATCGGCGTCCTGGCCCGCCGCTATGGCCAGGGCACGCATCTCGCCCTGCACCGGCACGAGACGGCGCAGCTCATTTTCGCCGCCAGCGGCACCATGCAGGTGACCACGCCGACCGGCCGCTGGCTGGTGCCCCCGGAGCGGGCGGTCTGGGTGCCGGCGCGCGTCGCCCACGCGATCGACATGCTGGGCGACGTCGAGATGCGCTCGACCTATGTCGCGACCGATGCCGCCGCGGCGGGCTGGGTGGCGGCCGCGCCGGCCGAGGACCGGGTGATCGCGACGTCGCCCTTGCTGCGCGCGCTGATCCTCGCCCAGTTCGAGGCGCCGCTCGCGCCGGGCCGGCGCCAGGCGATCACCTCGCTCCTGCTCGACGAGGTCGCGCGTGCCGAGCCGGCCCCGACCTTCATGCCGATGCCGCGGAGCCAGGCCATGATCCGGCTGGCCGAATGCGTGATCGCCGATCCCGCCGGCAAGGCCGATCTTGCCGCGCTCGCCGCCCGCGCCGGCACCTCGGTCCGGTCGGCCTCGCGGCTGTTTCCGGCGGAGACCGCGCTGACCTTCAAGGCCTGGCGCCAGCGCGCCCGGATCATGGCGGCGATCGGCCTCATCGGCCGCGGCGCCAGCGCCAAGGAGACCGCGCGCGAACTCGGATTTTCCTCGGCGGCCGCCTTCGGCGCGGCCTTCCGGAGCGTGACCGGCAAGAGCCCGGGAGGTTTCTTCAGCGGCTGATCGCTCAGCCGGCGCGCCTGAGCCCGCCCTCAGCGTCCGTGCTGGTCAGCGCCGCCAGGAACCGGCGCACGTCCTCGGCGAGCTGTGAGGACTGGTCGCCCAGCGCGCTGGAGGTGGCGAACACCTCCGCTGCGGCCTCCTTGGTCTGGTCGATGCCGGCATTCACCTGGCCGACATTGGTCGACAGGGTCTGGGTGGTGCGCGCGGCCATCTGGGCACTCGCCGCGATCTCGCGCGTCGCCGCGTCCTGCTCCTCGATCGCGCCGGCGATCGAGCTCGTCACCTGGTGGATCTCCGTCATGGTGCGCGCGACATCGCGGATGGTGCTGACGGCGCTTGCCGTCGAGGCCTGGATGCCGGCGATCTGCTGGGCGATCTCGTCGGTCGCCTTGGACGTCTGGGCGGCCAGCTGCTTGACCTCGCTCGCGACCACGGCGAAGCCGCGGCCGGCCTCGCCGGCCCGCGCCGCCTCGATCGTGGCGTTGAGCGCGAGCAGGTTGGTCTGCGAGGCGATCGCCTGGATGAGGCCGACCACGTCGCCGATCTTCTGGGCCGCGTCCGAAAGCCGCGCGACGTCGGCGGAGGAGGCTTCCGTCATGCCGGTCGCGGTGCTGACCACGGCGGTGGCATTGCCGACCTGGCGCGAGATCTCCTGGATCGAACGCGTCAGCTCCTCGGCCGCGGAGGCCACCGTCTGCACGTTCAGCGAGGTCTCTTCCGAGGCGGTCGCGGCGGACGCCGCCTCGCCCGCCGTCTCGACGGCTATGGTGCTCAGCGACTGCGAGGTCGCCTGCATGCGCCTGGCGCTGTCGTCGACGATGCGCAGCACGCCTTCGGTCGCCGCGCGGAACTGCGTCACCGCCTCCTCCATCTCGCGGTTGCGCTGCGCGCGCTCTTCCAACAGCACCTGCTGGTAGGTCGACAAGGCAAAGTCGAGATCGAACAGGACGGCCTTGTTGAGGGCCTCGATCAGCCGCCCGGCCCGGGCGGGCGCGAAGCGGTGCTTCCGCAGGATCAGCCGGCTGAGCTCGGACAGCATGAACTGGTAGCCGCCGATATACCAGCGCGGCTCCAGCCCGATCCGGTGGTGCGCCCGGCCGATGCGCTCGACGCTCGCGGCATAGTCGTCGTCGAACCTGCCGCTGAACAGGCGCGTCCAGTGCTTCACCTGCGCGCCTTCCAGCACGCCCTGGCGCTCGCCGATCAGCGCGGCCATGCGCGGCTCGGCCATGACATGCGCATAGAAGCGCTTCATCAGCCCTTCGAGCTCGGGCGCGATCTGCGTCCACAGCGCGCCGAGATCGGCAATGGCGGCGGCGTCGATCCTGGCGAAGGCCAACCGGGCGGCGAGATCCCTGTTGTCGGTCATGAAGAAAGTCCAATGCAGCAAACGGCGATGGCCGATAACTGCATCCGAATGCTTAACGGATCATTTATACGCTATAATAACTTGAAATTACTTCAAAGACGGCAAAAATTCAAGGCATTCGCTCGAAATCACGATATGCCGCCGCCAATATCGATCGGAAAAAGATGTATTCGCAGCACCTTGGCGACAGTCACCGCGAGCGGCCGTCGTTCCTTTGCTCGCTCCCGCTGGGCCGGGCCGCGCCCACTACTGCGGCGGCCGCTGCGGCGGACCGGCCTCAACGCAACCGTGGCGTGCGGCCGAGCACGCGCAGCAGATCCGCCTGAACCGACCGGATGTGGCTCTGCAGGAAGGCGCAGGCCGGACCGACCGCGCCAGCCCGGCAGAGCGCGATCAGTTCGCCGTGCTCCTTCTCGGCGATGCCCATGGCCTCCGTCCGGCTCAGCTGCAGCCTTGTATAGCGATCGCTGGTCTGCAGCAGCGCGGCGACGATCGCCTGGGTGCGCGGCTGCTGGGCCCGGGCATAGAGCGCCATGTGGAACTCGGCATTGAGCACGCCCCAATGGGCGACGTCATGCTCGGCGATGGCGCCGACGAACTGGCCCTGGATCGTGTCGAGCCGGGCGAAATCCTCCT
The DNA here is from genome assembly GCF_026847585.1 of Phreatobacter sp. AB_2022a. Classification (NCBI taxonomy): domain Bacteria; kingdom Pseudomonadati; phylum Pseudomonadota; class Alphaproteobacteria; order Hyphomicrobiales; family Phreatobacteraceae; genus Phreatobacter; species Phreatobacter sp. AB_2022a. The sequence goes on from NZ_JAPSET010000010.1 coordinate 17,197, forward strand.
CCGACAGGCGCGGCGCCGATCGCTCGAGCATGCGCGGCTCCAGGATGCAGCGCAGCTCGAACACATCGTTGATCTCGTCGAGCGACAGTTCCGAAACGATCGCGCCCTTGTGCGGCACGATCTTCACCAGCCCTTCCGCCTCGAGCTGGAACAGCGCCTCGCGCACCGGGATGCGGCTGACGCCGTAGGTCTCGGCCAGCGCGTCCTGGCGCAGCTGCGCGCCGGCGAGATGACTGCCGTCGAGAATGGCCTGGCGCAGCTGGTCGGCAATCGCCGCGGCAAGGGTCTTGTGCTTGAGAGGTGCGTTCATCGGACACCACCTTACATGATCCCGGCCGCCGTGCAGCTCGCGGAAAAGGCGAGAAAACAAGGGCTTGATGACCGACAGCCAGCCGGCTCGCGAGGCCGCCGGCCTCATCTGGAAAAATGCGGCGGCGGCCATTGACTCGTAGATTGTATAAAATCTACGATCCAGGAATTCCAGAGAAAATGCATCAGGGTCTCACGCAAGAATGATCGACCAAGCGATCACTGCCCCGGCCTCCAGCCTGCCCTGCCGCCTGATCATGGCGGCCTCGGCTCGCCTGCTCGCCGCCGAACGCCTCGCCATCATGGGACTCATGTTCCTTTTGACCGGGCTGATCCTGGTCAATGTCGCGACACGCTATACCGGCATGCCGATCTACTGGATCGACGAGTCCGCGGTTTATTCGGTCGTCTGGCTCACCTTCATCGGCGCCTCCGCCATGACGCGGCTGCGGCTCGATTTCGCGGTGACCATGCTGACCGAGCGCCTGTCGCCCGGCGCCATGAAGGCGGCGAAGGTGATCGCGACCGGCGCGGTCGTCGTCTTCGGCATCGCGCTCGCCGTCATGTGCTGGCTCTGGATGGACCCGGTCGGCATCGCCCGCGCCGGCTTCGATGCGCGCGACTTCGCGGCCGAGAGCTTCAACTTCCTCTACACGGAGCGGACCCAGACGCTGAACTGGCCGACCTGGGTGCTCTATCTGATCCTGCCGATCTTCGCAGCGTCGATGACGGTGCACGGCGCCGCCAATCTCCTCGAGGACCTCGAATGGGTGCCGAAGACCGAGCTTGCCGGCTTCAACCTCGCCGCCGTCGACGGGGTGAACTGACATGGTCACCAGTGCCGCCTTCCTCGTCATCATGCTCGTCGGCGTGCCGATCGGCCTGTGCCTGTGCATCGCCGGCATGGTCTACATCACCGCCTCGGGCAATCCGCTGCTGTTCCAGAGCTTTCCGCTGCAGCTCTTCGGCGGCGTCGACAGCTACGGCCTCATCGCCATTCCGCTGTTCATCCTGATCGGCGAGATCATGAACGGCGGCGGCATCACCCGGCGGATCGTCGACATGGCCATGGCCTTCGTCGGCCAGCTCCGCGGCGGGCTCGCCTATGTCAACGTGCTCGCCAACATGTTCGTCTCCTCCATCCTCGGCTCGGCGACCGCCCAGGTCGCGATCATGGCGCAGATCATGGTCCCGGAAATGGAGAAGAAGGGCTACGACAAGACCTTCGCGGCCGGCCTCACCGCCTACGGCGGCATGCTCGGGCCGATCATCCCGCCGTCCGTGATGTTCGTCGTCTACAGCGTGCTGGCCCAGGTCTCGGTCAGCGACATGCTGATCGCCGGCATCGTGCCCGGCGTCATCCTCACCGTGATGTTCTGCGTCGTCATCGCGCTGATGGGCTATGTCTACAACTATCCGCGCGCCGAGCCGATGACCCTGCGCGAGCGCTTCCGCATCATCCTCGGCGCCTGCCCGACCCTGCTCATCCCCATCGTCATCGTCGGCTCGATCCTCGGCGGCCTCGCCAATGCGACCGAGTCGGCGGCGGTCGGCACCATCGCGGCGGCCCTCGTCGGCCGCTACTGGACCAAGGAGTTCAGTTTCGCCCGGCTGCCGGAAATGATGCTGCGCGCCGGCATCTATTCCGCCGTCGTGCTGTTCCTGGTCGCCGCGGCGGCCGTATTCTCCTGGGTGCTGATCTTCGGCAAGGTGCCGCAGGAGGCCGCCGCCTGGATCCAGTCGGTCGCCCGCGATCCGGTCAGCTTCATGCTGCTGGTCAACGTCATCCTGCTCGTCATCGGCACCGTCATCGACGGCATACCCGGCCTGATCATGACCGTGCCGATCCTTCTGCCGATCGCGACCGAGGTCTATGCCATCGATCCCCGCCAGTTCGGCGTCGTGGTGGTGGTCAATCTGGTGCTCGGCCTGCTGTCGCCTCCGGTCGGTCTCTGCTTCTTCGTCGCCGCCGCCGTGACCGGCGCCAAGCCCGGCAAGATGTTCCTCGTCACCATGCCGTTCTTTGCGATCGCCTGCGTGCTGCTGGTGCTGCTCTCGCTCTATCCGTTCCTGTCGCTCGCCCTTTTGAAGTGAAGTCCCGCATTCCAAGACCCAAAGCCTGAACCACAAGAAACCAGGACCTCCGGAAGAGAACCATGACCCTGACCCGCCGCCATCTCGTCGCGGCCGCCGCCGGCAGCCTCCTGCCGCTCGGCGCGCCCAGCCTCGCCCTCGCCCAGGCCCGCGAATTCCGCCTCGGCATCCTCACGCCCAACGGCCATCCCTGGAACCGGGCGGCCCTGAAGGTCGGCGAGATCCTGAAGGCGGAAACCAACGGCCGCCTGTCGCTGACCGTGTTCCATTCCGGTCAGCTCGGCAACGAGGCGGCCATGCTGCAGCAGATGCAGTCGGGCGCCCTCGACATGGGCTGGATCATGGCCGCCGAGCTCGGCTCGCGCGTGCCGGCGATCGCCGCCATCACCGCGCCCTATGTCGTCGATTCGACGCCGAAGATCGCCAAGCTGGTGCGCCATCCCGTGGCGATGAAGCTGTTCGAGGTGCTGCCGCGCGAGACCGGCACGGTCGGCCTCGCCTGGGGCATTACCGGCATGCGCGCCATCTTCTCGGCACGCGACATCTCGACCCTCGCCGACATCCGCGGCATGAAGCTGCGCATCAACGCCACCCCGGTCTACCGCGACTTCTACCAGGCGCTCGGCGCCGCGCCGACGCCGATCCCGACGCCGGCCGTGTTCGACGCCATGACCAACGGCCAGGTCGACGGCCTGGAGGCCGATCTCGAATTTTCCTGGAACCAGCGTTTCGACAAGGTGTCGAAGGTCATCCTGCAGATGAACGCCGTGTTCATGCCGATGATCGCGCTCGTCTCGGGCCGCGTCTGGCAGACCGTGCCGGCGGCCGACCGCGAACTGATCACCAAGGCGGTCAGGAGCGCGCTCGACACCCAGATCGACGAGCTCGCCGCCAACGAGCCGAAGCTCGTCGAGCAGTTCCGCGCCGCGCCGATCACCATCCGCACCGCCAATGTCGCGGACGCCCAGGCGGTGATCCAGGAGTTCGACAAGATCTGGCTGCCCAAGGCCCCCGTCCTCGCCGAGCTGCGCCGGGCCGGCGCGAGCCTCTGATCCGCGACGGCGCCGCGGCGGCGACTGTCGCGGCGCCTCCTTTTTTCCACCCTGCGGCAGGACGGGACGACGAAGCCCGCCCTGCTCCCAACGGAGACACTCCATGCATCAGCGCATTTCCTGGGAAGGCGTCTTCCCGGCCGTCACCACCCAGTTCCGCGAGGATTTCTCGCTCGATATCGACGCCACCGCCCGCGTCATGGACGCGCTGATCCGCGACGGCGTCTCCGGCCTCATCGTCTGCGGCACGGTCGGCGAGAACTGCTCGCTGACGACCGCCGAAAAGATCCAGATCATGGAGGCGGGCAAGTCGGTCGCCGCCGGCCGGGTGCCGGTCATCTGCGGCATCGCCGAGTTCACCACCGCCTTTGCGGTCGAGACCGCGCGCGAAGCCGCGCGCATCGGCGTCGACGGCGTCATGGTCATGCCGGCCCTCGTCTATTCGGCCAAGCCTCACGAGACCGCCGCGCATTTCCGCGCCGTCTCCAAGGCGACCGACCTGCCGGTCATGGTCTACAACAACCCGCCCATCTACAAGAACGACGTCACCCCGGACATCCTGGCGACGCTGACCGACTGCGAGACCATCGTCTGCTTCAAGGAAAGCTCGGGCGACACGCGCCGCTTCATCGACCTGCGCAACAAGGTGGGCGATCGCTACGTGCTGTTCGCCGGCCTCGACGACGTGGTGGTCGAGAGCGTCGCCATGGGCGCGCAAGGCTGGGTGTCGGGCATGTCCAACGCCTTTCCGCGCGAGGGCGAGACGCTGTTCCGCCTGGCCAGGCAGGGCCGCTTCGCCGAGGCGATGCCGCTCTACGAATGGTTCATGCCGCTGCTGCACCTCGATGCCCGGCCCGACCTCGTCCAGTGCATCAAGCTGTGCGAGCACGTCATGGGCCGCGGCACCCACATCACCCGGCCGCCGCGTCTCGCGCTCCAGCCGCACGAAAAGGCCGAGGTCGAGGCGATGATGGCCGCGGCGCTCAAGACGCGCCCGGCACTGCCCGATGTCGGACTGAAGACCGCCGCCTGATGTCCCGATTGACGTTCCACGTCAATCGCGCGCCGCCGCCCGTTTGCCTCACGTTAAGGACGATGCGGCGGCGCTTCCCTCCGGTTAACGCCCTGTTGAGCGGCCCGCGTGCCTTTGGCTCGCGGGGAAAGAGGGGGCATGCGATGGAACGGACCGAGGGGACGTACAGCCTGCCGGTCTGGCGGGTCACCCGCTGGCTTGTCGAGCCCGGGCCCGACATCCCCGCCAATATCCGCCATGCCCTGATCACCGGTCTGTTCGGCTCGCTTCCGGTCTTCATCGGCGGCGTCATCAACACCATCCTGGTGGCGGCGGCGGTGACGCTGCGCCATCCGAGCGGGCCGTTCATCGCCTGGCTCGTCTTCGAGGTGGTGCTCTGCCTGTCGCGGCTCGCCGTGCTGGTCATGGGCAAGCGCGCCGCACGTGCCGGCCGGGGCACCCCGACCGACATTGCCATCGTCCTCGCCGTGCTCTGGGGCTTCAGCGTCGGCCTCGGCACCTTCCTCGGCCTGACCTCGGGCGACTTTGTCATCGCCACCCTCACCTGCCTCTCGGCCGCCGCCATGGTCGGCGGCATCTGCTTCCGCAATTTCGGCGCGCCGCGCATGGCCGGGTTGATGATCGCCCTCAGCCTCGGGCCGCTCTGCCTCGGCACGCTGTTTGCCGGCGAGCCGATGCTGCTGGTCGTCTTCCTGCAGATCCCCTTCTATCTCTACAGCATGACCGCTGCCTCGTTCCGGCTGAACCGCATGCTCGTCTCCACCATGATCGCCGAGCAGGAAAATGCCCACCGCGCCCGGCACGATGCGCTGACCGGCCTTGCCAACCGCGTCGGCTTCGCCGGCGCCCTCGACGACCGCCTCTCCGCTCCGGGCGGGACGGCGCGCTTCGCGCTCTTCTATCTCGACCTCGACGGCTTCAAGGCGGTCAACGACACGTTCGGCCATGCCGCCGGCGATCGCGTGCTGCAGCGCGTCGCCGAGAAGCTCCGCGGCCTCGTCGGGCCCGGCGACCTCGCCGCGCGGCTCGGCGGCGACGAATTCGTCGTGCTCGCGGCAACGGGCGATGCCGGCGCGGCGCAGCGTTTCGGCGAACGGCTGATCGCGGGCATAGCCGGCAGCTATGATATCGACGGCCGGACGGCGGCGATCGGCGTCAGCGTCGGCATTGCCTGCGCGCCCGAGCATGGAACCGATCTCCCGGCGCTGCTGGGCGCCGCCGACGGCGCGCTCTATGTTGCCAAATCCCTCGGCAAGAGCCGCTGCGCGCTCGCCGGCGGCGAAGCGGCCGTGCTGGCGCTGCGCACGATCCTGCCCGACCAGCCAGCCGCCTCCCCGCAGGCGCGCCCGGCCGCCTGACCGGCGGCGACCGACCGACGAAAGGGCCTGACGATGGCGCGAACGACCTTCTTCTGCATCGACGGCCACACCTGCGGCAATCCGGTGCGCGTGGTCGCCGGCGGCTCGATCCCGCAGCTCGCCGGCGCCACCATGTTCGAGCGGCGCCAGCATTTCCTCGCCGAATTCGACTGGATCCGCACCGGCCTGATGTTCGAGCCGCGCGGCCACGACATGATGTCCGGCTCCATTCTCTACCCGCCAACCCGCACCGATTGCGATATCGGCATCCTGTTCATCGAAACCTCGGGCTGCCTGCCCATGTGCGGCCACGGCACCATCGGCACGGTGACCACCATCATCGAGCACGGCCTCGTCACGCCGCGCGAACCGGGTCTCCTGAGGCTCGACACCCCGGCCGGACTCGTCGAGGCGCGCTACGTGCAGAACGGCCCCTTCGTCGACAGCGTGCGGCTGACCAACGTGCCCTCCTTCCTGCTCGGCCGTGGCTTCGAGGTCGACGTCGAGGGGTTCGGCCCGCTCAGCGTCGACGTCGCCTATGGCGGCAATTTCTATGCGATCGTCGAGCCGCAGGCGGGCTATGGCGATCTCGACGACCTGCAGCCCTCCGACATCCTGCGCCTCAGCCCGGCGCTGCGCCGGGCCTTCAACGCGCGCCATCGCATCGTCCACCCGGCCAATCCGGCGCTCGACACGCTGACCCACGTCCTCTGGACCGGCGCCGCGCGCCATGGCGGCAGCGCCCGCAACGCCGTCTTCTACGGCGACAAGGCCATCGACCGCTCGCCCTGCGGCACCGGCACCTCGGCGCGCATGGCGCAGCTCGCTGCGACCGGCCGGCTCGCCGAGGGCGAGGACTTCGTGCACGAATCCATCATCGGCTCGAAATTCACCGGCCGGATCGAAGGCCGCGCCAAGGTCGGCGACATCGACGCCATCATTCCCTCGATCGAAGGCTGGGCGCGGGTGACCGGCACCAGCACCATCACTGTCGACCGGCGCGATCCCTATTGGGCCGGCTTCCAGGTCGCCGATCGCTGAGCGCGAATGGTGCGAGGAGATGCAGCGGCGCCCGCCGATGATCGCCTCTGTTCGCCGCGTTCCGAACGAAGCCGGAAGATATGGGTATCGGCTCCGTCGCTGGGTTCTGCGGGGACGAGCCGCGCGCCTGGCCTCACACCTTCCGGCCCAGCGCATGGGCGCTGATCAGCAGCGCCACGAGCTGGCTCTGCTGGCTGACGCCGGTCTTGGCGAAGATGCTTTCGAGATAACGCCGCGCCGTGCCGTAGGTGATGCCGGCGCCCGCGGCCGCCGCCCGCAGCGTCCGGCCCTCGGTCAGCGCCGAGGCGAGCCGCACCTCGGCAGGCGACAGGTCGAAGAGGCCCGTCAGCACCGAGGCCGATGGCGCCGCCGCAGTGGGGCTCACCGTCGTCACTGCAACCAGCGTATCCGCGCCCTGGAAGATGTCATAGGCCGAGCGGCGCAGCGGCAGCACATGCAGGACGAGCGGCGGCTTGTCTTCGACGGCCGGCACGGGGATGGAGCGCACCAGCCTGTGGAAGCCGGCACGCGAAGCCCTCACCGCCTCCTGGAACAGCTTGTCGGCGCTGGGATGGGCCACCGCCATGCCGCCGAACGCGACCGGCAGCAGCCGGTCGGCCAGCCCTTCGAGCAACGGATTGCTCGCTCTGACCACCCCCGACGATCCGAGCACGGCGGCCGGCAGGCCGAGCGCGTCGAGGGTCGAGACCACCGTCTTCGCCTGTTCCAGCCGCAGCCGCGCCGACACCAGCGCGGCCCGCGACAGATGCGGATAGAAAGCGTTGAGGCGATCGACATCCTCGGGCCGGAACGGCCCGCTCGTGGTCGACCGGTCGATCGAAAACATGGCGGTTTCGCCACTCGGCAGAAAAATCAGCGAGACGGCGTCGTCACCCAGCCCCAGCCCGAGCTTCGTGCGCCTGAAGCCGTCGGCCGCGCGCAAGGGCTCGGGAAAGAACTCCGACCCGACGATGAACCCCGTCGGCCGGTTGACGTAGAGATATTCGAAGCAGCGCAGCGCCCCCGGATCGGGCTCCGCAGCCACGCTCTGGCCGATTTCCCGGATGATCTCGCTCTGCATCATGCCGAGCGGCTCGTTGCCGTTGAACAGAACCATGCACCCGCCGGCCGAGCGGGTCGCAGCGCCCAGCCCATCGAGGACGCCGATCCATTCGGGAGGGTTGAAGGCGGCCTCGTAGATATGTTCGGCGAGGCTGTCGTCCGACATCGCGGTCCTCCCTCAGCGCCCAGGTGACGAATGCTAGCGGGCCAACGAACCTGACGTCCAGGCGTCGATCGGCGACCGGGCGGCAACCGCGCCGCCGTCAGAACCGGACGGCCAGGCTGCCCTTGAAGCCGTGCTGCTGGGCGCTGCCGGCGATCTGGCCGGCATAGCTGACGCCGAGCGTCGCGGCCGGCGACAGGGCGAAGTCGAGCCCGGCCTCGATGACGGCGGCGTCGCGTGCGATCGGCACGCCGGCGACCGTGAAGCCCGCCCCGCCCGCGAAAGCGTTGGTGGCGAGCGGCAGCACCGCGCCGAAGGAATGACGCCAGCCGAGCGTGCCGCGCGCCGTGGTGCTGACGCTCCCCAGCATGAAGGACGTCGAGGCGCGCAGGCCGAGCGTCGTGAACGTCGTGGCGGTGGTCCGCCCTTCGCCGGTCAGTGCCGCCGCGCCGCCGGTTTCGCTGAAGGCATCGGTGGCAAGGCTGACATGGGCGAGACTGACGAAGGGCTCGAAGGCCGCGCCGAAGGCATCGATCCGGTAGCCGGCCTCGCCGAAAGCCTGGAAGGTGCGAGCACCGTAGCGCGCCCTCAGCAGGTCGCCGAAGCCGGCAAAGGACACCGTCCGCGTCGTCGCAAGCTCGTGCCAGGTGAAGGCGAGGCCCGAGCGCAGGCCGATCGGCCCCCATTGCGTGCCGGCAAAGGCGCCGAGATGGTAGTTGTCGCTCGTCCCGGACGAGGCCCGGTCGCGGACATTGAAGCTGGTGCGGCTGTAGCCGGCGAGGAGGCCGATGCGCCAGGTATCGAGCACCGGCCCGTCGAACCCTAAGAAGAAGCCCCCGGTGGAATGTTTTAAGCCGGCGGCATTGCCGTCGCCATTGGTCCTGCCCCAGGCGCCATAACCCTGGCCCCAGATGGCGAAGCGCTCGGTGGTCGGCGCGACCGTGACCAGCCGGCCGTTGATATCGGCCATGTTGACGGGTGCTGAGGCCGCAGCGACGGTCCCGAAGGCCGATCTGAGCCGGCCGATCGCGGCTTCGCGCAGGAAGCCGCTGTCCTCGATCAGCGCCGTCTTGGCCGAGGCATGGATCTCGCCGGAGAGCCGGTCGAAGGCGTCGCGCGCCGCGCTATCGGTCGGCAGTGCCATGATGGCGTCGTAGAGTGGTCCGCTCGGCGCGATCATGTCGAGCGCCCGGGCGGTCGCGACCTGATTGCGCGTCGCAGCCGCCTCGACGAAGGCGCGGCCGACCACGTCCAGATAGGCATTGTTGGCGTCATAGCTGTCGCGCAGCACACGGAAGGCGCTGCCGCCGGTCACCGATCCGAAGGTGCCGATGACGCCGCCATCGGCGGTGAGCACCGTGTAGCGGCTGCCGACCGACAGCAGCCCCGGCGCTTTTGCGGAAAGGGTCGACCCGGTGAGCGTGGCGGTTCCCGTGGTCACGAAACGATCGGACTGGCTGGTGCCGCTGACATCGATCGCCAGGACTGAGCCGGACTGCAGCACCGCATTGCCGCCGGTCTGCCTGAGGATGTCGCCGGTAACCCCATCGACCATGGTGATCAGCCCGCGATTGGTCAGGCTGCCGAGACCGTCGAGCACGGTGGTGACGGGCGCGCCGCCGCCCGAAGCGGCAATGAGCGTGCCGCCGACGCCGTTCACGAGCACGCCGCCGCCGAACTGGCTGGTGCCGCCGGCGCTGTTCCAGGCGCCGTTATTGGCCATGCTGTGCGCGCCGGCATCGAAGAGCACGGTGCCGACGAGCGTGCCGCCATTGGTCAACATCGCCGGCCCGCCGGAGACCTCGATGGCAAGGCTGGTCGAAAGCCCCGAGGCATTGCGTGTCAGGCCGTTGGCGTTGATCGTGATCGGCTGGCCGGCCGAGCTTGCCGCGATCGCGCTGGTGCCGCCCTCGATGAGGCCACTGGTGGTGATGCTGGTCGGCCCGGTACCCTGGTTGAAGGTGTTGATGCCGCTGATGCCGCCACTCGCCGCGGCGGCGTTCACCGTCAGCCGCCCGGCCGCGGCTCCGTTGGTGACGTTGATGCCGTAGAGCTGGTTGCCCGTCGCCGGGCCGGTCGCGGTCACGCTGGTATCACCCGTTCCGTCATTGACGGCGCCGATGCCCTCCTTGTCGCCGCTCGCGGCCGTGGCGTTCACCGTCAGCCCGTGCGCCGTCGGCTCGTTGCGCGCCACGATGCCGATGCTGAGCGTCCCGGTGACCTGCCCGGTGGCATTGATGAGCGTGTCGCCGGTCCCCTTGTTCACCACGTCGATGCCGAAGACCCGACCCGTCACCGCGGCCGCGTTCAGCGTCAGATTGCCGGCGGTCGCGCCGTTCTCGACGAAGATGCCCGTGCTGCCGATGCCGGTCACGAGGCCGGTAGCGGTGACGACGGTCGCGCCGGTTCCGTAGTTGCTGGCATAGATGCCGGTCACGCCGCCGCTGACCGGGGCTGTCGCCGTCACCTTCAGGTCCGTCGCCGACACAGGCGCCACGGAGGCGATGGTATTGTCGGGATTGGCGGTCGGCACGCCATTCATGGCGAGGATGCCGTAGTTCTGGCTGCCGACAACATCGCCCGTGGCGGCGACATCGGTCGCGCCTCGGCCCTGGTTGACGACAAAGAGCCCGATGACCCCGCCGGCGGCGGACGCCGCGCGCACGGTGATATTGCCGGCCGTCGTGGCATGCGCCGCGGCGATCGCGTAGCCGTCGCCGGTGACGTGGCCGGTCGTGGTGACAAAGGTATTGCCCGTGCCGTTATTGGCCGCGGTCAGGCCGCCGAGGACGCCGCTGACACCGGCGGCCTGAACGGTCAGATCGGTTGCGGCCCCGCTGTTGACGGCGAGAATACCGTAATTGCCGCTGCCGGTCACCTGTCCGCTCGCGGTCACCACGGTGGTACCGGTGCCGCCATTCAGGACCTGTAGGCCGTCCCGCCCACCGGTGACGGATGCCGCATTGACGGTGACGGCGCCGGCACCGGCGCCCGCGCTCACAAAAATGCCGGTTTCGGCGGTGCCGGTCACGAGGCCCGTCGCCGTGACAAGGGCCGCACCCGTTCCCTGGTTCGACGCATAGATGCCGGTGATGGCCCCTGTGACGGTCGCGGCATTGACGGTCAATCCGCTCGCCGCACCGGCCGCCACCGACGCCACCGTCCCGTCGGGATTGAAGGCGACGGTGCCGTTGGCGGCGAGAATCCCGTAGGTGCGTGCACCGACGACGTCGCCTGACGCCGTCACCAGAGTTGCGCCGGCCCCGCGGTTTTCCGCGGAAATGCCGGCAAGGCCGCCGCTGACACCGGTCGCGTTCACCGTCACCGAACTGCCGGTGGCCGTGTTGAAGATCCGGATGCCGTCGAGCAATGTGCCCGTCACCTGGCCGGTCGCCGCCGCGCTGACCGCTCCGGTGCCCTGCCCGTCGATATAGATGCCGTAGGTGCCGCCGGTCACGACGCCTGCCTTCACCGTGGTGCCGCCGCCGCCAAGAGCGAAGATGCCATAGGCGCCGCCCGTCACCTCCCCGGTCGCCGTCACATCGTTCGCGCCGCTGCCGGCATTGATCACCATCACGCCGCCGGCGCCGTTGGCGGCACTGATCGTCCCATTGGTCTGGATGACGACCGATCCCGCGGTCGGCCCGTCATCACCGGTGACCGTCACGACCAAACCGGCGCCACCCATCCCTGTGACGATGGAAGAACTGTTGCCGTCGATGTAGCTGAGCGCGCCGGCACCGCCGATCGTGAGCCCGTGGCCGCCGGAAACAGTCGTATCGACGCCGAAACCCGGAACCGTGGTGACGGCGGCATTGTTCGCAAGGATCGTCTGTGTCGTCGTATTGGCGCCGGAGCAGGAATAGGCCGAGCCGCCGGTCGATGCGCATTGTGCCGTCGCAGGCATCGTCGAGAGGCCAAGCGCCGTCAATGCGACAAAGGGCAAGCCGCAGGAGTGAAGCGCCGTCGTACCGCGCAGGAAGCCCGACAGCGACATCCGGACGGCCCGGATCGTCCCTGCCGCTTCCGCCGCTGCGGAATGGTTCGGGCTGTTCATGCCTGGCATCGTCATGGTGTGTCGTCTTCCCCTCGCAGGCCGAAGCGCGCCGGCCGATGTCGCGAACAAGGCCATGGCAAAGGGCGCTGCGCCGCTACTGGCATTTGCCAGGGATGTGGCCGCTCCGGCACGATCTGTGGCCCGACGGACACACCGGAAACTGCGGCTTTGACACCTGAGCAGCCACGCCCGGCGCGCCGCCGTCAGAACCGGACGGCCAGGCTGCCCTTGAAGCCGTGCTGCTGGGCGCTGCCGGCGATCTGGCCGGCATAGCCGACGCCGAGCGTAGCCGCCGGCGACAGGGCGAAGTCGAGCCCGGCCTCGATGACGGCGGCGTCGCGCGCGATCGGCACGCCGGCGACCGTGAAGCCCGCCCCGCCCGCGAAAGCGTTGGTGGCGAGCGGCAGCACAGCGCCGAAGGCATGACGCCAGCCGAGCGTGCCGCGCGCGGTCGCGCCGATGCCGCCGATCATGAAGCTCGCCGAGGCGCGCAGGCCCAGCGTCGTGAACGTCGTGGCGGTGGTCCGCCCCTCGCCCGTCAGCGCCGCCGCGCCGCCGGTTTCGCTGAAGGCATCGGTGGCAAGGCTGACATGGGCGAGATTGACAAAGGGCTCGAAGGCCGCGCCGAAGGCGTCGATCCGATAGCCGGCCTCGCTGAAGGCCTGGAAGGTGCGTGCGCCGTAGCGCGCCCTGAGCATGTCGCCGAAGCCGGCAAAGGCCACCGTCCGCGTCGTCGCAAGCTCGTGCCAGGTGAAGGCGAGGCCCGAGCGCAGGCCGATGGGTCCCCATTGCGTGCCGGCAAAGGCGCCGAGATGGTAGTTGTCGCTGGCGCCGGACGAGGCCCGGTCCCGGACATTGAAGCTGGTGCGGCTGTAGCCGGCGAGGAGGCCGATGCGCCAGGTGTCGAGCAGCGGCCCGTCGAAGCCTAAGAAGAAGCCCCCGGTGGAGTGACTAAGGCGCGCGGCATTGCCGTCGCCATTGGTCCTGCCCCAGGCGCCATAACCCTGGCCCCAGATGGCGAAGCGCTCGGTGGTCGGCGCGACCGCGACCAGCCGGCCGTTGATATCGGCCATGTTGACGGGTGCTGAGGCCGCAGCGACGGTCCCGAAGGCCGATCTGAGCCGGCCGATCGCGGCTTCGCGCAAGAAACCGCTGTCCTCGATCAGCGCCGCCTTGGCCGAGGCATGGATCTCGCCCGACACCAGGTCGAAGGCGGCCCGCGCCGCGACATCGCTGGTGAAGCCGGCAACGACCCCGACAAGCGGGCCAGGCCCGAGGCTGTCGAGCCCGCCGGCCGTGGCGATCTGATTGCGCGTCAGGCCGGCGCTGGCGAAGGTCCGGTACTTCTGAACCTCGAGATAGGCATTGTTGGCGTCATAGGTGTCGCGCATGGTCAGGAAGGCGGTATCGGCCGGCAGGCCGCTGACCGAGGCGAAGCGGCCGGTGAGGCCGCCATCGGCACTCACCACCGTATAGCGCGTGCCATAGGTAGCGATGCCGCCGGCGCCGTTCACGGCAAGCGTCGCGCCGGTGAGGGAGACGGCGCCCGCGCTGGCGAAGCGGTCGGCCCGGCCGGTCCGGTCGATGTCGACGGCGAGCAGCGACCCGGCTTCGAAGCGCGCGCCGCCGCCGGTCTGCCTGACGATGTCGCCGGCGACGCCATCGGCCATGACCAGCAGACCGCGATTGACGAAGCTTGCAAGGCCCTCGAACGTGGTGGTGACGGGCGCGCCGCTTCCCGACGCTGCGATGATCGCGACGCCTGCGGCATTGGTGAGCGCGCCGCCGCCGAACTGGCTGGTGCCGCCGGCCGTGTTCCAGGCGGCGTCGTTGGCCATGGTGTGGGCGCCCACACCGAACTTCACGGTGCCGATCAGGCCGCCGGCATTGGTATAGGTCACCAGTCCGCCCGAGGTCTCGATCGCAAGGCTCGCCGACAGGCCGGAGAGGTTGCGGACGAGGCCGTTGGTGGTGATCTCGATCGGCTGGCCCGCGGAACCTGCAAAGATGGCCCCCATGCCGCCTTCCACCAGCCCGCTCGTGGCGATGCGGGTCGGGCCGGTGCCGAAATTGCCGACCGAAACACCATAGCGAGCGCCCGAGACAGCCTCGGCCGTCACGGTCAGGCCAGTGGTCGCCGCTCCGTTGAGAACGAAGATGCCGCTCGCGCCGGTTCCGACGACCGGCCCCGTGGCGGTGACCTCGGTCGCGCCGGCCCCGCCACCGCTGGCATAGATGCCGTAATTGCCGCCGGTGACGGCCCTGGCATGGATGGTGAGAGCACCCGCGGTCGCCGCGTTGGTCGCCGCGATGCCGTCGCCACTCGTCCCGACCACCGGGCCGGATGCCGTCACCAGGGTCGAACCGGTGCCGCTGTTGCGAGCGAGAATGCCCGTGCCGCCGCCGCTGACGGCGGCCGCATCGATGCTGAGCTTGCCGGCGGCCGGGCCGTTGAGCGCGCTGATACCCTCGCCGCTGCCACCGTTCACCAGGCCGGTGGCGGTCACATAGGTCGCGCCGCTCCCGCCATTGGCGGCCAGGATGCCGGTGACGCCGCCGCTCACCGCAGCGGCCCTGACGCTCAGGTCGCCCGCGGGACCGGAACCGAGACCGTCGAAGGTGCCGTCGGGATTGGCCAGGAACTGGCCATTGGTCGCCGCGATACCATGGAGTTGCGCGCCGATCACCGAGCCGCTCGCGGTGACGAGGGTCGTGCCCGCACCGCGGTTCTCGACGAAGATGCCGTCGATCCCGCCCGTGACGGAGGCTGCATGGACGGTGAGACCACCCGCCGAACTGTTGTTGTAGACATCGAGACCGCGCCGCGCGGTGCCGACGACGTCGCCGGTCGCCGTCACACTGGTGTCGCCATGGCCGTTGTTGCGCGCGAGGATGCCGGTGAGGCCGCCGGTGACGGCCGCCGCCTCGATGGTCAGATGATTGGCACCAGGATTGTTGACGACATTGATGCCGGCATCATTGGCGCCGGCGACCAGGCCTGAGGCGACGACGAGGGTGTTGCCGGTGCCGCTGTTGAAGACGTCGATGCCCCTGAAACGGCCGCTGACGGCCGTAGCGCCGACGGCCAGATCGGTTGCTCCGGCGCCGTTCTGGACTTCGATGCCGGTCCCGCTCGTTCCCGTCACCGCGCCGGCGGCGGTCACCCGCGTGGCGCCGCTGCCCCGGTTCTCGGCGGTGATGCCGTTGATCGCGCCGTTGACCGCGGCCACCTCGGCGGTAAGGGACGTTGCGGTCGCGCCGTTGAGCGCGAACAGGCCGAAAGCGCCCCCCGTCCCGCTCACCGGCCCGGTGGCGGTAACCAGCGTGGCGCCCGTGCCCTGATTGTCGGCATAGATGCCGGCGAGCCCGCCCGTCGCCGATGCGGCCGTGACCGTCAGCGTCGTCGCGGCCGTATCGTTCTGGGCGAAAATGCCGTAGCCGGCAGTGCCCACCACCGACCCCGTCGCAGCCACGGAGGTCGCACCGCTGCCGCGGTTGGTCGCGAAGATCCCATCCGTTCCGCCAAGAACCGCGCCGGCATTGACCGTCAGGCTCGTCGCCCCCGCGCCGTTCAGCGCGAAGAGACCGGCCCCGTTCGTGCCGGTCACCTGTCCCGTCGCGGTCACCTCAGTCGCGCCGGTGCCGTTGTTGTAGGCGTAGATGCCGGTCATGCCGCCCGTGGCCGTTGCCGGGTTCGCCAGCGTGCCGACAGCGACGGTCAAGCCATTGGCCGTGCCCGGAGTGGCGGACTGAAGCGTGCCGTCGGTTCTCAAATTCGCCGTGCCGTTGACCGCGAGAATGCCGTAGTTCTGCGTGCCCTCGACATTGCCGGAAGCCGTCACCAGCGTCGCGCCGCTGCCCCGGTTCTCCGCGTAGATGCCGGATATACCGCCCGTCACCGCAGCGGCGTCGATGGTCAAGTCGCCCGCGCTGGCAGCATTGCTTGCGAAGATGCCGTAGCGGCCGGTCCCGGTCACCTGTCCCGACGCCATTACCAGTGTCGCGCCGGTGCCATTGTTGTAGGCCACGATGCCGGATGTGGCGCCGGTGACGGTCGCGGCGCGCACGGTGAGACCACTGGCGGCCGCGCCATTGATGACGGAAATGCCTTCGCCGGACAGGCCGGTAACCACTCCCCCCGCAGTCACGCTGGTGAGGCCGCCGCCGCTGTTCGAAACGGAGATGCCGTGGTAGCCGGTAATCGCTCCGCCGGTATCGACGGTCACGGACCCCAGCGTCGGACCGTTATTGCCTGTCGACCAGATGAGCAGCCCGGAGTCGCCGTAAGCGTTACCGCCGGTGATCGTGGCGGCGTTGGTATCGATGTAGCTGAGCTGGCCTGCACCGATGATCGCCAGCCCATTGCCGTTCGATGCGCCCAGGTCGACACCGAAGCCCGGCGTCGTCGTCACCGCCACGTCGGCAGCATTGATCGACTGCGTCGTCGTATTGGGGCCGGAGCAGACGTAGTTCGATCCGCCCGACGGTGCGCACTGTGCACGCGCCGGATCGGTCCCAAGCCCAAGCGCGGCGAGCACCAGCAGGGAAAGCCCGCAAGGCGACAGCGCGCTCGTCTCGCACAGCGTCAGGCGCGAACGCGCTCTCGGAGCCGACCGGCGCGGCCCATGATGCGAAAACCTTTTCCTGCTTCCCGGAATTTGCATGGCCGCGCGCGCGGCCCCCATGCAGCCGACATCCACACCCGATCTGGTCATAGCGTCCGAATTGTCCTCGCCGGCGGCACGAAACATGCCCTGCCGGAAGCAGCCAAGCCGAAAATCGCCTGAGCCGCTGCTGGCATTTGCCAGGGGGTAAGGCTGCGAAATCGGCGATCTGTGCCGGAATGCCTCACACCCATCAGGCGCTTCGTTGCGAACATTTGCGTCCAGCCGCGATTTTGGCTTCTCTCTCCCGCGTGGGATGGCCCATCGGCCGTTCGCGCAACACCTTATCTGGACCCATCCATCATGCCGGATCTCAGCCAGCTCGCCCTCTATGTCGCCGCGGCCTTCCTGCTTGCCGTCACGCCCGGGCCGGGCATCTTCTACGTCGCGGCGCGGACGCTTGCCGGCGGCCGCGCGGAAGGCATCGCCTCCAGCTTCGGCACGGGTCTCGGCGGCATGGTCCATGTCCTCGCCGGCAGCCTCGGCGTGTCCGCCATCGTGCTGGCGAGCGCGGAGCTGTTCACGGCGCTGAAGCTGATCGGCGCCGGCTATCTCGTCTGGCTCGGCCTGCGCACCCTCCTGGCCGCGCGCCGCGAGGCTGCCGTCGCCTGGCCGGAGGTCCGGCGGCGCCGCCGCTCGGCGCCCCGCGCGCCTTCCGCGAAGGCGTCCTGGTCGAGGCGCTCAACCCCAAGACCGCCGCCTTCTTCCTTGCCTTCATCCCGCAATTCGTCGACCCGTCGGCAGGGTCCGTCGCCCTGCAGTTCGTCGTCCTCGGCTTCGTGTCGGTCGTGCTCAACACCCTCGCGGACATCGTCGTCGCCTTCGCCGCCAGCGGCATCCGGGACAGTGCCGCCACACGGCCCAATCTGGTCCGCCGGCTGCGCGAAACATCGGGCGGCGCGATGATCGCGCTCGGCTTCGGCCTGGCCCTCGCCAGGCGCCCCGCCGGTTGACGGTCCCGGCGGCCGAGGCGCGGCGACCGGCCTCTGTGGCCGTCAAACGCCGGGCCTGACGTCCATCCGGCATCGCTCCGCCGCATGCCCGGTGCGAAACGCCGCGGCCATGCTTGACAGGCCCGCTTTCGTTGTATGTAACGTTATTACATAACTCGCACGAGACAGCGCCTGCCGGGAGAAGCCTCACATGCCCCTTTTGCCTGCTGCCGGGTCCTCCCCGCTCGGTCGCCTCGCCCTGTCCGTGCTCGCGCTGTCCGCCATCTCCGCACCGGCCGCCGCCCAGACCGCGTCGAGCCAGGTCGCCCTGCCGGAGATCCTGATCGAGGCGCCGCGCCGGCCGACGCCACCCGATGCGAGCGGCCTCACCGAGGGCCAGCTCACGGTCATCGACCGTGCCTTCGTGCCGGTCACCGTGCTCAACGAGCGCGACATCCAGCGCAATGGCGGGGCAACCCTCGGTGACCAGCTGTTCACGCTGCCGGGCATCACCGGCAGCGGCTTCGCGCCGGGCGCGGTCAGCCGGCCGATCATCCGCGGCCTCGACAATGCGCGCGTGCGCATCCAGGAAAACGGCATCGGCGCGCATGACGTCTCCGATCTCTCCGAGGATCACGCGGTGCCGATCGACCCGCTGGCGGCCGAGCGCATCGAGGTGATCCGCGGACCGGCGGCGCTGCGCTTCGGCTCGGCGGCGATCGGCGGCGTCGTCAACGTCACCAACGAGCGGATCCCGACCCGGCTCGGCCCGGAGGGCGTGTCGGGCATGATGCGCGGCGGCTTCGGCTCGGGCGACAACGGTTTCGACGGCGCCGCGCAGATCCGCGGCCGGTCGGGCAACTGGGCCTATTCGGCCGATGTCTACGGCCGCAATGCCGGCGACTATGCCGTGCCGGGCGGCCGCCAGGCCAACAGCTTCGCCAATACCCTCGGCGGCTCCTTCGGCGCCTCCTATTTCTTCGACAACGGCTATGTCGGCGCCGCCATCTCGCAGGTCCGCAGCCTCTACGGCCTGCCCGGCGTCGAACCGGCCGAGCACCGCACGCGCATCGACCTCATCCAGACACGCATCACCTCCAAGGGCGAATTCCGCTTCGACAGTCCGGTCATCGCGGCCCTGCGCTTCTGGGTCGGCGGCTCGCTCTACCGGCACAACGAGGACGGGCTGGACGACGGCCGCTTCCAGACCCACGCCACCTTCCGCCAGCGTGAGATCGAGGGCCGGGTCGAAACCCAGTTCCAGCCGCTCGCGACCCCGCTCGGACCTTTGAGCTCGGTGCTCGGCGTGCAGTTCGGCGCATCGACCCTCGGCACGGCGGGCGAAGCCGGCGGCCTGCTGGCGCCGACCAATACCCGCACCGCCGCCGCCTTCCTGTTCAACGAACTGGCGCTGACGTCCTCGACCCGCCTGCAGGCCGCGTTCCGGATCGAGAGCGTGCGTGTCGGCGGCACGGAGGCGCGCTTCCCCGGCGACTATGTCGGCGCGCCGGGCTGGCCGCTCGAACAGGCGCGGGTGCGCAACTTCGCGCCCATGAGCGTCAGCCTCGGCCTGCTGCAGGACCTGCCCTTCGGCTTCGTCGGCAGCCTGACCGGCCAATATGTCGAACGCGCGCCGCGCGCCCAGGAACTGTTCTCCAAGGGGCCGCACGAAGCCTCCGGCACCTTCGAGATCGGCGACCCGAACCTGCGCCGGGAGGCGGCCACCACCATCGAGGTCGGCCTTCGGCGGGCCCAGGGGCCGTTCCGCTTCGACGCCTCGGCCTATTACACGCGCTATTCCGGCTTCATCTACAAGCGCCTGACCGGCGCGCGCTGCGGCGAGGATTTCGCCTCCTGCGGCGCGGGCGAGGGCGAGTTCAACCAGGTGGTGTTCAGCCAGCAGGACGCGACCTTCTACGGCGCCGAGCTGCGCGGCCAGCTCGATATCGGCCCGCTCGGGTCCGGCACTTTCGGCGTCGAGGCACAGTACGACTTCGTCCGCGCCCGTTTCGCCGACAGCACCAACGTGCCGCGCATTCCCCCGCACCGGCTCGGCGGCGGCCTCTATTGGCGCAACGACAACTGGTTCGCGCGCGTCAGCCTGCTGCACGCCTTCGCGCAGAATGAGATCGCCTCGCACGAAACGCCGACCCCGGGCTACAACCTGCTGAACGCCGAGCTCAGCTACCGCATGGCGCTGAAGAACCAGGCGATCAAGGACGTCACCTTCGGGCTGGTCGGCACCAACCTGCTCGACGAGACGATCCGCAACGCCGTCTCCTTCCGCAAGGACGAGGTGGCCATGCCCGGCCGCTCGGTGCGGCTGTTCGCGACGGTGCGGTTCTGAGGCGCGGCTCCGGATCGGCGCATCGCGTCAAGGCCCGTGGTTCACGGTCCGCGCGGGGCGCGGAGCCCGGCCGCGAATGGTCCGGCGCCCCTACTTCACCTGCCGCTTCTCGAGCTTGCGGGCGAGCGTACGGCGATGCATGCCGAGCCGCCGGGCGGTTTCGGAAATGTTGAAGCCGGTTTCGGCCAGCGTCTCGTGGATGCGCTCCCATTCGAGCGTCTTGATCGAGGTCGGCCGTTCCGACAGCGCGACGCCGGCATCGCCGGTCGCCTTGCTGAAGGCCTCCTCGATGTCGTCGGTATTGGACGGCTTGGCGAGATAGTGGCAGGCGCCGAGCTTGATCGCCTCCACGGCGGTCGCGATGCTGGCATAGCCGGTCAGCACAACGATCAGCATGCCGGCGTCGTGCGCATGCAGCTTTTCCACGCAGGCAAGGCCCGAGGCGCCGGCAAGCTTCAGGTCGACCACCGCATAGCCCGGATCGTGTTCGCCGAGCAGGGCGGAGAGGTCGTCGAGGCCGGTCGCCAGCAGCACCTCGTAGCCGCGGCGTTCGAACGAACGTTTCAGCGTCCGGGCGAAGCCGGCATCATCCTCGACGATCACGAGCAGACGGTCAGCCGGCATCCTTGCGACCTCCCATGGTCAGCGTTGCGAGCGGCAGTTCGAGCGTCACCACGGCGCCGCCGTTCGGCCCGTTGCGTGCCGAGGCGACCCCGCCGAGCTTGCGCACGACATTGACCACCAGGAACAGGCCGAGCCCGCCGCCCGGGCGGCCCTTGGTGGAGTGATAGGGCTTGCCGAACCGGGCGAGCATCTCCGGCGCGAAGCCCGGCCCGGCATCGCTGACGCGCAGCACAAGGGTATCGCCATTGCGGCCGACGACAAAGCGCAGCCAGTCGGGCGAGGCCTCAAGCGCATTGTCGAGCACGCTGAACAGCACCTGCTTCAAGGCCGAATCCGAAACGACCGGCACGTCCTCGCCGAAGCCGTTCTGATAGCTGAGCGTGGTCACCGCGCGGGCACCGCGCCATTCGGCCACGAGCTCGTCCAGGAAACGGTTGACGGTCGTCACCCGCGGCGCCTCGCCGCGCGCATCGCCCGCCGACAGGAGAATGCCCGTGACGATCGATTTGCAGCGCTGGACGGCGGCCTCCATCTCGCCGATCTCCTGGGCGAGCTCCTCGTCCTGCATCAGGCGGGGCATGCGGCGCCAGTCACTGAGGATCACCGAAAGCGAGGACAGGGGCGTGCCGAGCTCGTGGGCGGCGCCCGAGGCGAGAAGGCCCATGCGCACGATATGGTCCTCCTCGACCGCATGCTGGCGGAGCGCCGCCAGACTCGCGTCGCGCTCGCGCAGGTTGCGGCTGACGCGCGTGACGAAGATGACCAGCAGGATCGCGTCGAGCACGAAACAGACGAACATGCCGGCAATGTGCAGGCCGACCGTGTCGGTGAAGGCATGTTGCGGCAGGGCGAGCGGCCGGTAGAACAGGGTGAGGCCGATGAAGCTCGCGCCAGTCGCCAGCACCAGCGCCCAGGTCGAGCGCGCATCGAGCAGCACGGCGCCGAGGATGACCTGCAGGAGATAGAGCCCGGTAAAGGGATTGCTGGCCCCGCCGCTCAGATAGAGCTGGGCGGTGAGCGCCAGCACGTCGAGCAGCAGAGTCATGAACAGCACGCTGTTGCCGACATCGGTCCGGCGCCTCAGCCAGGCGAGGCTCGCCAGGTTGTGCGCGACGAGGGCCGCCAGCACCAGCGCTATCGGCGCCAGCGGCAGCGCGATGCCGAGCGCCAGCGCGACGACCGCGATCGTCACCACCTGCCCGACTACCGCCATCCAGCGCAGCTGGATGAGCAGCAGCATGTTCTTGCGGTTGGCGGTGTGGTCGGCCGTATGGTCGACCGGCGCCGGGCCCGCGGCGCCAGCGGCCGGGCTCGCGGCGACGCCCGGCGGGGCGGCGCCGATCCATCGGTTCAGAATGTCGATCCCGTCGCGCATCGCGCCCCTTCGCCGCTGCCGGCCGGCCTTATCCTATGCGGGTCGGCGCGGCGCCGCCATTCGTCGCGCGCGACGAAGACGCCGGCCGCCAGAGCCATCAGCGCGAGGGTGAACCAGGTGAGCGCATAGATGAGATGATTGTTCGGGAAGGTGATCACGGTCAGGCCGCCGATCGGCCGATCGGCGCCGCCGGGCATCGGTTCGGCATCGATGAAATAGGGCGCGACCGTGCCGAGCCCGCGCGCCGCGGCGATGGCCGCGACATCGCGAGAGAACCAGCGCCCGGCGGCGGGATCGTTGCTGCGCAGGAAGGCGCCGTTCGGCTCGGTCATCCTGACGAGGCCGGTCACCGTGACCGGTCCCTCGGGCTGGCCCGAGGCGCGGCTCGCCGGCGCCCGCCGCTCGGCCGGCACGAAGCCGCGATTGACCAGCACGGTGAAGCCCTCCCCGGTCTCCAGGGGCGTCAGCACCCAGTAGCCGCGGCCATGGTCCGTCACCGCCTGCACCTGGCTCTCCTGCCCGTTGAGGAAACGGCCGGAAACGCGCACCCGCCGGTATTCGTCGGCGGCGGGCGAGACGCCCGCCCAGTCCGCGGGGCCGGGAGCGGCGACCGGAGCGGCATGGATGCGCTGGTCGACACGTTCGATCAGCTGAAGCTTCCAGGCGCGGCGCTCGATCTGCCAGACGCCGAGCCCGGCGAACAGGCCGGCCGCGAGCGCGCAGGCGAGCCCGATGCCGGCAAGGGCTGCGAGCGAACGCCGCTGGGGCTGGCCGGCTGACACGGTCACCTCCCGGCCTATCGCATCGTGCCCATGTCGTGGGTCGGCATCATGTTGGTGGTCAGGTGGAACATGACCCACAGCGAGCCGGCAAGCGTGATGCCGACGACGATCAGCGTGAAGATCAGGGCCATCATGGTCCAGCCGCCCTCGGCCCGGGTGTCCATGTGCAGGAAGAACACCATGTGCACGACGACCTGCACCGCCGCAAAGACGGTGATGGCGATGGCGGTCGCCTGGTTGCTGCCGAGCGCGCCGGTCATGACGAGCCAGAACGGAATGGCGGTGAGCACGACCGACAGGAGGAAGCCGGTCAGATAGCCCTTGAACGAGCCGTGGCCGGCGCCGTGGTCATGCTCGCCGCTCGCGTGGTGGTGCGCATCAGAGCTCATCTGAGCATCCCCATCAGGTAGACGAAGGTGAAGACGCCGATCCAGATGACGTCGAGAAAGTGCCAGAACATGCTGAGGCACATCAGCCGGCGGCGGTTGGCCTCGATCAGGCCGTGCTGGGCGACCTGGACCATCAGCGTCACCAGCCAGATGAGGCCGAAGGTGACGTGCAGGCCGTGGGTGCCGACCAGCGTGAAGAAGGCCGAGAGGAAGGCGCTGCGCTGGGGCGTCGCGCCTTCGTGGATCAGGTGGGCGAACTCGTAGAGCTCGATGCCGAGGAAGGCGAGGCCGAACAGGCCCGTCACCGCCAGCCAGAACTGGGTCTGGCCGACGCGCCCCTTGACCATGGTGAGCATGGCGAAGCCGTAGGTGATCGACGAGATGAGCAGCATGGCGGTGTTGAGCGCCACCAGCTTCAGGTCGAACAGGTCCTTCGGCGCCGGCCCCGCGGCATATTTGCCGCCCAGCACGCCATAGGTCGCGAACAGCACCGCGAAGATGAGGCAATCGCTCATCAGATACATCCAGAAGCCGAGCATGGTGCTGCCGCCCTCGGCGTGCTCGTGCTCGTCCTTCTGGAAGAAGACCGGGGTCTGCGGACCGCCCGGACCGGCGGCCGTGGCCGCCGGATGCATCGTCGTCGCTTCGATGGTGGTCGTGGTCATGGCGTCAGGCCCCTGCCGAGAGCAGCCGGGTCCGCTCGGCCTCCGCCCGTACGACCTCGTCGGCGGGGATGTGGAAGTCGCGGCGGTAGTTGAAGGTGTGGCCGATCGCGACCGCGACCAGGCTGACGAAGGACAGCGCCGCCAGCCACCAGATGTACCAGATCATGGCGAAGCCGAAGACGGTGCTGATACCCGCCAGGATGATGCCGGCGCCGGTGTTCTTCGGCATGTGGATGGCCTTGAAGCCTTCCAGCGGACGGACATAGCCGCGCCGCTTCATGTCCCACCAGGCGTCGTTGTCGTGCACGACCGGGGTGAAGGCGAAGTTGTAGTCGGGCGGCGGCGAGGACGTCGACCATTCCAGGGTCCGGCCGTTCCAGGGGTCGCCGGTGACGTCGCGCAGCGCCTCGCGCCGGCGGAAGCTGACATAGAGCTGGACCAGGAAGGCGAGGATGCCGAAGAGGATCAGCACCGCGCCGAAGGCCGCGACCACGAACCAGATCTGCAGGGCCGGATCGTCGAAATGGCGCAGCCGCCGCGTCACGCCCATCAGGCCGAGCACGTAGAGCGGCATGAAGGCGAAATAGAAGCCCGAGACCCAGCACCAGAACGACACCTTGCCCCAGAACGGATCGAGCTTGAAGCCGAAGGCCTTGGGGAACCAGTAGGCGATGCCGGCGAACAGGCCGAACAGCACGCCGCCGATGATCACGTTGTGGAAATGGGCGACCAGGAACAGGCTGTTGTGCAGCACGAAGTCGGCCGGCGGCACCGCCAGCAGCACGCCGGTCATGCCGCCGATGACGAAGGTGAGCATGAAGGCCACCGTCCACATCATCGGCACCTCGAAGCGGATGCGGCCGCGATACATCGTGAACAGCCAGTTGAAGATCTTCGCGCCCGTCGGGATCGAGATGATCATCGTCGTGATGCCGAAGAACGAGTTCACGCTGGCGCCCGAGCCCATCGTGAAGAAGTGATGCAGCCAGACGAGATAGGCGAGGATGGTGATGACGATGGTGGCGTAGACCATCGAGGTGTAGCCGAACAGGCGCTTGCCCGAGAAGGTCGAGGTCACCTCGGAGAAGATGCCGAAGGCCGGCAGGATCAGGATGTAGACCTCCGGATGGCCCCAGATCCAGATGAGGTTCACGTACATCATCGGATCGCCGCCGAAGTCGTTCGTGAAGAAGTTGGTGCCGAAATAGCGGTCGAGCGACAGCAGCGCGAGCACCGCGGTCAGCACCGGGAAGGATGCGACGATCAAGACGTTGGTGCAGAGCGAGGTCCAGGTGAACACCGGCAGGCGCATCATCGTCATGCCCGGCGCCCTGAGCTTGATGATGGTGGCGATGAGGTTGATGCCCGACAATGTCGTGCCGACGCCGGCGATCTGCAGCGACCAGATGTAGTAGTCGACCCCGACATCCGGGCTGTAGCCGATATTGGACAGCGGCGGATAGGCGAGCCAGCCGGTGCGGGCGAACTCGCCGACGAACAGCGACGCCATCACCAGCACGGCGCCGGCCGTGGTCATCCAGAAGCTGAAATTGTTGAGGAAGGGAAAGGACACGTCGCGCGCGCCGATCTGCAGCGGCACGACATAGTTCATCACGCCCGTGACCAGCGGCATGGCCACGAAGAAGATCATGATCACGCCGTGCGCGGTGAAGATCTGGTCGTAGTGATGGGCGTTGAGATAGCCCTCCGAACCGCCGAAGGCCATGGCCTGCTGCAGCCGCATCATGATGGCGTCGGCAAAGCCGCGCAGCAGCATGACGATGCCGAGCACCATGTACATGATGCCGATGCGCTTGTGGTCGACGGTGGTGAACCACTCGCGCCAGAGATAGCCCCACAGCTTGAAATAGGTCAGCACGCCGACCAGCGCGATGCCGCCGAGGGCGACCACCGCGAAGGTGCCGACGACGATCGGCTCGTGCAGCGGCAGGGACGAGAGCGTCAGGCGCCCGAAGATCAATTTGAGGAAGGAGGGATCGGCGAACATGGCGGCAGCGCCCTTTTGGAGATCAGGAATTGGGCGAACGCCTGATCTCCTCGAGCGAGGAGACCGTCGGCTGGCGGACCGGGGCGAAGGAGGGTCGCGGCAGGCCCGCCCCGCGCAGCGGCGAGGCATTGGCCGGACGTGACACCGGCGGCTCGAAGCTGAGCTGGGCGACGTCCTCCGGCGCGCAGAAGGCCGGCACGTAGGAGCGCTCCGCCCCGAACGCGCCGCGCCGGACATATTTGTCGTATTGCAGCGGCAGCACCGTGCGGGCAGCGGCAAGGCCGAGCCCGCCCTTGGCGTCGAGCGCCATCATCTCGCTCATGCACATCTTGCCGGGCTCGACGCACATGTTGAGGATGGCCCGGTAGAGCCCGGCCTCGACCGTGCCGTAGCGCCGGACCGGCTCGTTCTCGCTCGGCCGCTCGAGCTCCAGATAGCCCTGGCGGTTCAGCGCGCCGCCCGCCTTGACCTCGGCGACCCATCGGTCGAAATCGGCCGTGGTCATGCCGAGGAAAGCGAAGCGCATGCCGGAGAAGCCCGCGCCGCTATAGTTGGCCGAGAAGCCGCGATAGCTGCCGGGCGCGTTGATGACGGCGTGCAGCTTGGTTTCCATGCCCGGCATGGCATAGATCTGGCCGGCGAGCGCGGGGATGTAGAAGGAGTTCATCACCGAGGAGGAGGTGATGCGGAAATTGATCGGGCGATCGACGGGCGCCGCGAGCTCGTTGACGGTGGCGATGCCATATTCCGGATAGATGAACAGCCATTTCCAGTCGAGCGCGACGACGTTCACCTCGAGCGAGCGCGTCTCCGGCTTGACCGGCTGGCTCTGGGTGATGCGCCCGAGCGGGCGGAACGGATCGAGCAGATGCGTGCCCATCCAGGTGAGCGCGCCGAGGCAGATGATGATGAACAGCGGTGCGGCCCAGATCACCAGCTCGAGATGGGTCGAGTGGTCCCAGTCCGGCTCGTAGCGTGCCGTGGTGTTGGACTGGCGGTAGCGCCAGGCGAACAGGACGATCAGCGCCATGACGGGAATGATGATCAGCAGCATCAGCGCCGTCGAGATCAGCACCAGGTCGCGCTGCTGGGCGGCGATGTCGCCGGCCGGCTTCAGCACGACGAAGTTGCAGGCGCCGAGCATGGCGAACAGCGGCAGCAGGGCAAAGGCGCGAAAACGGCTCAAGACGGACCCCTGGGCGGAAGGCGGCACTGAGTTTCGCGTGTCGTTAGCTGCACTGCAGCATCGATGACATTGGACAATTTGCCCAATGCCCTTGACACCTGTTCCGGGCCTAGAGACGGCGCAGATCCCATTCGCCGGGCCCGGCCGCCCGGAATTTCGAGGAGCTGAAGGTCCCATGAGCGCTGATATCGCCGCATCGCCGTCACTCCCGATGCAGAGCGGGGCGACACCGTCGGGGGCCGCCCACGGCGCCAGGCCCGGCGAGATCGCGATTGGCGTGATCCTCGGGCGGACGTCGGAATTCTTCGACTTCTTCGTCTACGCCATCGCCTCCGTCGTGGTGTTCCCGAAGCTGGTCTTTCCCTATGTCGACGCGCTGACCAGCACGGTCTATTCCTTCGCGATCTTCGCGCTCGCCTTCGTGGCGAGACCGCTCGGTACCGCCATTTTCATGGCCGTCGACCGCGCCCACGGCAAGGGCGCGAAGCTGACCATCGCGCTGTTCCTGCTCGGCAGCGCGACCGTCGCCATCGCCTTCCTGCCCGGCTACGAACAGATCGGCCATGCCTCGGCCATGCTGCTCGCCCTGTTCCGCATCGGCCAGGGCATCGCGCTCGGCGGCACCTGGGACGGCCTCGCCTCGCTGCTGGCGCTCAACGCGCCGCAGGCCCGGCGCGGCTGGTATGCGATGATCCCGCAGCTCGGCGCGCCGCTCGGCCTCATCGTAGCGAGCGGCCTGTTCGCCTTCTTCGTCGGCAATCTCTCGGCCGAGGATTTCCTGAGCTGGGGCTGGCGCTACCCGTTCTTCGTCGCCTTCGCCATCAATGTGGTGGCGCTGTTTGCGCGCCTGCGCATCGTGGTGACGCCGGAATATGTCCACCTGTTCGACAGCGGCGAGCTGCAGCCGACCTCGATCCGCGCGACCGTCAAGGCCGAGGGCCGCAACGTGCTGATCGGCGCCTTCGCGCCGCTCGCGAGCTTCGCCCTGTTCCACATGGTCACGGTCTTCCCGCTGTCCTGGGTGTTCCTGTTCACCCAGCAGGGCCCGGCCCGCTTCCTGGTCATCGAGATGATCGCCGCGGCCATCGGCGTCGTCGCCATCGTCGCCTCGGGCCCGCTCGCCGATCGCGTCGGCCGGCGCAACCTGCTCGGCGCCTCGGCGGTCGCGATCGCGGCCTTCAGCGGCTTCGCGCCGCAGCTGCTCGACGGCGGCGATGTCGGCGAGCTCGTCTTCATGGTCGTCGGCTTCATCCTGCTCGGCCTCTCCTTCGGCCAGTCCTCGGGTGCCATCGCCTCCAGCTTCTCCAGGGCCTATCGCTATACGGGCTCGGCGCTGACCTCGGACCTCGCCTGGATGTTCGGCGCCGGCTTCGCGCCGCTGGTGGCGCTGCTGCTGTCGAGCCATTTCGGCCTGCTGATGTCCGGCGCCTATCTGCTCTCCGGCGCGCTCTGCACGCTGGCCGCCCTCGGCATCAACCGGCAGCTCGAACTCTACGACCGGTGAGCCGGAAGCGCTGACGCGCAAGGCAGCTCGAACTCTGCGACCGATGAACCGGACGCGCTGACGCGCAAGCCAGTTGGAACGCCACGACCGCGGCCATCGCGCCGGCGGCGCTTGCCAGGCGGCCGCGCTTCGCCGACAAGCTTTGATGGAGGTGCCGGCCCGCAGGCACCCTGCTTGGGGGAGAAGCGCCGTGTCCCGCGCCTGGCTCGATGCCGCCATTTCGAGGATCGAGGCGGATTTCGCCCGATCCGCCGATACCCATCTCGTCAGCCTGCCGATGGCAGGCGACGTCGACATCTTCTTCAAGGACGAGTCGACCCATCCGAGTGGCAGCCTGAAGCACCGGCTCGCCCGCTCGCTGTTCCTCTACGCGCTGTGCAACGGCTGGATCCGCGAGGGCACCACGGTCATCGAGGCCTCGTCCGGCTCCACCGCCATTTCCGAGGCCTACTTCGCCCGCCTGCTCGGCCTGCCCTTCGTCGCCGTGGTGCCGCGCACGACCTCGGCGGAAAAATGCGCGCAGATCGCCTTCTATGGCGGCCGGCTGCATCTCGTCGACGCCGCCGACGCGGTCTATGCCGCCTCGCATCGGCTGGCCGCGGAAACCGGCGGCCATTTCATGGACCAGTTCACCTTCGCGGAGCGGGCGACCGACTGGCGCGGCAACAACAATATCGCCGAATCCGTCTTCACCCAGATGGCCCACGAGCGGCACGGCATTCCCGCCTGGATCGTCGTCGGCGCCGGCACGGGCGGCACCTCGGCGACCTTCGGCCGCTTCGTGCGCTACCGCCGGCACCCGACCCGCATCGCCGTGGCCGACCCGGAAAATTCCGTGTTCACGGCCTATCATGCGAGCGGCGACCGCGGCCTCGCCGCGCCGGTCGGCAGCCGGATCGAGGGCATCGGTCGCCCGCGCGTCGAGCCGTCCTTCATCCGCGACGTGATCGACGAGATGCTGCCGGTCGAGGATATCGACTCCATCGCCGCCATGCGGGTTCTCTCGGGCCGTCTCGGCCGGCGCGTCGGCCCCTCCACCGGCACCAATTTCATCGGCGTGCTGCGCCTGCGCCGGCGCATGGCGGACGCGGGCGAGGCCGGCTCCATCGTCTCGCTCATCTGCGATTCCGGCGAGCGTTATGCCGAGCTGTTCGACGACGACTGCGTCGCGCGGCGCTTCGGCCCGGGTCTGGCCGAGCGCATCGCCGAGGTGGAGGCCGCGCTTGCCTGAACCGGTGCCGCCGCGTCAGAGGCCGAGATAGGCCTCGCGCACCCTGGGATCGTCCATCAGCGCCCGGCCGGCGCCGGAATGGGTGATCGTACCGGTCTCCAGCACATAGCCGCGATCGGCGATCGACAGGGCGAGATACGCGTTCTGCTCGACCAGCAGCACGGTGATGCCGCGGGCCTTGAGGCCGACGATCACCTCGAAGATCTGCTCGACCAGGATGGGCGCGAGGCCCATGGACGGTTCGTCGAGCAGGATCAGCGCCGGCCGCGCCATCAGCGCCCGGCCGATGGCGAGCATCTGCTGCTGGCCGCCGGACAGGCCTCCAGCGGCCAGCGCGCGCTTGTCGCGGAGCACCGGGAAGCTCTGGTAGACGCCGTCGAGATCGGCTGCGATATCGGCGTCGCGGCGCGACCAGGCGCCGAGCCGCAGATTGTCCTCGACCGACAGCGGCGCGAAGACCTGGCGTCCCTCCGGCACCTGGGCGATGCCGAGCCGGACGCGCTTGTGGGCGTCGACCCGGTCGATGGCCTCGCCCCGGAACCGGATCGAACCCGCGCTTACCGGCTGCACGCCGGAGATCGCCCGCATCAGCGTGGTCTTGCCGGCGCCGTTGCCGCCGACCAGCGTGACGATCTCCCCTTCCGCCACCTCCAGCGAGACGCCGTGCAGGGCCTCGATGCGGCCGTAACCGGACCTGACCGCGTCAACCGAGAGCATGCGCCGCCTCCCTTGCGCCGAGGCCGCCGAGATAGGCCTTGACCACCTCCGGATTGCTCCTGACCGCCTCGGGGCTGCCCTCGGCCAGCGCCTTGCCGTGGTCGAGCACCAGGATCCGGCTGGAGATCTTCATCACGAGCTTCATGTCGTGCTCGACGAGCACGACGCCCATGCCGCGCCGGGCGATCTCCTGGATCACCCGGTCGATGTCCTCGGTCTCGACCGGATTGCAGCCGGCCGCCGGCTCGTCGAGCAGGACCAGCTTCGGCCGCGTCGCGAGCGCGCGGGCGATTTCCAGCCGCTTCAGCGCGCCATAGGGCAGCGCCCCGGCGGACCGGTCGGCCTGGTCGGCAAGGCCGACGAGGTCGAGCAGTTCGAGCGCCCGCGCGCGGCTCTCGCGGTTCTGCCGGGTCACCGACGGCAGGGCGAAGAGATGGGCAAGAACGCTGCGCCGCTCACCCAGATGGCAGCCGACCATGACGTTTTCGACGGCGCTCATGCGGAAGAAGATCTGCAGGTTCTGGAAGGTGCGCGACAGGCCCCGGGCCGCCAGCAGATGCGGCTCGAAGCCGGTGACGTCGGCGCCTTCGATCAGCACCTGGCCGGCGCCGGGCAGGTAGACGCCCGAGATCATGTTGAACAGGGTGGTCTTGCCGGCGCCGTTCGGCCCGATAATGGCAAGGATCTCGCCGGCATGGGCCTTGAACGAGACCCCGTCCACGGCCTTCACGCCGCCGAAGGCTATGCCGAGGCCGTTCGCTTCGAGCAGCGCGCTCATGCCGGCACCGCCGAAGGCGGTGTCGAGGCCGCTCGCTTCGAGCGGCGTGCCCATGCCGGCACCGCCGAAGGCGGTGTCGAGGCCGCTCGCTTCGAGCGGCGTGCCCATGCCGGCACCGCCGAAGGCGGTGTCGAGGCCGCTCGGTGCAATGGATTGGTCATGCGGACCTCCTGAACAGCTTGTCCTTCAGGGTCGGCACGATGCCGGCGCGCAGGAAGATCATGAACAGCATGATGAAGGCGCCGATCATCAGGTGCTTGTAGTCGGACAGGAAGGTCAGCGTCTGCGGCAGCACGACGATGACGGCCGTGCCGATCACCGAACCGACGATCGAGCCCATGCCGCCGATGACCACCATGGTGACCAGCTCGACCGAGCGGAGGAAGCCGGCGGCGTCCGGCGTGATGTGGCCGTCGAACAGGGCGAGGTAGCTGCCGGCGATCGAGGCATAGACCGCCGAGATGACGAAGACGATCAGCTTGTAGCGCCCGACATCGACGCCCACCACCTTGGCCGCCACCTCCGAGTCGTGGATGGCGCGGAGCGCCCGGCCGGTCGGGCTGTCGACGAGGTTGAGCGCGAGCCATGCGGCAAGGATCATGGTGGCTCCGCCGATCCAGTACCAGGTGTCCGAGCCGCGCACCGGCCAGTCGAACAGCACGAGCCGCGGCACGCGCATGCCGTCGGGCCCGCCGGTCCAGGCCGCCTCGTTGGTGAAGACCATGGCGATCAGGATGCCGAAACCAAGCGTGGCGACCGCGAGATAATGGCCGCGCAGCCGCAGGATCGGCCGGCCCGCAAGGAAGGCGATCAGCGCCGAGACGGCGGCGCCGATCGCCATGGCGGCAAGGCCGTGAACGCCGAAATGCTGCGGCAGGATCGCCACCGCATAGGCACCGATGCCGACGAAGCCGGCATGGCCGAGGCTGACCTGGCCGGCATAGCCCATCAGGAGGTTGAGCCCGATGGCGGCGATCGCCAGGATCCAGACGATGGCGCCGACGCGGTAGTAGAAGGACGATGGGAAGACCAGCGGCGGCAGGGCCACGAGCAGCGCCAGGACGACGAGCGTCACCAGCTTGTCGTGGCGCGGCCGGAGCTTTTCGGCGGGGACCGGAGGACTGGCGGCGCTCATGGCTCAAACCCGTTCGACACGGCTGCGCCCGAACAGGCCGTTGGGCAGGACGAACAGCACGGCAAGAATGACGATGAAGGCGACCGCGTCCTTGTATTGCGAGGACAGGTAGCCGGCGCCGAAGGCTTCGAGGACGCCGACCAGGAGGCCGCCGACCACGGCGCCGAGCGGATTGCCCATGCCGCCGAGCATGGCCGCGGCGAAGCCCTTCAGCGCCATCAGCGTGCCGACATCGTAGCTGGTCAGCGTGACCGGCGTGACCAGCACGCCGGCGATCGCGCCGATCGCCGCCGACACGGCGAAGGAAAAGCCGATGACGAAGCCGGTGTCGATGCCCTGCAGCCTGGCGGCCAGCCGGTTGGCGGCGGTCGCCAGCACCGCCTTGCCGAACAGGCTGCGCTCGAAGAAGGCCCAGAGCGCCACCACGATGACGGCCGCCCCCGCCAGCACCACCAGGCTCTGCGGCAGCACCGAGGCGCCACCGACCCGGATCGGCTGGTCGCCGAACCAGTGCGGCAGCTGGTGGAAGCGCTTGTCGAAGACGATGGCCGCGGCGCCGCGCAGGAAGATCGAGGCGCCGATGGTGATGATGATCAGCGTCACCGGCGAGGCGCCGCGCGCCGGCTCGATGGCGAGCTTGTGCAGGCCGATGCCGACGAGGGTCGTGACGGCGATCGCCGCCAGCGCCGCGAGCGGCACCGGCACGCCGGCGAGATGCAGGAACACCGTGGTCATGCCGCCGAGCATGACGAATTCGCCCTGCGCGAAATTGACCACGTCGGAGGCATTGTAGATCAGCGTGAAGCCGAGCGCGACCAGCGCATAGACCGCGCCGACGGTGAGGCCGGAAAAGGCGAACTGCAGAAATTCGGCCATGGAGGGTCCGTATCGACGCTGATCACTTCGGGGTTGAGCTGCGCTGCATCGGGGGCAGCCGTGGTTCGAGGCCCGTGCACGGGCGCGGGCACCTCACCATGAGGGAGCGAGGCGAAACGCATGACGCGCATTCATGATGCCATGCGCATGACGCTTCACGAGCATCCCTGATGCCATCCCCATCCATCCTCATGGTGAGGTGCGAGCCGAAGGCGAGCCTCGAACCACGGCCACCCTCGATGCAGGGCGTTCAGCTGCCGCTGTCGGGCACCAGGACCCAGTCGCCGTTGCGGATCTCGAGCATGCGGAACGCCGTCAGGTCGAGCCCCATATGATCGGTCGGGCTCATGTTGACGACGCCGGCCGTGCCCATGAAGCCGCGGGTCTGCTCCAGTGCGTCACGGATCTTGCGCGGATCGGTGGAATTGGCCTTCTTGATCGCCTCGACCAGCAGCATCAGCCCGTCATAGGCATGGCCGCCGAAGGTGGAGACCGGCTGGCCGGTGCGCTGCTGGTAGGTGGTGCTGTAGCCGACCACCACCGGCTTCTGCGGGTCGCTGTCGGGCAGCTTGTCGGCGACCAGCAGGGCGGCGGCCGGCAGGCGCACGCCGTTGGCGGCCTCGCCGGCGAGCTCGATGAACTGCTTCGAGGCGACGCCGTGGCTCTGATAGAGCGGGAACGGCACGGCGAGCTGGCGGTAGTTGCGCGTCACGATGGCCGGTCCCTGGCCGAAACCGGCATTGACCACCGCCTGCACGCCCTGGCGGTTGCGGATATTGGCGAGCTGCGGCGTCATGTCGGAATCGCGCGGCCCGTAGCGCTCGACATGGGCGATGGTGATGTTGAAGCGCGGCGCGACCGCCACGCATTGGGCGTGCATGGACGCGCCGAAGCCGTCGGTTCCCGAGATCATGGCGATCGTGGTCAGGCTGCGCCGCTGCAGATCCTGGAAGATCTTCTCGCAGGCCATGCGGTCGGTATGCGGCGTCTTGAACACGAAGGAGCGCACGGGATCGATGATCTCGATGGCGCCGCCGAGCGAAATGAAGGGGATGCGGGCTTCCTCGAAGACCGGGATCATCGCCATGGTGGTGCCGGTGGTCGAGCCGCCGATCATCGCCACCACCTTGTCGTCCTCGACGAGGCGGGTGGCGAAGGTGCGCGCCTGGTTGGCATCGCCGCCGTCGTCATAGGTGATCAGCTGGACGCGCTGGCCGTTGATGCCGCCGGCGGCGTTCAGCCGCTCGACATAGAGCTCCAGCGTGCGCTTTTCGGGGTCGCCCAGGAAAGAGGCCGGGCCGGTCGCCGACAGCACCGCGCCGATCTTGATCTGGGCTTCGGCCGCACCGGCTCCGAGTGCCGCGAGCGCGACGCCGGCCAAGCCTGCAAACATGCGTCGGGTCCAACCCGCCATGACATATCCTCCCTCGTGTCGTTCCATCGGATGAGGTTGGCAGGTTCTTTTCGAACGACCTGCGTTGACACCTCGTCGCTTCTGGGCATTTAATTGTCCAACCGCCCGGTCAGTCAAGTGGCAAGTAGCAGCTTTCGCAGGTTTGCAGCGGCCGCGATCACCCCGGGGGCAACGAACAATCGACAGGCCCGGCTTTGACGCGACGGGGCGTGCGGCAGTGGAAACGCTCAGGGGAGTGACGCGATGGACGGCGCCACCGTGCTCGTCGACATCAGGCCGGGATATCGCGTGTTGACGCTGAATCGGCCGGACAAGCTCAATTCCTTCACCGGCGTGATGCACAGGGCGCTGAAGGCCGCCCTCGACGAGGCCGAGGCCGACAAGGCTTGCAAAGCGGTGCTGATCACCGGCGCCGGCCGCGGCTTCTGCGCCGGCCAGGACCTGGCCGACCCCGAAATCGCTCCGGAACCGGGCGATACGCCCGATCTCGGCGAGACGCTGGAGAAGAACTACAACCCGCTGATCCGCAAGCTCCGGTCCATGCCCCTGCCGGTGATCGCCGCTGTCAACGGCGTCGCGGCCGGCGCCGGCGTGAGCCTGGCGCTGGCGAGCGACATCGTGCTGGCGGCGCGCGCGGCGAGCTTCGGCCAGGCCTTCGTCAAGATCGGCCTCGTGCCTGATTCAGGCGCGACCTACCTCCTGCCGCGGCTCGTCGGCCCGGCCCGCGCCCGCGCCTGGGCGATGACCGGCGAGACCCTGAAGGCCGAGCAGGCCGAGGCCTGGGGCCTCGTCTATCGGGTCGTCGACGACGACAGGCTGATCGCCGAGGCCGAGGCGCTGTGCCAGCGCTTCGCGGCGGCTTCGCCCGCGAGCCTTGCCGCCATCAAGCGCGCCTTCGAGATCGCCGAGGACAACAGCCTCGACGCCCAGCTCGATCACGAGCGTGACGAGCAGCGCCGGCTCGGCCGCGGCCGTGACTATGCCGAAGGCGTCGCCGCCTTCATGGAAAAGCGCAAGCCGGTGTTCGGGGGACGCACATGAGCGCCGGGGAGACGATCGACCGGGCGGCCGTCGCCGAAGCCGCCGGCCGGGCCATGTGGGCCGACGATCAGGCCTCGCGCGGGCTCGGCATGGCGCTGATCGAGACCGGGCCGGGCACGGCGACGATGACCATGACGGTGACGCCGGCCATGACCAACGGCCACGGCATGTGCCATGGCGGCTATATCTTCACCCTCGCCGACAGCGCCTTCGCCTTCGCCTGCAACAGCCACAATACGCGTACCGTCGCCCAGCATTGCGCGGTGACCTTCATCGCCTCCGGCCAGCGCGGCGACGTGCTCACCGCCACGGCCCGCGAGATCTCGCGCACCGGCCGTTCCGGCATCTGCGACGTCACCGTCACCAATCAGGCCGGCACCGTCATTGCGGTGTTCCGCGGCCATTCCCGCAGCCTCGGCGGCGCCGTCGCCGCCGACCATCCCGCCCTGTGAGGCCCGTCATGCTGGACAAGTCCCGCTACCAGGCGCTCGTCGACCCGATCGAGCGCGCTTCCCGCGACGAGATCGCGGGCCTGCAGACTGAGCGGCTGAAATGGACGCTCAGGCACGCCTACGACAACGTGCCGGCCTATCGCGCCAAATTCGATGCCGCCGGCGTGCATCCCGACGACTTCCGCCGTCCCGAGGATCTCGCCAGGTTCCCGTTCACGACCAAGGCGGACCTGCGCGACAACTATCCCTTCGGCATGTTCGCCGTGCCCGAAGACAAGGTGGCACGCATCCACGCCTCCTCCGGCACGACCGGCAAGCCGACCGTGGTCGGCTATACGCTCAACGACATCGAGACCTGGTCGGGCCTCGTCGCGCGCTCGATCCGCGCCTCCGGCGGCCGGCCGGGCATGAAGATCCACGTCGCCTACGGCTACGGCCTGTTCACCGGCGGCCTTGGCGCGCATTACGGCGCGGAAAAGCTCGGCTGCACGGTGATCCCCATTTCCGGCGGCATGACCGAGCGCCAGGTGCAGCTCATCCGCGACTTCAAGCCCGACATCATCATGGTGACGCCGAGCTACATGCTGGCGATCCTCGACGAATTCCGCCGCATTGGCGCCGATCCACGCGACTGCTCGCTCGACATCGGCATTTTCGGCGCCGAGCCCTGGACCAATGCGATGCGCGCCGAGATCGAGGACGCCTTCGCCATGGACGCCGTCGACATCTACGGCCTGTCCGAGGTGATGGGGCCGGGCGTCGCCAACGAATGCGTCGAGACCAAGGACGGCCTGCACATCTGGGAGGATCATTTCTATCCGGAGGTGATCGATCCCGCGACCGGCGCGGTCCTGCCCGACGGCGAGAAGGGCGAGCTCGTCTTTACCTCCCTGACCAAGGAGGCTATGCCGATCATCCGCTATCGCACGCGCGACCTGACCCGCCTCCTGCCCGGCACGGCGCGCTCGATGCGGCGGATGGAAAAGATCACCGGCCGTTCCGACGACATGATGATCATCCGCGGCGTCAACGTGTTCCCGAGCCAGATCGAGGAGAAGATCCTGACCATTCCGGAACTGTCGGCCCACTATGTCGTGGTGCTGACCCGTGCCGACCGGCTGGACGAGATGACCGTCCAGGTCGAAGCGCGGGCCGACACGGTCGGCTCCGCGGAACGCGAACAGGCCGGCCGCCGCCTCTGCCAGGCCATCAAGGACACGATCGGTGTGTCCTCCACTGTCGCCGTCGTCGCCCCCGGCACGCTCGAGCGCTCGCTCGGCAAGGCCCAGCGCGTCCTCGACCAGCGGCCGAAAGCTTAAAAGAACAGCGCCATGGCCCGTCCCCGAGCCGCCGATTACGACGAGAAGCGCGCGCATATCCTGCACGCCTCCGCCGAGCTGTTTTCGGCCCACGGCTACGACCGCACATCGATCAACGACATTGCGGGCGCCTGCGGGGTCTCCAAGGCGCTCATCTATCACTACTATCCGAACAAGGAGCAGCTGCTGGTCGACATTATCGGCCGGCACCTGGCCCATCTCGTCGAGACGGTCGAACAGGCCGCCGAGGGCACGCAGCCGGGCGACCAGCGCCTGCGTGCCATCGTCGGGGCCCTGCTCGAGGCCTATCGCGACGCCGACACGCTGCACAAGATCCAGGTCAGCGAGCTGTCGCGCCTGCCGCAGGCGCACCAGGACGAATTGAAGGCCGTGGAGCGGGCCCTCGTCGGCAAGTTCTCCCAGGCGCTCGCCGAAGCGGTGCCGGAGCTCAGCCACAACAGCCGCCTCCTGAAGCCGGTGACGATGTCGCTCTTCGGCATGCTCAACTGGCACTATATGTGGTTCCGGCCCGACGGCCCGATGAGCCGCGAGGCCTATGCCGAGCTCGCGACCGGGCTCATCCTGGCGGGCGCCCGCGACGTTGCCGCGCGCAGCCGGCTGGCCGCGGCCGAATAGGGCTACTCCGCGCCATCAAGCCGCGTCCGGCCGTGCAAGCCGCGCCCTTCCCCTGTCCGCGGCCGATCGGTGGACAACCCCAGCCTGTGTCATCGACCGGCCAACACCCCGGCCTAGACCATCGGGCCGAATGTATCCCGGATCGGACAAGCCCTATGCTCCCGCATGGGAAGCTGGTCCGGGTTTGCGGGCCGGCTTGGGGGGACTGGCGCCCGCATCACGGGTGGCCTGGTTTTGATTTCGGGGATTGGGTGCATGCTCAGGGTCGTCATCGTTTTCGGATTGCTCGCCATTGCCGCCGGCATAGCGACCTGGCGTCCGGACCTGGCCGAACAGGCCTATGTCAAGGCGCAGGGCCTGATGAAGCGCGACACGCCG
This sequence comes from Phreatobacter sp. AB_2022a, assembly GCF_026847585.1. Classification (NCBI taxonomy): domain Bacteria; kingdom Pseudomonadati; phylum Pseudomonadota; class Alphaproteobacteria; order Hyphomicrobiales; family Phreatobacteraceae; genus Phreatobacter; species Phreatobacter sp. AB_2022a. The sequence goes on from NZ_JAPSET010000010.1 coordinate 55,819, forward strand.
GCCGCCGAGGCCGCGACCCGGCGCAACGCCCCGCCGGCGGTGACGGTGACGCTCGCCCGCGCCGAGCGGCGGCCCATGCCGATCACCGTCGACGCCATCGGCACGGTACAGCCGATCGCCTCGATCCAGATCAAGCCGCGGCTCGACAGCCAGGTCGTCGCCGTCCACGTCGCCGAAGGCGCTCTCGTCAAGGAGGGCGACCTCCTGTTCAGCCTCGACGACCGCACCCTGAAGGCACAGATCGCCCAGGTCGAGGCCCAGATCGCGCGCGACAAGGCGCAGGTCGAGCAGGCGACCCGCGACCGCGACCGCGCGGCCGACCTCGCCAACCGCCGCGTCGGCTCGGAGGTCGCGCGCGACAATGCCATCACCGCGCTGAAGACAGCGCAGGCCCAGCTCGCCGCGGACGAAGCGAATCGCGACGCGCTCGTGACCCAGCTCAGCTACACCCGGATCACCGCGCCGGTCGCCGGCCGCATCGGCTCGATCGCCGCCAAGCCGGGCGCCTTCGTCCGCTCCGCCGATACCGCGCCGCTCGCCACCGTCAATCAGGTCGATCCGATCTACATTGCCTTCGCCGTGCCGCAGAACACCTTCTACGACATGCGCGCCGTGCTCAGCGGCGGCCCCGACGCGGTGAACCGCGTGACCGTCGAGGCGACCGCCGGCGGCAAGACCGCGCGCGGCGCCATCGCCTTCATCGAGAACACGATCGACCAGACCACCGGCACCGTGATCGCCAAGGCGCGCATGGAAAACGGTTCGGAGCAGCTCTGGCCGGGCGCCTTCGTGCCCGTGAAGGTCACGCTCGGCATGGAAGCCGATGCCGTGGTGATCCCGACCTCCGCCGTGCAGATCGGCCAGAACGGCCCCTACGTCTTCGCCGTCGTCGACGGCCGCGCGACGCTCGCCAACATCACCGTCGTCCGCTCGATGGGCGACATCGCGGTCGTTTCCAGCGGCCTGTCCGGCGGTGAGGAAGTGGTGACGTCGGGCCAGCTGCGCCTCGTCGCCGGCACGCCGGTCGTCGCCCGGCCGAGCGCCGCGGCGACCGAGACCGTCGTCCCTGGCCGGCAGAGCTGAGGGAGGCGCCGATGCTGTCCGAACTCTGCATCCGCCGCCCGGTCATGACCATCCTGCTGATGGTCTCCTTCGTCGCGGCCGGCCTCTTCGGCTACAAGCAGCTTCCCGTCGCGGCGCTGCCGCGCGTCGACTTCCCGACCATCCAGGTGACCGCGCAGCTGCCGGGCGCAAGTCCCGAGACCATGGCCTCGTCGGTGGCGCTGACGCTCGAGAAGCAGTTCTCGACCATTGCCGGCATCTCGTCGATGACCTCGACCTCCTCGCTCGGCAACACTTCGATCGTTCTGCAGTTCGACCTCAACCGCAATATCGACGGCGCCGCGCTCGACGTGCAGTCGCAGATCTCGGCGGTCATGCGCCGCCTGCCGGTCGACATGCCGACGCCGCCGAGCTTCAGGAAGGTCAACCCGGCCGACCAGCCGATCATCTTCCTGTCGATCGCCTCCGACGTCGCCAAGCTGTCCGACCTCGACCGCTTCTCCAATTCGGCGATCCTGCCGCGCATCTCGACCCTGCCGGGCGTCGCCCAGGTGATGGTCTGGGGCGGCCAGAAATATGCCGTGCGCATCCGCGCCGACCTCGACCAGCTGGCGGCGCGGGGGCTGAGCGTCGCCGATCTGCAGAACGCCATCGTCAACGCCAATTCCAACCGGCCGGTCGGCTCGATCAACGAAGGCAGCCGCTCCGCCATTCTCGACGCGACCGGCCCGGTCACCCGCGCCGACGACTACCGTCCGATCATCGTCGCCTGGCAGAGCGGCGCGCCGGTGCGCATTTCCGATGTCGCAACCCCGGTCGACAGCGTCGAGAACGATCGCGTCGCGGCCTGGCTCGACGGCAAGCGCTCGCTGATCATCGCGGTCCAGCGCCAGCCGGACGCCAATACGGTCGACGTGGTCGACCGGATCCGCGCACTGCTGCCGCAGATCCAGAGCGAGGCGCCCGCCACCTATCAGATCAAGGTGCTGAACGACCGCTCCGAAACCATCCGCGCCTCGATCGAGGACGTCGAGATCACCCTGATGATCGCCGGCTTCCTGGTGGTCATGGTGATCTGGCTGTTCCTGAAGAGCGCCCGCGCCACGGTCATCCCGGCCATCGCCCTGCCGATCTCGCTGATCGGCACCTTCGCCGGCATGTACATGCTCGGCCATTCCATCGACAACATCTCGCTGCTGGCGCTGACGCTGGCGGTCGGCTTCGTCGTCGACGATGCCATCGTCATGCTCGAAAACATCATGCGCCACATCGAGGAGGGCATGGAGCCGTTCCAGGCGGCGCTGGTCGGCTCGCGCGAGGTGGGCTTCACCATCGTCTCGATGACCATTTCGCTGGTCGCGGTGTTCATTCCCGTCCTGTTCATGGGCGGCGTCGTCGGCCGCATGTTCGCCGAGTTCGGCCTTGTCATCTCCATGGCGATCCTGATCTCGGGCGTCGTGTCGCTGACGCTGACCCCCATGCTCTGCTCGCGCATGCTCAAGCCGATCGACCACGATGCGCGCCCGGCCCTGCCGCTGCGCCTGTTCGAGCGCTTCTTCACCGGCCTCACGCGGAGCTATGCCTGGGCGGTCGGCAAGGTCGTCAACATGCCGATCATCATGGTCGGCGTGACGATCGCGACCTTCGTCGTCACCTTCATGCTGTTCCGCGACATTCCCAAGGGCTTCTTCCCGGTCGAGGACAATGGCCTGATCGTCGGGCGCACGCTCGGCCCCGACGATTCCTCCTTCGCCGCCATGGCGACACGCCAGCAGGAGCTCGCAGCCCTCCTGGCGCAGGACCCCGACGTCGTCTCGATCAATTCCTCGGTCGGCACCGGCGGCGCCAATACCACGCAGAACTCGGGCAGCCTGTTCATCACCCTGCGGGCCAAGCCGGAGCGCAAGGCGAGCGCCAATGACGTGATCCAGCGGCTGCGCCGGGTGTCCACGCAGGTGGCCGGCATCCAGGTCTTCTACCAGGCGATCCAGTCGATCACGGTCGGCGCCGTGCAGTCGCGCAGCCAGTACCAGTTCACGCTGCAGTCGCCGGATCTGGAGAGCCTGCGCCACTACGCCACGGTGCTCGAAGGCAAGATCCGCGGCCTGCCCGGCATTCTCGACGTCAATTCGGACCTGCAGATGAAGGCCCGCTCGGCGGTGATCGACGTCAACCGCGACGCGGCCGCGCGCCTCGGCCTGACCGCCGACCAGATCCGCTCGGCGCTCTACTCCTCGTTCGGCGTCCGCCAGGTCTCGACCATCTACGCGCCCGAGGACGCCTATCAGGTGATCCTGGAGGCCGACCCGAAATACAACGACACCGCCTCGATGCTGCGCCGGCTGACCGTGCGCACGCCGACAGGCACGGTGGTGCCGCTCGACGCGGTCGCGACGGTGCGCGAGCAGCCGACCGCGCTCACCGTCAGCCACCTCGCCCAGCTGCCGGCCGTCACCATCTCGTTCAACCTGCCGCCGGGCGTCGCCCTGTCGCAGGCGGTCGAGCGGATCGAGGCCGCGACCCGCGAGATCGACCTGCCGGCGACCATCTCCACCAGCTTCCAGGGCACCGCGCAGGTGTTCCAGCAGGCCGTCGCCAACCAGGGCCTGCTCCTGTTCGCCGCGGTGCTGGTCATCTACATCGTGCTCGGCATTCTCTACGAGAGCTTCATCCACCCGCTGACCATCCTGTCGGGCCTGCCTTCGGCCGGCATCGGCGCGCTCCTGACGCTGCAGATCTTCGGCTTCGACCTCTCGGTCATCGCCATGATCGGCGTCGTCATGCTGATCGGCATCGTCAAGAAGAACGCCATCATGATGGTCGACTTCGCCATCGAGCGGCGCCATCGCGGCGTTCCGGCGAAGGAGGCCATCGTCGAAGCCGCCGTGCTGCGCTTCCGGCCGATCATGATGACGACCCTCTGCGCCCTGCTCGGCGCCCTGCCGATCGCCATCGGCGCCGGCGCCGGCGCCGAGCTGCGCCAGCCGCTCGGCCTCGCCGTCGTCGGTGGCCTGATGATGTCGCAGCTGCTCACGCTGTTCATCACTCCGGTCATCTACATCCTGTTCGACGGGCTGAGCGATTGGTTCGGCCGGCGCGGCCGGGCCGGCGCCACGGCATCGGCCGGCCATGGACCTGCGGTGGAACAGCCGGTTTCGGCAGGCGGCGGCGGGGCCGGCGCCTGATGCGGCCGGGCGGCGCGCCGCCGCTCGGAAACGTATGGAAATAAAGGCTTGCCCGATCTCGCGGCGTCGTGCGTTGACACGGCGCCGCTGGCGGCCTTACCCCTGTCGGCCATGTCCGAGCGCCTTTCCCGCCGCATAGCGGTCATTGCCGACGACCACGGGCTCTACCGGATGGGCCTCGCCTTCACATTGAAGGACCGGCTCGGTTTCGACGATGTCGAGGAGGCCGCCTCGCTCGACGAGGCTCTGGAAAAGCTCGGCGAGACCGACGATGTCGCCCTTGCCCTGTTCGACCTGTCCATGCCCGGCATGGAGAGCGCCGCGAGCCTTGCCGCGGTGCGGGAATGTTATCCCGGACTGCCGATCGCCGTCGTCAGCGGCTCGGAAGACCGCAAGGACGTGCTCGACGCCCTGGCCGCCGGGGTCAACGGCTTCGTGCCGAAGCGGCTGGCCGAGGACGACCTCGTCGCGGCGCTGCAGGCGGTGATCGGCGGCACCATCTTCGTGCCCGCCTCGCTCGCCAGCGCCATGCCGCGTCCGGCGCAGCCCGCGCCGGCGGCCGAGCCCGCGGCCGACCTCAACCGCCTCACCCCGCGCCAGCGCGACGTGCTGGAGCTGCTGCTGCAGGGCCAGTCGAACAAGGAGATCGCCCGCGCGCTCGACCTCGGCCACGGCACCGTCAAGATCCACATGGCCGCGCTGTTCCGCCATCTCGGCGTGCGCAACCGCGCCGCCGCCGTGGCCGCGGCATCGTCCCTCCTGCATCAGGAGTGATGCGGCTCGATCGAGGCCTTGCGGCCTGGCTGGCCCTGGTTCGAGGGTCGTCGTCGGATCGCACTGCGCCGTCAGGCATGTGGGGCATGGCAGAGAGCGAGCTCGTGAAGCCAATCGCGCGAAGAGCCCGCTTGCACCGGTACTGATGCAGCACCCTTCCAGGCCTCATGGTGAGCAACCATTAGGATTGGGTTGCGGCTTTCCGCCATGGAGTGTCGCGCTGAAGAACGGAGTTGGCGAAGATGAGGAGCTTTCGGGCACAGGCCACGAGAGCCTTCTTATGGCTTTTGCCGGCCTGTTTGAGGCGAGCATAGAAGGCGATGAGGGCAGGGTTCCACTGGAAGGCCGCCGGTAGGGCTGCGGCATAGAGGGCGGTGCGGACGCGAGCCCGCCCGCCGTCGATATGGGCTTCGCCAGCCCACTTGCCGCTCTGGCGGACGAATGGCGCGAGGCCCGCCAGGGCCGCGGCCTCCTCCCGCGAGATCTGCCCCAGCTCCGGCATGCCGACGACCAGGGCCACCGCAGTGCGCAGGCCGATCCCGTCAATGGTGAGCAGCAATTCGAGCCGGCGGTCGAGATCGGGCTGCTGGCGCAGCGCCTTGACCAGCAGCGCCAGCTCGTATGCCGCCTCCTTCTGGTCAGCCTTGAGCCGGCTCTCCCATTGCCGGCGCAGCCGCGGCTCGCTCTGGTGTTCGAGAAAGGTCTTGGTCTGTTTGATCCGCCCCTCGAGCTGCTCGATATGGGTCAGATGCAGGGCGAAAGCGGCAAACCGGGGATCGGGAGCCGGCCGATCATCGGTGAACAGGGCGGTGAAATGGGCAATCAGCGCCGCATCCAACCGATCGGTTTTGGCCCGCCGCAGACGCATCCTGGCAAAGGCGCTGATCTGCAGCGGTTGGTGGCGGATCACGGTAAAGCCTGCCGCGCGCAAGGCCGCGATGACGCCGACCTCATAGCCGCCGGTGGCTTCGATCCCGACCCGGCCGACCCGCTGGGCCGTCAGGAGCTCACTCAGCTCGCGCCAGCCGGCCGGGGTATTGTCGACCTGCCAGTGCTCCGTGCGGCCGTGCACGGCCATATCCAGCGTGGCCTTCGCTGTGTCGATCCCGGCTACTTTCGTGTTAGTCTTTGCCATCTTCGTCGCCCCATCCTTGTGATGCGAACCTGGTGTTCTTTCAACCATCCGGGTCCGATGAAGAGGGCGACCGTGATCTTGCTCACCAACAGCCCGAAACGGCTCAGGTGCCAACGATCAAACGGCCGCCGCCGGATCCGAGGCGGCCACCTCGGATCCGGCATCCCCCTCAACGAGGGACGGCCTCAGTCTGGCAGATTTTTCCAATACAAGGTGCCGGCGCCCTGGCGCGGGCCTCGAACCACGACTGCCCGATATGCAGGCCCTCGGCTGGGCCGGCCCCGCAGAAAGTCACGCCGCGACGAGGCGGGCGACGGTCGCTCTCAGCGCCGGCACGGCGACCGGCTTGGTCAGCCAGGCGACGCCGCTCGCCTGCAGCCGGGCCAGCGTCGTCGGGTCGGTCGCGCCGGTCACGATCAGCGCCGGCAGCTTGCTCGCCCTGCCCTGCTGCCAGCGGCTGACCAGGTCGAGCCCGTCGACCCCGTGGTCGAGCTGCAGGTCGATGACCGCAAGATCGACCGGCGCAGCCGCCGCCAGCGCCCGCGTCGCCTCCGCCGCGCTGCTCGCGGCGGTGACGGTGGCCCCGTCGTCGCGCAGCGTGCGTGCCAGCGCGTCGACGATCATCGGCTCGTCGTCGAGCACCAGGATGTGGCGGCCGGCCAGCGACACGCCGGCCTCCGCCGCCGCCGGCTCGGCCGCCCGCGGCTCGCTCGCCGCGATCGGCAGCTCGACGCGGAACACGGTGCCGCCGCCTGGATGGCTCGCCACGCTGATGTGATGGCCGAGCAGGTTGCACAGGCGCCGGACGATGGACAGGCCGAGCCCGATCCCGTCGTTCTGGCCGTGGGCGGCCTCCTTCGCCCGCTCGAACTCGTCGAAGATCCGGTCCCGGTCCTCCTCGGGAACGCCGGAGCCGGTATCGTGGATCTCCAGCACCGCCACCTGGCCGCGCCGGCGCACGCCGACCAGGACACCGCCGGCGGCCGTGAACTTCAGGGCATTGCCGACCAGGTTGCGCAGCACCGTCTCGATCAGGATCGGGTCGCTGGTCACGGCGAGATGCGAGGGCACCAGCCGGAATTCCAGGCCATGTGCGGCGGCCTGGGCACGGAAGCCGGCGGCGACGCGCTCCAGGACGTCGCCGATCACGAAGACGCGCGGCTCGGCGACGACGATGCCGGCATCCAGCCTCGACACGTCGAGCAGGGCGTTGAACATGTCCTGCAGCGAGCTGAGCGTCGTCTCCATGTTGGCGACGAGGCGGCGCGGCTCGTCGCCGTTGACCCTGCGGGCGAGCGCGCTGGCGAACAGCGAGAGGGCATGCAGCGGCTGGCGCAGATCGTGGCTCGCCGCCGCCAGGAAGCGCGATTTCGCGGCGGTGGCGGCGACGGCGTCGTCGCGCGCAAGGCTCAGCGCGCGGTTCGCCGCCTCCAGTTCGGCGGTGCGCTCGGCAACCCGCACCTCCAGCGTATTGGCGAGATGGCGCAGCGCCTCCTCGTTGTCGGACAGGCGGTCGATCATGGCCTGCAGCGAAGCGGCAAGCGAAACCACCTCCTTCGAGGAGGATTGCGGCACCTCGATCACCACGCCGTCGAGTGCGTCGGCAAGGCCGACCCGGTCGGCGCGCGCGGCGATGGCCTGAAGCGGGCTGGCGATGCGGCCGGCCACCCACCAGCCCGCCATCATGACGAGCAGGCCGACGAAGCCGCCCGCCGCGATGATCTGCCGGCGCAGGGTGTCGACCGGCGCGAAGGCGATCTCGGCATTGGAGGTGACGACGATCTGCCAGCCGAGGCCGTCGACGCCGCGCCCGCCGGCGGCGCGGCTGGTGCCGATCAGCAGCGCCTTGCCGTCGGGCATGCTTTCGATCTCGAAACCGTCGGCCCGCTGGGCGATCGCCTGGGTGAGGCTCGGATCGAGCCGGTTGTGATCGCCGACGATCACCCGGCCGTCGCGGTCGAGCACCATCACCTCGATGTCGGACTGGCGCTCGCGCCAGCGGCCGATGAGCGAGCGCCGGAGATGGCCGAGCCAGTCCCAGTTGATCAGCATGCCGAGACGGCCGACCACCTGGCCGTCGGCATCGCGGACATTGGAGCCGAGCTCGATCACCCGCTCGCCCGTCGGCGTCAGCGATTGCGGCCGCTGGGTGCGTTCATCGGCATGGCGTGCCCGCTCGCGGGCCGAACGGAACCAGAGCCGGCCGCTGACATTGGCCCCCTCGTCGATGCCGCCGGCGGCGACCGTCACCCGGCCGCTCGTATCGGCGAACCCGACCCAGACCACCTCGTCGAAATTGGCCTTGAACCGGTCGAGCAGCGCGCGCCGGATCGCGTAGGAGCCGGCCGGGTCGGTGAAGACGGGAATGGTGGCGATGGTGCGGGCATTGCGCCAGCGCTCGTAGACGTCGCTTTCCAGCGCCTCGCGCATATAGGAGGCAAGATCCGCCAGCGAGCGTCCGATCGAGCGCTGCGCCTCGCGCGTCGCGGTCCAGACCACGACGGCGGTGACGCTGAGGATCAGCGCGGCGGTCAGCACGCCGAGCGTGCCGGTCAGGATGCCGCGCAGTCCCGGGCGCGCGAATGGCGTGGCTGAAATGCCCATGGATCGAGTGTCGCGCTTTGCGGCAGGGCCGTCAAAGCCCTGCAGGCGCGCCGCCGTTGCACCACGGGCAGCCGTCCCGTGCGGCGGACGCAGATCCCGCGCCCGGCATCAGGCCTTCAGGGACATGATGAGGCCGGCCGATGGCGAGATCCGCCCTTCGAGCATGTCGTGATAGGCGGCCTTGATCGCCTCGGGGCCATGATGGTCCTCCACCGTCAGCCAGTCGTCGACCGAGGCTGCAAGCTCCGCCCAGACGCCGGCGAACCGCTGGTCGAGACCGCCCGGGCCCCAGTCGGCCGCGCGCTTGGCGATCTGATCGGGCGCGAAGAAGAAGGTCGGCCGCGCGCCGGGCAGTTCCATGCGGCGGGCGAGGCCCTCCCAATGGGTACCGCCGACGCGGCACGAATATCTGATATTGTCGCCGAAATGCCGGTGCACGCGGGTCAGGAGATCGGCGCTGCCGGCCATGTCGACATAGACGGTCGGGACCGCGGCATCGAGGCTCTCGATCGCGTCATAGGTCACCACCCTGTCGAAATAGCCGACGCTCTCGACGAAGGCACCGTTGACCGGCGAGGTCAGGCCGAGAACCGGCACGTCCCGCGCGGCCAGGCGCCGGTGGCAGAAGGCGAGGCCGAGCGAGGTCTTGGACGAGGCGCTCGAGACCAGCACCTGGCGCGCGCCGAAAAAGCCGTTGTCCTCGAGGAAATCGGCGATCAGGAACGAGGTGACCACCAGCGGCTTCAGGATCATCTGGATGCTTTCACCCGAGCGCGTATAGGCCGGGTCGTGCGCGACGCGATCGTAGCTGTTGTAGACCGCCGGCAGCTTGGCGCGGTGCGGGCTGACGTCGACGAAGCGGCGCGGCGACAGGCGCCCCGGCTCGACCACGAGATGGGTCGACATCGGAAAATAGCCGTAGACCCGCTCGCCGGCGGCGAGGCCGTCGGCGCCCGAGGCCACCACGTCGGCGAAACCCCAGACCGGCACCCGGCCGAAGCCCTGGCCGGCGGGGAAGAAGTCCCAGTAGGACATCTGGTCGCCGAAGGCGGCATAGGTGATGTTGTTGGCGGTCAGCGCGAAATGGTCGATCGCCAGCACCGCCTTGCCCGCGGCGGTCACGGCGGCGACGTCGATCTCCTCGGTGACGACCCGCGACTGGCGGAGATCCGCCCGGCCGACCTCCAAGCTCGTGGCGTGCAGCACTGTCGCAGGCTCGGTCATGCTCGGGATCTTTCCTTCGAATGTAAGATTGCGGGCCGCCTTCCGCTCAGGCGGCCGGGACGGTCGCGACGCGCTTCAGGATGGCATCGATGTCGCTGCCTTGCGGCAGGATGCCGAAGGACCGGCCGCCGTCGCCGGCGATGCGGGTGGCGACGAAGGTGTCGGCCACCGCCCGCGGCGCGTGCCGGATGAGCAGGCTGGCCTGCAGGCTGAGCGCCATGCGCTCGGCGAATTGCCGCGCCTGTCCCTCCTGCGGCACATGGCGCAGGCCCGCGGCGAGGTCGTCGACATAGCGGTCGAGCCGGGAATCGACGCCGCGCGCCAGGCCGATCTCGTGCTGGAAGACGTCCCGTGCCGCCGGCTCCTTCATCAGCGTACGCAGGATGTCGAGGGCGATGACATTGCCCGAGCCTTCCCAGATCGCGTTCAGCGGCGCCTCGCGGTAGAGCCGCGGCAGCGGGCTTTCCTCGACATAGCCGGCACCGCCATGGCACTCCATGCATTCGTAGACGAAGTTCGGATTGCGCTTGGTCAGCCAGTACTTGCCGATGGCGACGGCAAGCCGCGCGAAGGCCTTTTCCTCCTCGCTGGTGCCCGAGAAGGCGCGCGCCACCCGCATGGTGAGCGCGGCCGCCGCCTCGTATTCGACCGCCAGGTCCGCGATCACCGCGCGCATTACCGGCTGGTCGATCAGCGTCTTCTGGAACGCCCGGCGGTGGCTGACATGATGATGGGCCTGCGCCAGAGCCATGCGCATGATGCCGAGCGTGCCGGCCATGGTGTCGAGCCGGGTGTGGTGCACCATGTCGATGATGACGGAGACGCCGCGGCCCTCTTCGCCGAGCAGGCGCGCATAGGTGTCGTGGTATTCGATCTCGCTCGAGGCGTTCGACTTGTTGCCGAGCTTGTCCTTCAGCCGCATGACGTGCAGCGTGTTGCGCGAGCCGTCGGGCAGGATGCGCGGCACCAGGAAACAGGACAGGCCCCGCTCGGTATTGGCGAGCGTCAGGAAGCCGTCCGACATCGGCGCCGAGCAGAACCACTTGTGGCCGACGAGACGATAGGCCTCGCCGTCGCGCCGGGCCTTGGTCGAATTGGCCCTGACGTCGCTGCCGCCCTGCTTCTCGGTCATCGCCATGCCGACGGTGACGCCGGCCTTGTCGGCGATCGGCCGCAGCGGACCATCGTAGCGTCCCTCGACGATCTTCGGCAGCCAGGGCCCGGAGACATCGGGCTGGTGGCGCAGCGCCGGCACGCTCGCATAGGTCATGCTGATCGGGCACATCACGCCCTGCTCGGCCTCGGTGAACAGCGCCAGCGCCGCGGCATGGGCGACATGGCTGCCCGCCCGGTCCTCGGCCCAGGCGATGGAGTGGATGCGATGGCGCATCGCGATCTCCATCAGCCGGTGATAGGCCGGGTGGAAGCGCACCTCGTCGATGCGCCGGCCGTAGCGGTCGAAGACGGTCAGCTCCGGCGGATAGCGGTTCGCCTCCTCGCCGAGCGCCAGCACCTCCTCGGAGCCCATTTCGGCGCCGAGCGCGGTGAGCGGGGCCTCCACCCATTCGCCGCCCTCGCGCCGGGCCGCCTCGCGCAGCACGGGATCGGACAGGAACAGGTTGCGGCCGGCGAATTCGGGCGGCTGGTTGGTCACCTCATGGGTGATCAGATGGGTCGCGGGGGCGTGGCGCGGCATGGCCTGGTTCTCCGCAGGGCTGCTTTTTCGAGGCAAAGCTTGCCATGGAAAAACAGCGCCGACCATAGGTTGCGGATCGGCCGAAGGATGCAGAGGTCTGCGCCGGCTTTCATCGGGCCCAATGCACCGAAGCTGGCGGTGGTTCGCGCCTCGAACCACGGCGAACCGTCATGCCATTCGATCGTTGACCATGCCGGAGGGGCCGCGCGCCGGGGCGCGCGGCCGGATGACGTCAACGGCCCTGCATCTGCGCCTGGGCCGAAACGAAGGCGTCGAACGGCAGTTCGGCGACGCGGAACCAGACCTGCTCCTTGCGCCAGTAGGGCAGCCAGGAATCGTAGAACTTCTTGAAGTTCGGGTTGGACGCGGCCAGCTCGCCATAGAGCGCCATGGCCTCCTTGAAGGCGGCCTGCATGACGTCCTGCGGGAAGCCCTTCAGCTCGGCGCCGGCGGCGACCAGGCGATAGAGCGCGTCGGGGTTCTGGTTGTCGTATTTGGCGACGCTCAGGGTCAGCGTTTCCGCGCAGGCCGCCTCCAGCACCGCCCGGTAATGCGCCGGCAGGCCGTTCCACTTCTCCATGTTGACGAAGAAGGAGACGTTGGCGCAGCCCTCCCACCAGCCGGGATAGTAGTAATATTTGGCGACCTTCTGGAAGCCGAGCTTCTCGTCGTCATGCGGACCGGAGAACTCCGCCGCGTCGATCGTGCCACGCTCGAGCGCCGCGTAGATGTCGCCGCCGCCGATCTGCTGCGGCACGACGCCGAGCCGGGCCATGATGGTGCCGCCGATGCCGGCAATGCGCATCTTCAGGCCCTTGAGGTCGGCGACCGACTTGATCTCCTTGCGGAACCAGCCGCCCATCTGCGCGCCGGTATTGCCCGAAGGGATGACATGGACGTTGTAGCCCTTCATGAAATCGCGCACGAGCTCGAGGCCGCCGCCCTGATAGAGCCAGGCGTTCTGCTGGCGCGTATTGAGGCCGAAAGGCAGCGAGGTGTCGAAGGCGAAGGCCGGATCCTTGCCGATATAGAAGCTCGACAGGGTGTGGCTGCACTCCACCGTGCCGTTCTGCACCGCGTCGAGCGCCTGCAGCGCCGGCACGATCTCGCCGGCCGCGAAGGTCTGGATCTGGAACTGGTTGTCGGTCGCCTCGGCGACGCGCTTGGCCAGATGGGTCGAAAGGCCGTAGAGCGTGTCGAGGTTTTTCGGGTAGCTCGACGTCAGGCGCCAGGAGATCTTCGGGTTCGACTGGGCGACCGCCGGTGCGGCGACGGCGGCGACGGCGCCGGTCGCGATACCCGAGGTCTTGATGAAATTGCGGCGGTCCATGGTGTTCCTCGTAGCGAAGCCGCCTCGTTCTGGCCGCGCCCGCTTGGGGTCGCCGCCACCGGCGGAGGCCGGAACCTAGCCGGTTTCGCGCGCGCGGGCCATGGGGCGCGGGATCGGGCCTGTCATGTGGTCCATGAGGCCTAATGACGGCTCGGGCCGCCGGTCCCGCCGGTCCATCCGCCGCGGCACCGCGGCGCGTCCATGACCTTCGGGGTCATGGACCGTCACAAGGCGCCCCTCACCGGAGCCCGCCGCCATGGCCGTCACCTATACGATCGTCCTCGCCCTGAAGCCCGGCCGCGCCGAGACCTTCCTCGCCCTGCTGGCGCCGGTGCTCGACGCCATGCGCGCGGAGGCGAGCTTCATCAATGCCGTGCTGCACCGCGACCCGACCGATCCGGACCGCTTCATGCTCTACGAGACCTGGGCCGATGCGGCCGAGCTCGCCGAGGTTGAGATGCGCCGCGCCTACCGCGCGACCTATTGGCAGGCCTTGCCCGACCTGCTGCGCGAAGAGCGTGGCATCGCCGCCTGGCAACCGCTGCGCGCCGATTTCGGACGGGCGCCGGTTGCAAAGCGGTAACCGTCGCGCCGCATGGCACCCCGCGGTTGAGGGCCTGTCTTCCAGCGCCGAAACGCATTATCAATGCGCCCCTGAGATGGATGCCGCGTTGCAATAGGCCGCCCTCCGGTGCGGCGGGCCGCGGAATGTGAAGGCACTGCCATGGGGCTAAGGGATCTGCTGGCGCCGCGCGCGCGGCGGATGACGCTGGTTGCGGGTGCCATCCTGGCGGCCGGCCTCGGCGCGAGCCTCGTCGCCCATGCCGTGGCGGAGCGCTGGATCGCCGCCGACATGCAGCGGCGCTTCGCCGCCGACGCCGCCGACACCACGGCGGCGATCGGCGAGCGGCTGCGCACCCATGCCGAGGTGCTGGTCAGCATGCAGGGGCTCTATGCCTCCATCGGCCGCATCGACCGCGCCCAGTTCCGCCGCTATGTCGACGTGCTCGACCTTGCCCGCCGCTATCCCGGCTTCCAGGCGCTGCAGTCGCTGCGCTATGTCAAGCCTGCCGAGCTCGACGCCTTCGTCGCGGAGGTGCGCGGCGATACCAGCGTCGACCCGCGCGGCCAGCCCGACTTCGCCGTCCAGCCTCCCGGCCCCCGCTCCTCCTACAATGTCGTCGAATTCGTCGAGCCGCTGCGCGGCAACGAGAATTCCTTCGGCTTCGATGCCGGCGCCAATCCGGCCCAGCTCGATTCGCTGCGCCGCGCGGCCGAGACCGGCCGCATCGTCGCCACCCCGCCGGTCCGGCTGGTGCAGGATGCGTCCGGCGGCCAGGGCTTCATCCTGCGCGCGCCGATCTATCGGGTCGGCGAGCCCGCCCAGACCGCCCTGCAGCGCACCGCCGCGCTGCGCGGCTTCGTCGCCACCGTCTACCGCATGAACGACCTGATGCGCGGCGTCATCGACCAGCGCACCCTGCAGCAGACCCATATCCGGGTGGTCGACCGCGGCTATGCCAAGGCCAATGCCGAAGGCGTCATGACCGGCGAGCCGGAGGACGAGACCGGCGTCGCCACGCTGATGTACGACAGCCTGGAGGCCAACCTGCGCCTCGTCACGCCGGTTGCCACCGCGCCGCTCGGCATTGCCGCCGAACGCTCGCTGGTCGTCGGCGAACGGGTCTGGCACGTCCAGTTCGCCGCCCGCCCGGGTTCGATCTACGAGCTCGACCACGCCGTGCCCAATCTGGTGCTCGGCAGCGGCGCGGTCATCAGCCTGCTGATCGCGCTGCTCTCGGCCATCATCATGCGCTCGCGCCGGCTCTCCGGCAGCCTCAGCGCGCTCGACGCCGAACAGCGGGCCCTGGTCGACAATCCGCTGGCCGGCATCCTGTTCACCAAGGGCCGCCGCATCCTGCGCGGCAACCGCCGGATCGCCGCCCTCACCGGACGCCAGACCGACGACCTGCCGGGCACCGAGATCGACGCCCTGGTGGCCGACAAGGCCGATGCCGACGCCTTCGGCGCGGCGCTGAACCGCATCCGCGACAGCGCCATGGCGACCGAGGTGGAGCTGCATATCCGCCACAGGGACGGCTCGACCCTGCTGGTCGACGCCTATGGCAAGCCGCTCGGCCCCAGCGGCCGCAACGGTCCGGGCGAGATCCTCTGGGTGCTGCAGGACAAGACCGATGCGCTGATGGTGGAGGCGGAGCGGCGCGACCACGCGCTGAAGCTGCAGGAGGCCAATGCCCGCCTGACCGCTTCGCTCACGGCGTCGGAGGCGCGCACCCGCGAGATCGCCCTGCTCACCGAGCTCAGCGGCCTCCTGCAATCCTGCCAGGGCCTCGACGAGATCTTCTCGGCCGTGAAGAGCTATGCCGGCCATCTGTTCCCCGACGAAGCCGGCGCGCTCTACCTCTTCAGCGAGACACGCGACGCGGTGCAGCGCGGCGCGCAGTGGGGCGCTCTGAAGGCCGACATCGCCGCCTTCCCGCCCGACGCCTGCTGGGCGCTCCGGCGCGGCCGGGCCTTCCCGATCTCGGAGGCGAGCCAGGGCCTCACCTGCAGCCATGCGAGCGCCTGCTGCGCCGTGCCGGGCGCCGGCTTCGTCTGCCAGCCGCTGATCGCCCAGACCAACCTGCTCGGCCTCCTCTATCGCGAGACCACCGCGGACGCGGCCAACGATGCCTCGGCCAACCAGCTCGCCACCATGCTGGCCGAGCAGGTCTCGCTCGCCATCGCCAATCTGGAGCTGCGCGAGCAGCTGCGTGCCCAGGCGATCCGCGATCCGCTCACCGGCCTCTACAACCGCCGCTTCCTGGAGGAAGCCCTGGCGCGCGAGATCGCCCGCAGCGTCCGCACTGGCCGGCCGCTGTCGCTCGCCCTGCTCGACATCGACCATTTCAAGCAGATCAACGACCGCCACAGCCACGAGGCGGGCGACGTGGTGCTGCGCGACATCGGCCGCACGCTGCTCGAAGCCATGCGCAAGGGCGACATCGTCGGCCGCTACGGCGGCGAGGAATTCCTGCTCATCCTGCCCGGCATCGGCCTCAACGTCGCCGAGCAGCGGGTGGGCGAAGTGCTCGAGGCCGTGCGCCGCCTGCGCGTCACCTGGTCCGGCGGCGACCTCGACGGCATCACCTGTTCCATCGGGCTCGCCGTCATGCCGCTGCATGTCGACGAGGGCGAGGACCTCCTGCCGGCCGCCGACATCGCGCTCTACCGGGCGAAGGCTCTCGGCCGCAACCGTCTGGTGGTCAGCAGCCGCACCGGTCCGGGCGGCACCGAGACCGGCCAGGACAAGGACGCGCTGAAGGCGGCGGGCTGAGACCGGCGGCATCGCCGCCCGGCATGTGTCCGGCGCACGGCTTTGCCGCAGGTCCGAACCGTTCCGCGGACGAGAAAAGCTGTTACCGTCCCCTCTGGCCGGGACACCGGCGGGCAAGTGCGGCGAGGGAGAAGCAGCGTGAGCGACGATCCTGTCGGGGCCTTCGTCCCGGGCCCGCGCGCCCGCCGGCCCGGCCGGCCGGGCGGCCCGCTGTCGGGCCTCACCTTCGCGGCCAAGGACCTGTTCGACGTCGAAGGCGTTCCGACCGGCGGCGGCAACCACGACTGGGCCGCCGGGCGGCCGGTGCCGGAGCGGCACGCCTGGGCCGTGCAGGCCCTGCTCGATGCCGGCGCCGATCTGGTCGGCAAGACCATCACCGACGAGGTCTCGCTCGGCATTCTCGGCGAGAACGCCTTCGACGGCACGCCGGTGAACACGGCCGCGCCCGACCGGGTGCCGGGCGGCTCCTCGTCCGGCTCGGCCGCGGCGGTCGCCGCCGGGCTCTGCGACATCGCGCTCGGCACCGATACCGGCGGCTCGATGCGCGTGCCCGCCAGCTTCTGCGGCCTCTACGGCATCCGGCCGACCCACGGCCGGATCGACGTGACCGGCATGCTGGCGCAGGCGCCGAGCTCGGACACCTGCGGCTGGTTCGCGCGCGATGCGAGGACCTTCGCACGCGCCGGCGCCGTGCTGCTCGGCGAGCCGCCCGGCGCCCTGCCGACCAGCCTGATCGTCGCGGTCGACGCCTTCGGTTTCGCCGATCCGGCGGTCGCCGAGGCGCTGAAGCCCATGGTCGCGCGGCTCGGCCGCATCGTCGGCGCGGTGCGCGAGGAGATCATGGCGCCCCAGGGCCTCTCGGTCTGGGCACGGGCGCAGCGCATGCTGCAGCCGGTCGAGGCCTGGCAGACCTTCCAGCCCTGGATCGAGCGCGACAATCCGCGCCTCGCCTTCAGCGTCGCCGCCGGGCTGATCGCCGGCGCGCAGGTGTCGCCGGCCGAACGCAACTGGGCGGCGCTGATGCGCGAGGAGGCCCGCGCCCGGCTGCGCTACCTGCTGCCGGCGGGCACCATTCTCTGCCTGCCCACGACGCCCTTCCCGGCCCCCCTGCGCGGCCTGCCGCTGCCGGCCCAGCAGCCGCTGCGCGACCGTATCACCTGCCTGTGCGCCCAGGGCGGCCTCACCGGCTCGCCGCAGGTCAGCCTGCCGGGCGCCAAGGTCGACGGCGCCCCGGTCGGCCTGTCGATCATCGGCGGCCGCGGCACCGACTCGAGCCTCATCGCCGTCGCCGAAGCCATGGAAGCCGCAGCATGACCGACCTGACCCCGAACCTGCCCGAGGTGGTGGCCGAGATCCGCTCCCTGTTCGAGCGCTACGAGCAGGCCCTGATCGACAAGGATGTCGAGGTGCTCGACGCGACCTTCTGGAACAGCCCGCACACCATCCGCTACGCGCTGCACGAGAACGGCTACGGCTTCGACGCGATCCACGCCCATCGCGTCGCCCGCCCGCCCGGCCCCGGCATCAAGGAAAAGCGCCTGCGCCTGGAAATCCTCACCCTCGGCCGCGATTTCGCGACCGTGAACCTCGAGTTCAAGATGCGCGGCCGCGACGTTGTCGGCCGCCAGAGCCAGACCTTCGTGCGCTTTCCCGATCTCGGCTGGAAGGTGGTCTCGGCCCATGTCTCGACCATGGAGGGCGAGAAGCCCTGGTGAGGTGAAGGGCAGCTCGGTCCGCGCCCGTTCGCCGGCACCGCCGGGCGGGCTGCGCCTCAGCCCTCCCTCAGGAAGCCGTCGATCACCCCGGCAAGCTCCCGCTCGCATTCGCGATGCGGCACATGGCCGATGCCCGCGAAAATATGGGCCCGCCCGCGCCCCGCGGCGATGCGGCGGGGATGTTCGAGCGAACCATATTCGTCCGTGTCGCCATGCACCGCCAACACCGGGCAGCGCAGGCGGGCGAGCGCTTCGTCCAGCGTCCACGGCGCGAAGTCCGGATTGAGCCAGGTGCGGATCCAGGCATCCACCACCCAGCGCGCCTTGTCGCCGTGGTAGCGGGCGACGCGCGCGAGATTGGCGGGATCCTCGAAATCGCGCTCGGCGACACGCAGCCCGTCGAGCGTGCGGTCCTCGACGAAGGCCTGGGCCGCGATCGTCACCAGCTTCTCGCAGCGTTCCGGCCAGCGCGCCGCCGTCTCCGCCGCCATGCCGCCGCCGACGCTGTGGCCGCAGGCGACGAACCGCCCGATGCCGGCCGCGGCGCAGAGCCGCGGCACCACCTCTTCGGCCTCGGCGCGGATGAAGCCCCGGCCAAGCCGACCGGGATGGGCATCGGACCGGCCGAAACCGAGGCGGTCATAGGCCAGCACGCGCCGCCCGGTCACCGCCGCGAGCGTCGCCGGAAAGCTGCGCCAGAGCTCCACGCAGCCGAGCGAATCGTGAAACAGGATGATCGGCGCGCCCGCCGCCGCTTCCGGCGCCCAGCCGCGGAAGAACAGGCGGCCCGCGCCGAGCTGCAGCCAGCCGTCGGTTTCGGTGATGGCGGGTGGACGGGTGTCGGACATCGGACTTCTGCGCATTCTACGGTCGGTATCCGAACATGACGCGACGCCACACGAAATGCGTCAATCCGCCGTTCGACCGGCCTGCATGGACGGGTTTCGTCGCGTTCGCTCGGTCCGGTGCTACGGCGGGCCATTGGATCAGGCCACGCCAACATTGAAACGCGTTGCTCGCGGGTCCCTTGATCGCGCGGTTTCGATCCACGCTCCCGCGAGGGGAGCGACAATGGAGGGACTATGGACTGGGATCAGTTCGAGACGTTTCGATCCACGCTCCCGCGAGGGGAGCGACGCCTGCCGGCGGCCGATTGGATCGCGCAGATCGAGTTTCGATCCACGCTCCCGCGAGGGCAGCGACTCGCCGGCGGCATGAACCTCGCACAGATCGCGAAGTTTCGATCCACGCTCCCGCGAGGGGAGCGACGGGCCTCGGCCGCAGGTGAGCCCGCCAGCGCCATGGTTTCGATCCACGCTCCCGCGAGGGGAGCGACCGCGTGAAGCTTGTGCCGTTCGACATCCAGATTCCTGTTTCGATCCACGCTCCCGCGAGGGGAGCGACTCAAGCGGCAGTGGTTGCCCGTCTGCGTCAGCTAGTTTCGATCCACGCTCCCGCGAGGGGAGCGACAGGTTTCCGATGTCGGGCGCGATGCGCAGGCCGCGTTTCGATCCACGCTCCCGCGAGGGGAGCGACGAGGCGCGGTCCGAAATGATCGGTGATCGGCTTCAGTTTCGATCCACGCTCCCGCGAGGGGAGCGACTATGAGCAGCACAAGCTCAAGTACGTGAAGCCCGAGTTTCGATCCACGCTCCCGCGAGGGGAGCGACGATGACGGGCAACGACCCGTGTTGGGCGGCGGGCTGTTTCGATCCACGCTCCCGCGAGGGGAGCGACGCTGGCGTCGAAATGTAGTAGAGGCCGCCGTCGGTGTTTCGATCCACGCTCCCGCGAGGGGAGCGACCGCCGCTCGCGCCCGGACCTCAGCCCAAACAACGTCGTTTCGATCCACGCTCCCGCGAGGGGAGCGACTCGCGGATGCCGCGGGCAAGCTGCAGCTCGCCCTTGTTTCGATCCACGCTCCCGCGAGGGGAGCGACGTCGCGCTCTTGGCATATTCGACATCGAGCGAGAGGTTTCGATCCACGCTCCCGCGAGGGGAGCGACGCTGGCCGGTCCGCAACGTGGCATTGGTCCAACCCGTTTCGATCCACGCTCCCGCGAGGGGAGCGACCGCCCCTTGATAAACGCCTTTTCGATCTCATGAAATCGGGCTGGGAGCGCGAACCTCCAGCCACGCCGGTCCGGACCGATGGCAGCAGCCTGTCAGCCGGCCCTCTTCGTCCATGTTTTCAATGGCTTGAGCCAAGCGCGAACCTGCCGGGAATGTCCGGCCTGCTTGGGGTTCGCGCCTGAGACGGTCTGGCGATGGGCGGGCGGATGCGCCGACCGCACCGTCCTCCGCTACGAAGGAACGGGAAGAGATCGAGGTCATGCTTCGGCGCCGCCCCCTTGGCCGAGACCCCGCGCTCCAGCTTCGGCACCATCCCGGGCTCGGCGCACAACGGCGCCCCCGCTCCTCACTCCAGCTCCAGCACCACCCGGTGCAGCGCGGTGTCGTCCGGGTCGATGCCGACCTGGAAGCCGAGGTCGCGGGCGAGCGCGATCATCCTGTGGTTCTCGTTGAGCACCTGGCCGTAGATGCGCTTGATGTGCTGCTCGCGGCCATAGTCGATGATCAGCCGCATCATGGTCTGCCCGAGGCCGCGGCCCTGCATGTCGGAGCGGATGAACACCGCATATTCGGCGCTTTCGTTGTCCGGGTCGGCGTGCAGGCGCACCGTGCCGATGAGCTCGCCGGTCGTCTCCTCCAGCGCGACCAGCACCATGGAGCGGGCATAGTCGATCTGGGCGAGCTTGGCGATGAAGGCGTGGCTGAACTGCTTGATCGGCGCGAAGAAGCGCTGGCGCAGGTCGTCCGGGTCGACCCGCTCCAGGAAGTCGCGGAAGATCGCCTCGTCCTCCGGCCGCACCGGCCGGATGCGGAAGCGGTAGCCGCTGTCGGTCGTCACCGTCCGCTCCCATTCCTTCGGATAGGGGCGGATGGCGAAACGGGGATGGCCGCCGGCGCCGAGCCGGGCCGCCTTCGGCGCGCCGACAGCAATGCGCGCGTCGAGCGCCAGCACGCCGCCGGCATCGGCGAGCAGCGGATTGATGTCGATCTCGGCGATGTCGGGCAGGTCGGCGGCAAGCTGCGACAGGCGCACCAGCACCTCGGCCACCTCGGCGATATCGACAGGCGGCACGTCGCGATAGCCGGCCATCTGCTTCGATATGCGCGTGCGCGCGATCATGTCGCGGGCGATGCGCATGTCGAGCGGCGGCAGCGCCAGGGCCCGGTCGCGGATCAGTTCCACCGCCTTGCCGCCACGGCCGAACAGCATCACCGAACCGAAGGTCGCATCGTCGGCAATGCCCACGATCAGCTCGATGGCGCCCGGCCGGTGGATCATCGGCTGCACGGTGACGCCCTCGATCCGGCATTTCGGCATGTCCCGGGGGATGCGGGTCAGCATGTCTTCTGCCGCCGCCTCCACCGCCGCGCGGCTCGACAGGCTGAGGCGCACGCCGCCGACGTCGGATTTGTGCACGATGTCGGGAGAGACGACCTTCACCGCGCAGGCATGGCCGTCGGCGAGGAACGCGGCGGCATGCTCCCCCGCCTCGGCGGCGGTATGGGCGAGGCGCACCGGGCTGGTGCCGATGCCATAGGCGGTGAGGATGCGGTCGACGAGCAGCGGGTCAAGCCAGCGCCGGCCGGCGGCGATCGTCTCGGCGATCGCCGTGCGCAGCTTCTGCAGGTCGGCCGGCGGCACGATGGCGGCGCTTTCCGGCGTCTCGAGCAGCGCCTCCTGGCCGCGATTGTGGCTCACCACATGCATGAAGCCGCGGACCGCCTCCGATTCGGTCGGATAGCTCGGCAGGCCGGCTTCGGCGAAGGCGGCGCTCGCCGCCTCGTGGTCGCCGAGCCAGACCGAAAAGACCGGCTTCACCCGTTCGCCCTTGGCGCGACGCCCGGTCACCACGCCGGCCACGGCCCTGGCCGCGTCGCGGCTGGCGAGCAGCGCGGTCGGGCAGTTCATGACGAGGACCGCGTCGATGCCGGGATCGTCGAGCGCCGCCTCCATGGCCTCGGCATATCGCGCCGCGTCGGCATCGCCCAGAATGTCGATCGGATTGCCGTGCGGCGCCTCGGCCGGCAGCAGCGCCTCGAGGCGCGCGCGGGTGAGCATGTCGAGCTCGGCGAGGCGGCCGCCGCGCTCGATCAGGCTGTCGACGGCGAGCGCGCCGAGACCGCCGCCATTGGTGACGATGCCGAGCCTGTCGCCGTAGAAGGCCGGAAAGCGCGACAGCGTCTCGGCCGCCGCGATCAGCTCGTCGAGATCGGCGACGCGCACCAGCCCGGCGCGGGCGAAAGCGGCGCTGTAGACGTCGTCCGCTCCGGCAAGGGCGCTGGTATGGGTGCGCATCGCGCCCGACGTTGCCCGGTGCCGGCCGGACTTCAGGACGATGACCGGCTTGGCGCGCGCCGCCGCGCGGGCCGAGGCCATGAACTTGCGCACGTCGCGCACCGTCTCGATGTAGAGGAGGATCGCCCGGGTGCGGAAGTTCGATGCGAAGAAGTCGAGGCAGTCGCCGACATCGACGTCGATCTGATCGCCCAGCGTCACCACGCCGGAAAAGCCGATATTGCGCGCCTCGGCCCATTCGAGCAGGGCGGCCGCGATGGCGCCCGACTGCGAGACCAGCGCCAGCGAGCCGCGCCGCGTCGCATGCGGCGCGAGGCTGGCGTCAAAACCGACATGCGGGGCGATGATGCCGAAGGAATCCGGGCCGATGAGGCGCAGGCCATGCCGCCTCGCCGTCTCGGCCATGGCGTGCACGGCTTCGGCGCGTCCCTCGCGCGGCAGGGGCGAGACGATCACCGCGCCCTGCACGCCGCCGATCGCCGCCGCCTCCTGGACGAGGCCCGGCAAGGTCCGGGCGGGCGCAGCCAGAACGACGAGATCCGGCGGCTTGGGCAGCGCCGCGAGGGAGGCATAGGCGGGAAGCCCGCCCACCTCGGCATGGCGCGGATTGACGGGGTAGAGGTCGCCGGAAAAGCCGGCCCGGCGCATGCTGGCCAGCACCGCCTGGCCGAGCGATTGCGGCCGGTCCGAAGCGCCGACGATGGCGACGACGGACGGGGCGAAATTGCGATCGAGCCGGTAGAGCGACATGGGACCTCCCGGAAGAACCGCGCGGCGCAGCGGCGCCAGATCAGCGCCGCGATGGTTGACCGTCACATGAGCGCGCGCAAGGGGGCGCGATGACGCCTGTTCACCGATGATGAACGGCGCGGCGACGGGCCGCGGTCCATGGTTCTCCCGTCTGGTGCCCGCATGCGCGATGCCGGGCGCCAGACATCACGCCGTCTCGTATTTCTCCAGGAACGCCTCGACGCCGAGCGCGCGGAAATCCGGCAGCGCCAGGCGCAGGCGCTCGTGGCTCCAGTCCCACCAGGCGAGCGCCTGCAGCCGCTCGGCGACGGCTTCCGAAAAACGCCAGCGGATCGGCTTTGCCGGATTGCCGCCGACGATCGTATAGGGCGCGACGTCCTTGGTGACGATGGCGCCCGCCGCGACCACCGCGCCGGTGCCGACGGTCCGGCCGGCCAGCACCACGGCGCCATGGCCGATCCAGACGTCGTGGCCGATCGTCACCGCATGGGCGCGGCGCCAGTCGAAGAAGCCGGCCTCGTCAGGCTCGCCGTCGAAATAGCGCGAGGCGCGATAGAGGAAATGGCTCTGGCTCGCCCGCTCGGTCGGATGGTTGCCGGGATTGATCCGCACGTGGCGGGCGATCGAGCAGAACTTGCCGATCCCGGACATGTCGATCTGGCCGTCCTGCACGATATAGGAATAGTCGCCCATGACGCTTTCGGAGATGACCGTGCGCGCGCCGACCTCGGTATAGGCGCCGAGGCGGCTGTTGGTGACGATCGCGTCGGCATGGATCGACGGCGTGGTGCCGAGCTTGGTCATGGCGGTCTGCTCCCTGAAGGTCATGCGAGCCCGGGACCCGCGGCGGGAATCCGGACCGGACCTCGCCGTCATCCCCGCAGATGACACGACGATGACGCATCGATGACAATCCCGAAGTATTCGGAATGGAAATCGGCCTGTCATACGCGTGATGGTCGCGTCACAAAACTGTAATTCGCCTGGCCTAGAGCGTTGAGCATCAGACCAGCCGGCTCCCCGCCGCGGCGCTTTTTGCTGTCTGCCAAGGTTTTGCTCATGCTCGTCATCGACAAGGTTACCCGACGATTTGGCGCGAAGGCCGCCGTTTCGGACGTCTCTCTGGAGATCGCCGACGGCGCCTTCATCGGCGTGATCGGCCGGTCCGGTGCCGGCAAGTCGACCCTTCTGCGCATGATCAACCGCCTCGCCGACCCGACCGAGGGTCGCATCCTCGCCGACGGGCGCGACGTCACCGCCCTTGCCGGCGCCGACCTCAGGGCTTGGCGCCAGTCCTGCGCCATGATCTTCCAGCAGTTCAACCTGGTCGGCCGGCTCGACGTCCTGACCAATGTGCTGATGGGCCGGCTCAACCATGTCAGCCAGGCGCGCGCGCTGCTCAAGCTGTGGACGGCCGAGGACAAGGCGATCGCCCTCTCGGCGCTCGAGCAGTTCGACATCGGCTCGCTCGCCAGCCAGCGCGCCGAAAGCCTTTCCGGCGGCCAGCAGCAGCGCGTGGCGATCGCCCGCGCCCTGGTCCAGGAGCCGAAATACATCCTCGCCGACGAACCGATCGCCTCGCTCGACCCGCGCAACACCCGCATCGTCATGGACGCGCTGCAGCGGATCAACCGTCACTACGGCATCACGGTTCTGTGCAATCTGCACTCGCTCGACCTCGCCAAGACCTATTGCGACCGCCTCGTCGGCATGGCGCAGGGCCGTGTCGTGTTCGACGGCGCGCCCGCCGAGCTGACCCCGGCGGCCGCGCGCGAGCTCTACGGCATCGAGGCCGACGAGGTCCTCGACAGCCACACCCCGGTGCCGGCTGCGGCCGGCGCCCTCGTCACCGCGTGACCGCCTCCCCGTCTGGAGATCATTGAGACCATGTTCGACCGTCGCACCGTGCTGGCCGGCCTTGCCGGCCTTGGCCTCAGCCCCCTCGGCGCCCGCGCCCAGGGCCAGGGCTGGCAGAGCCGCTATCCCGAGCTGGTCCTCGCCGTGATCCCGGCCGAGAACGCCTCGGGCGTCACCGAGCGCTATGCGCCCTTCGTCGACTATCTCGCGCGCACGCTCGGCACCAAGGTGACGCTGCGCATCGCCAACGACTATGCGGCGGTCATCGAGGGCCAGCGCGCCGGCCAGATCCACCTCGCCTATTACGGCCCGGCCTCCTATGTGCGCGCCCGCACCGTCACCAACGGCGTCGTCGAGCCCTTCGTCACGACCATCAATTCCGACGGCTCGATCGGCTACTATTCGGTGCTCTATGTGCGCGCCGACAATCCGGCGACGCGGCTCGAGGACCTGCGCGGCAAGAACCTCTGCCTCGTCGATCCCAACTCGACCTCGGGCAACAACGTGCCGCGCTTTGCCATGAACAAGCTCGGCATCGCCAATCCCGACCAGTTCTTCTCCCGCGTCGTCTATGCCGGCAGCCACGAGAACGCCGTCTCGGCCGTCCAGCAGGGCACCTGCGACGCCGCCTTCAACTGGTGGAACTCGGAGACCGATTCCAACCTGACGCGCATGGCCAACAAGAACATGGTGCGCGCCGACGACTTCAAGATCATCTTCAAGTCGGACCTGATTGCCGGTTCGCCCTACGCCTATATCAACACGCTGCCGGAAGAGGCGCGCGCCGCCATCCTGAAGGCCTTCATGGACGCGCCGACCGCCGACAAGGCGGCTTTCGACCGCCTGTCCGACGGCAAGGACCGCGGTTTCCACGCCGTCACCCACCGCGACTACGAGACCATCGTCGAGCTGCAGCGCTTCGTCGACCAGATGCGCCGCGCGCGCAGCTGAGCCCTCCCCCCGGGCGACCTCCAGCGGGGTGGATCCTCCAAGATCCACCCCGTTTCTTTAGGCCGGGAATTGGCCTGGATGACGTGCATGGCAAAACGGGCCGCGTGGTTCGAGGCCCGCCTGCGGCTCGCACCTCACCATGACGATCGGGGCGGATTGCAGCAGCGACGGCGCTGACGGCGCACCAGAGCTCGCGACTGCATGAACAGCCCTCATGCCATTCCCACCCCTCCTCATGGTGAGGTGCGAGCGGAGCGAACCTCGAACCACGACCGCCCGTGACGCAGGGCACGATGCCGAGCAAGACATCGGAAAGCCCCGAAAAGCCCGGACAGGAGACCCATGGCGAGCGCCATTCCCCGCCTTCCCGACCCGCAGCTCGCGCCGCTCGAGAACGCCTACCGCGATGCGATGGGCGCCAAGCGCCGCCAGCTCGTTCTCGGGCTCGTCCTGGTCGCCGCGGCAACCCTCGCCGCCGGCCATGTCGCCGATGTCGATCTTTCCAAGCTGGTGGGCAACATCTGGCGCTTCACCGACTATATCGGCCGCATCTTCGTGCTCGACAACGGACCGGCCGCCGGCCGCTTCGTGCTGTCCGACCCGGCCGAGTGGATGTGGGGCCTCGGCAAGTGGCTGAAGCTGCTCGGCGAGACCTTGCTGATCGCCTATGTCGGCACGGTGCTGGGCGCGATCGGCGGCTTTGCCCTGTGCTTCTTCTCCGCCGGCAATCTCAGCCCGACCCATGCGGTGCGCATCCTCGCCAAGCGCTACCTGGAATTCTGCCGCACCGTTCCCGAAATCGTCTTCGCCCTGATCTTCGTCGTCTCCTTCGGCCTCGGCCCGGTGCCGGGCGTGCTGGCCATCGCCATCCACACGACCGGGGCGCTCGGCAAGCTCTTCGCCGAAGTCGTCGAGAACATCGACATGAAGCCGGTCGACGGGCTGAAGGCGACCGGCGCGACCTGGGTCGAGACCGTGCGTTTCGCCGTCGTGCCGCAGGTCCTCTCCAATTTCACGAGCTATGCGCTGCTGCGCTTCGAGGTGAACGTGCGCGGCGCCTCCGTCATGGGCTTCGTCGGCGCCGGCGGCATCGGCCAGGACCTGATCGAGGCGATCCGCAAGTTCTACTATCCCGACGTCTCCGCCATCCTCGTCCTGATCATCGTCACCGTCATGGTCATCGACCTTCTGACCGAGCGTGTGCGCCACGCGTTGATCGGCCTGGAGAACCGGCCATGACCGCACGCGCCGCCAGTCCCCATCCCGTCGTCGCCGAAGCGCTCGCCCGCAGGGACGAGATCGCCGCCCGCCACCGGGACGTGTTCCATCCGCCGGTGCGCCGGCGTCTCGTCGCGGCAGGCACGATCCTCGCGCTCGCCGCGCTTCTCGTCTTCGGACTCGTCGCGCTCGAATTCTCGGCCGCCAAGATCCTGTTCGGCTTCGGGCGGCTGGCCGAATTCCTCTGGCGCATGCTGCCGCCCTCGACCGGCACCTGGTCGAAGTTTTTCGTCTACCTGCACGCCCTGGCGGAGACCGTGGCCATCGCCTTTCTCGGCGTGATGGTGGCGGCGATCCTCGCCCTGCCCTTCGGCTTCCTCGCCGCGAAGAACGTCATCCCCAACGCCGTCGTGCATTTCCTGTCGCGCCGCTTCCTCGACACGATCCGCGGCGTCGACGAGCTGATCTGGGCGCTCATCTGGGTCAGCGTCGTCGGCCTCGGGCCGTTCGCCGGCGTGCTCGCGCTCGTCACCGCCAATTTCGGCGTTTTCGGCAAGCTGTTCTCGGAAGCGATCGAGGCCGCCGACCGCAAGGCCGTGGAGGGTGTCGCCTCGGTCGGCGGCAGCCGGCTCGACGGCATCCGCTTCGGCCTCCTGCCGCAGATCCTGCCGGTCATCGGCAGCCAGGTGCTCTATTATTTCGAGAGCAATACCCGCTCGGCCACCATTATCGGCATTGTCGGCGCCGGCGGCATCGGCCTGCACCTTGCCGAACAGATCCGCGTGTTCGAATACCAGCACGTCTCGGCGCTGATCCTGATGATCCTCGCCGCAGTCATCGCCATCGACTTCGTCTCCACCCGCCTGCGCTTCGCGCTGATCGGCTCCGGGCAGCGCTGAGGCCGCGCCCGGACCGACCCCCGACTTCGTGCGCCCCGTGAGAAGACCGCTGCCCCGGTTCATGGCAATCGGCAGATGGGTGCACGGATGCACGAGCGGCCAGGGCGAGCGGGCATGGGCATGCAAAGGGTGAAGATGGCGGGCGGCGCGGCGCCGGCGGCGCGGATCATGGCGCTCATTTCGAGACCGGTCGGCCGGCATGGCGCGACGCGGCAGCGGTTGAACCTGTCGGTCTCGGCCGCGGCGCTGCTCGCCGGCCTCATGCCGTGCGGCGCCCCAGCCCAGACCCTGCCCAGCGGCGGCACGGTCGCGGCCGGCACCGCGAGCATCGGCGCGCCGCAGGCCGGCGCGCTGACCGTCAACCAGTCGTCCCAGCGCGCCGTGATCAATTGGAACGCCTTCTCCGTCGGCGCGGGCGGACGCGTCACGTTCCAGCAGCCCGGCGCCGACGCCGCAACCCTCAATCGGGTGA
The DNA here is from genome assembly GCF_026847585.1 of Phreatobacter sp. AB_2022a. Classification (NCBI taxonomy): domain Bacteria; kingdom Pseudomonadati; phylum Pseudomonadota; class Alphaproteobacteria; order Hyphomicrobiales; family Phreatobacteraceae; genus Phreatobacter; species Phreatobacter sp. AB_2022a. The sequence goes on from NZ_JAPSET010000010.1 coordinate 84,397, forward strand.
CCGGCAGCACCGCCTCGACCATTGCCGGCCAGATCCAGGCCAACGGCCAAGTCTATCTCGTCAATCCGAACGGCATCCTGATCACCCCGAGCGGCACGGTCGACACCGCCGGCTTCACCGCCTCGACGCTCGCCACGAGCGACCAGGACTTCATGGCCGGCCGCCGGCGCTTCACCGGCACAGGCGCGTCGGCCGACGTCACCAACCAGGGAACCATCCGCGTGCGCGGCGGCGGCGATGCCGTGCTGATCGGCGGACGGGTGACCAACGAGGGAACCATCGCAGCGCCCGGCGGCCGGGTCGGGCTTGCCGCGGGCGAGGCCGTCTCGGTCGACGTCGAAGGCGACGGCTTCCTGACCGTCTCGGTTCCGACCGGCAATCCGGACCGCGCCCAGGCGCTCATCCGCCAGACCGGCCGAATCCGGGCCCAGGGCGGCCGCGTGGAGGCGCGGGCGGCGACGAGCGCCGATGTCGCCCGCGCGGCGATCCAGCTCGGTGGCACGATCGAGGCCGGCGGCGTCGCCCAGACCGCCTCGGGCCTGCGCTTCGGAACCGCCCCGGACACCGGTGCGCCGCGTGTCGGCGCCGCCCGGCCACAGCCCGCCGCACAGGCCGGCAGACGCAGCACCCAGCCGCCACGCCCGAAACCGCCGGGCGCCGCCGGCACCGTCGTCGTCGACGGCGGCGCCGGCGGAACCGTCTCCGCCACCGGCCGCATCGACGCGTCGAGCCCGGCGCTGTCGGGCGGCGCGATCACCATCACCGGCCGGATCATCGACCTCGCCGGAGCGCGGATCGACGCGTCGGGAGGCACCAGCGGCGGCCAGATCCGCATCGGCGGCGACTACCAGGGCGGCGGATCGCTGCCACATGCCGAGACGGTCGCGATCGACGGTGCGAGCACCATCCGGGCCGATGCCCTCGGCTCCGGTGACGGCGGGCGGATCATCGTCTGGTCGGATCGCGACACGCGTTTCGCCGGCACCCTGTCCGCTCGGGGCGGCCCGCAGGGCGGCGACGGCGGCTTTGCCGAAGTGTCCAGCAAGGGTACCCTCGCCTTCACCGGAATGGCGGACATGCGCGCCGCCCTCGGGCGGTTCGGCACGCTGCTGCTCGATCCCTACAACATCGTCATCTCCAATGCGCCGGATGCCGGCCACGCGACCGGCAGCACCGGCGGCACCACCACCTTCACGCCGACCGGCACCAGCGTGATCAATGTCGCGACGCTCCAGGCGGCGCTGAATTCGGCCAACGTCACCATCACCACCGGCGGCTTCGGCAGCCCGGGAACCGAGGCCGGCGACATCACGGTGGCGAGCGCCATCACCTGGTCGAGCGGAAGCAGCCTGACGCTCAGCGCCTACCGCAACATCGCGGTCAATGCCGCCATCACCAATACCGGCGGCGCCACCATCGACCTGCGCGCCGACAACAGCGGCATGGGCAGCGGCACCGTGTCGTTCGGCGCGGGCATCCAGGTGTCGACCACGGGCGCAGTGAACGTCTACTACAATCCCGCGAGCAATCCGCCCACGGCGACGCCCTCGGTCAACGCCACGAGCTATACGACGGGCACCGACTACAGCGGCAACATCACCGGCGGCGGGACGCTCACCGCCTTCATGCTGGTCAACACTGTCTACGACCTGCAGAACGTCAACAACCGGCTGACGGGCAACTATGCGCTGGGGCGCGACATCGACGCCAGCGTGACGTCGGGCTGGAACAGCGGCGCCGGCTTCAAGCCGATCGGCAATCAGACGCTGAACACCTCGAACTACAACGTCTCCGGCACAGCCTTCAGCGGCATCTTCGACGGCTTGAACCAGGCGATTTCCAACCTGACGATCAACCGCCCGACAGGCAATCTCATCGGGCTGTTCACCGGCAATGCCGGGATCATCCGGAACCTTGGCGTCACCAGCGGCACGATCATCGGCGGCATCTATGTCGGCGGCCTGGTCGGCCAGAACAACGGCACCATCCTCAATTCATTCTCGGGCGCAGCGGTCGAGGCCGCGCGGACCGGCGGCGGCCTCGTCGGCAACAACGATCCCGGCGCCGTCATCCGCTCTTCCTACGCCACCGGCAATGTGACCGGCAGCTCGCGCGGCAACGGCGACAAGATCGGCGGCCTCGTCGGCTACAATGGCGGCAACATTACCGGCTCCTATGCGAGCGGCAATGTCTGGGCCTATGGCGGCCTGGCGGGCGGACTGGTCGGCCAGAACAACGGGTCGATCACCCAGGCCTACGCGACGGGGTCGGTCTACGGCTATACCGGGGTCGGCGGTCTTGTCGGCGGCAATTCCGGCCCGATCACGCAGGCCTATGCGACCGGCGCGGTCTCCGCGAGCTACATGCCGCAGACCGGCGGGCTGATCGGCTATGACGTGTCGAGCGGCTCGAACGTCACCAATTCCTACTGGGACACCCAAACCACCGGCATGAGCAACGGCAACGGCGCTCAGGCGGGAACGTTCCAGGCCACCGGCTTGACCACGGCCCAGTTCGCCAATGTCGCCAACATGCCCGGTCTGACCTTCGGCACCACACCCGGCGCCCCCGGTTTCGTCATGATCTCCGCCGACGGCTCGCTGAACAACACGAACGGCGGGCGCGGCGCGGCGCGGCCGTTCCTGCTGACCGAATTTTCGACCAGCATCGGCAATGCCCATCAGCTGCAGCTGATGGCGCTGGATCCATCCGCCTCCTACAGGCTGATGCGCAACATCGACATGTCGGCCGAGCTTTCGCGTCACTGGTTCACGTCGGACGTGCTCGGCGACGGCTACGGTTTCATGCCCGTCGCGGCCAACGGAGCGCAATTCACCGGGCAGTTCGACGGTGGCGGCCATACCATCGCGAACCTGGTCATCTCCCGGCCCTCCCTCGGCAATACCGGCCTGTTCGGCCTGGTCGCGGGAACGATCGGCAATGTCGGCCTCGTCAACGCGGCGGTGACCGGCGCGGCGGACGTGGGCGCGCTCGCCGGGACCGCCCTCGTCGGCTCCAGCATCATCAACGCCTATTCGTCCGGCACCGTCTCCGGAGCCAGCTCGGTGGGCGGCCTCGTCGGGGTCAACCGCGGGACGATCTCGCGGACCTATTCGTCGGCCGCCGTCACTGGCATCGGCGCCGATATCGGCGGCCTCGTGGGCGACAATTCCGGCGCCATCAGCCAATCCTATGCGACCGGCGCGGTCGGCGGCGCAAGCGCCGCTGGCGGGCTTGCCGGCAGGAACAGTGCCGGCGGCACGATCGCCGATGCCTATGCGACGGGCGCCGTCAGCGGCGGCGGTGGCCTGGTCGGCGACAACAGCGGCAGCATCACGCGAACCTACGCGACCGGCGCCGTGACCGGCGCGGGGACGGGCGGCCTCGCCGCAACGAATTCCGGCACGATCACCAATTCGTATTGGGACACGACGACATCAGGCAAGGGCACCAGCCAGGGCGTCGCCAGCAATTCCGGCACCTTCAACGCCAGCGGACTGACCACGGCACAGCTGCAGGATCTGTCGAGCTACCAGGCGACCTTCGGCGGCTGGGACTTCCAGGGCGTCTGGGCGCCGCCCAACCAGGTCGGCCAGAACAACGGCGCGAGTGCCGCGCACTATCCCGAGCTCTATGCCTTCCTCACCGTGCTGACCATTGCGCCGAACAGCGTCGGCCGCTTCTACGGCGATGCCAATCCGACGCTGACGGCAACCTATTACGGCAGCCTGAAGCCGGGCGACAGCTTCGCGACGCTGGCAAGCCTCGTCACCTCGGCCGCGCAGTTCTCCAATGTCGGCGACTACAGCATCACCGCGTCGGGAGCGTCGGTGACGAGCCCTTCGGGCAATGCCTATCGGCTGATCTATATTCCGGGCACGCTGACGGTGAATGCGCGCCCGCTGACCATCTCGGCCGACGCGAAGACCCGGATCTATGGCGACACCACCGACCCGGCCCTGACCTATCGGATCACCAGCGGCGCGCTGCTGAACGGCGACCAGCTCACCGGCGAGCTCACCACATCGGCCAACGCGACCAGGAATGTCGGCGTCTACGCCATCAATCTCGGCACGCTCGGCCATTCCAACTATGCCATCACCTATGTCACGGCCAACGAAACCATCACGGCCCGGCCGATCACGGTGACGGCCGACGCGGCGTCGCGCCACTATGGCGACGCCAACCCGACCTTCACCTATACGGTCGGCGGTCTCGGCCTCGTCAACGGCAACCAGCTCTCCGGCGCGCTGGCCACCGCCGCGACCGCGGCCTCGGGCGTCGGCAGCTATGCCATCACGCTCGGAACTCTCGCCAACCCCAATTACGACATCACCAGCTTCACGACGGCGAGCCTCGGCGTCACGGCCCGCCCGATCACGGTGGCCGCCGCGGCGCAGACGCGGCCCTACGGTGACGCCAACCCGACCCTGACCTATACGGTCGGCGGCCTCGGCCTCGCCAATGGCGACACGCTCGGCGGATCGCTGGCGACAGCGGCGACGGCAGCGTCGGGCGTCGGCAACTACGCCATCACCGCCGGCACGCTCGGCGATCCCAACTATCAGATCACGAGTTTCACCGGCGCCAGCCTCGGCGTCACCGCGCGGCCGATCACCATCGTCGCCGACGCCAGGAGCCGCGTCTATGGCGACGCCAATCCAGCGCTGACCTACAGCATCGGCGGCATGGGCCTCGCCAACGGCGACAGCCTGACCGGCGGCCTCGCGACGGCGGCGACGAGCACCAGCAATGTCGGCAGCTACGCCATCACGCAGGGCGATCTCGCGGCCTCGTCCAACTATGCCGTCACCTATGTCGGCGCCGGCCTCGCCGTCACCCAGCGCGCCATCACCGTCACCGCCGATGCCAGGAACCGCATCTACGGCGACGCCAACCCCGCACTCACCTGGCAGGTGACGAGCGGCTCCCTGGCCGGCGGCGACAGCCTGACCGGAGGCCTCGCGACGACGGCGACCGGCGCCAGCAATGTCGGCAGCTATCCGATCACGCAGGGCGACCTCGCGGTCTCGTCCAACTACGCCCTGACCTATGTCGGCGCCAGCCTCACCGTCACCCAGCGCGCCATCGCCGTCACCGCCGATGCCAAGAGCCGCGCCTATGGGGACGCCAACCCGACACTCACCTGGCAGGTGACGATCGGCTCGCTGGCCGCCGGCGACAGCCTGACCGGCAATCTCGCGACGGCGGCGACCGGCACCAGCGCCGTCGGCAGCTACGCCATCACGCAGGGCGACCTCGCAGCGTCCCCGAACTACATCCTGACCTATGTCGCGGGCCATCTCGCCGTCACCCCGCGCGCCCTCACCATCACCGCCGACGCCAAGAGCCGCACCTACGGTGACGCCAATCCCGCGCTGACCTACAGCATCGGCGGCATGGGCCTCGTCAACGGCGACGGCCTCACCGGCGGCCTCGCGACAGCGGCGACCAGCGCGAGCAATGTCGGTGCCCATGCCATCACGCAGGGCGACCTCGCCGCTTCGTCCAACTACGCCGTCACCTATGTCGGCGCCAGCCTCGCCGTCACCCAGCGGGCCATCACCATCACGGCCGACGCCAAGAGCCGTACCTACGGCGACGCCAATCCCGCATTGACCTACAGCATCGGCGGCATGGGCCTCGCCGCCGGCGACAGCCTCTCCGGCGGCCTCGCGACGGCCGCGACGAGCACCAGCAATGTCGGCAGCTACGCCATCACGCAGGGCGACCTTGCCGCATCGTCCAACTACGCCGTCAGCTATGTCGGCGCCAGCCTCACGATCGCCCAGCGGGCCATCACCGTCACCGCCGATGCCGCGAGCCGCGCCTATGGCGAGGCCAATCCGACGCTGACCTGGCAGGTGACGAGCGGCTCGCTCGCCGCGGGCGACAGCCTGACCGGCGGCCTCGCGACGACCGCGACGAGCACCAGCAATGTCGGCAGCTATCCCATCACGCAAGGCGACCTCGCCGCCTCGTCCAACTATGCCCTGACCTATGCCGGCGCCAGCCTCGTCGTCACCGCGCGGCCGATCACCATCACCGCCGATGCCAGGAGCCGCGTCTATGGCGAGGCCAATCCGGCGCTGACCTACAGCATCGGCGGCATGGGCCTCGCCAACGGCGACAGCCTGACCGGCGGCCTCGCGACGGCGGCCACCGGCACCAGCAATGCCGGCAGCTACGCCATCACGCAAGGCGACCTCGCCGCCTCGTCCAACTACGCCCTGACCTATGCCGGCGCCAGCCTCGCCGTCACCCAGCGCGCCATCACCGTCACCGCCGATGCCAGGAGCCGCATCTATGGCGACGCCAATCCCGCGCTGACCTACAGCATCGGCGGCATGGGCCTCGCCAACGGCGACAGCCTGACCGGCGGCCTCGCGACGACCGCGACGAGCACCAGCAATGTCGGCAGCTACGCCATCACGCAGGGCGACCTGGCGGCCTCCGCGAACTACGCCCTGACCTATGCCGGCGCCAGCCTCGCCGTCACCCAGCGCGCCATCACCGTCACCGCCAATGCCGGAAGCCGCATCTATGGCGAGCCCGATCCGGCGCTCACCTGGCAGGTGACCGGCGGTTCGCTGGTTAACGGCGACAGCCTGGCCGGCAGCCTCGCGACGGCGGCCACCGGCACCAGCCATGTCGGTACCTATGCGATCACGCAAGGCACGCTCGGCACCGGCAACTATGCCGTCACCTTCGTCGGAGCCGATCTCGCGGTCACCGCCCGCACGATCACCGTCACCGCCGACGCCAAGAGCCGGATCTATGGCGAAGCCAATCCGGCGCTGACCTATGGCGTCGGCGGCATGGGCCTCGTCAATGGCGACACCCTGTCGGGCGCCCTGGCGACCGCGGCCACCGGCCTCTCCGGCGCCGGCACCTATGCCATCGCGCTCGGTTCGCTCGCCAATGCCAACTACACCATCACGGGTTTTGCCGGCGCGAGCCTGACGGTCACGCCCCGCCCCGTGACCATCACGGCGCTCGACCTTGCCAAGAGCTTCGGTCAGCCCGACCCGGCGCTCGCCTACAGCATCGGCGGCATGGGCCTCGTCAATGGCGACCAGGTTGCCGGCGCCCTCGCGCGCGAGGCCGGCGAGACGGTCGGCAGCTACGCCATCCTGCAGGGCTCGCTGGCCCTTTCGCCCAACTATCTCCTGACCTTCCAGCCGGGCCGGCTGTCCGTCAGCCCGGTGCCCGCTCCGGTGTCGATCAGCCAGCTTGCGACCCTCACCGCGCCGGCACCGGACCTCACCGGCTCCGGCGGCACGACCGCACTCGACGGACTCACCGAAAGCGCCGCCGCAGGCGGCACCGGCCCGTCCTGCCGCCAGCAGCCGTCGGGCGGCATGACCTGCCCGTGACGCACAAGCATGCCGGCCGGCGCGCGGCGCGGCCGGCAAGAGCCGTCAATTGGCGATCGTGATGCGCACGCGGTCGGCCGAGAAATGCGACCGCGACCACTGGACCGGCACGCCGTCGCGGTCGACATTGACGCTTTCCATCACCAGGATCGGCCGACCGACCGCCACTTCGAGCCGCGCGGCATCGACCGCATCGGCAACGCCGCCGCCCACCCGCGTCAGCGAGCGGCGATAGTCGGCGACGTCGCAGGCGGCGAGCGCCGCCGAGATCGAGCCGGTTGCCGCATAGACCTCCGGCACCCTGGCGAAGCGCGGCATCGGAAAGGCCGCGATCGCCCAGGAGATCGGCACGCCGTCGGCGAAATGGGCGCTGTCGATGACGACCACGGGTGCCTCCGCGGCGAGCCCGAGCGCCTCGGCCATTTCAGGCGTGGCGCCGGCGATGCGATGGTCGATGAGGCGGCCGGCCGGTTCGCGTGCCTGGCCGAGAACGATCTCGGAGAAACGCGTGCGCGCGCCGATCGGATAGGCCAGCGGCTTGGCCTCCACATAGGTGCCCGAGCCCTGCGTGACCCGCACCAGCCCCTTGTCGACCAGCGACTTCAGCGCCTGCCGCACCGTGTGCCGGTTCACGCCGAATCGCTCCGACAGCGCCGCCTCGGTCGGCAGGCGCTCGCCCGACGCCAGGGCGCCGCTGGCGATCTCGGCCTCGATCGCCTCCGCGATCTGCCGCCAGACCGTTACTCCGCCGCCGCGTGCCAGCATGGTCCTCGATCCGTCATCCGCCTGTCACCGCTCAAAGCCGAAATGCGGCGCTTCCAGACGTTTCCGTCCTTCCGGCCCCGCGATCGGTCCGTCGATACCATGCCGTTCCGGCTTGATCATCAGGCCCGGCCGTCATAAAAGTATAATCATCTAGATGAATATACAAATCATGACCGACACACAGACCCCCATCGATTCCCCTGCCGCCGAAACGGCCGCCCGCAAGGCCGCCATGGCGATCGCCGCCCGCGCCACCGCGGCCGAGCTCGCGCCGGTCGAGACCGCCGTCTCGCCCATGCCCGAGATCCGCACGCTGCGGCAGCCCGAGATCGGCCTCGTCATGGTGCGCGGCCGGGTCGGCGGCGACGGCGCGCCGTTCAATCTCGGCGAAGCCACCGTCACCCGCGCGGCGGTCGCGCTCGCCGGCGGCGAGATCGGTTTCGGCCACGTGCTCGGCCGCGACCTCGACAAGGCGCGCCTTGCCGCGCTCGCCGACGCGCTCTGGCAGGTGCCGGCCCATCGCGCGGCGGTGGAAGCCGTGCTCGCCCCCGTCCGCGACCGGCTCGCCGCCGAGCGCAAGCTCAGCGCCGAACGGACCGCGGCCACCCGCGTCGACTTCTTCACCATGGTGCGCGGAGACAATTGATGGCCATCGCCAGCGCCTATTCCGATCCCGTCCACGAGGCGCAGCGCGCCTTCCGCGCCACGATGAACGCGCTCGCCCGGCCCGGCACGATCCAGCCGGTCGCCGGCCTCGCCGAAGCGCCCCGCCCGCTCAGCCCGGTGGCCGCGGCGGTGGTGCTGGCGCTCGTCGACTTCGAGACCAGCCTCTATCTCGATCCGGCCGCCGCGACCGAGGAGACGAGGGCCTACCTGACCTTTCACAGCGGCGCGCGGCTGACCGACGATCCGTCCAAGGCGAATTTCGCTGTGATCGCCGATCCCCTGGCGCTCGGCGACCTCGCAGGCTTCGCGCTCGGCACCGACGCCTATCCCGACCGGTCCACCACGCTCGTCCTGCAGGTGCCGGCGCTTGGCACCGGCCGGACATTCCGCCTCGAAGGTCCCGGCATCAAGGGCGAGGCGACGCTTGCCGCGGCAGGCCTTCCCGAGAACATCGCCGCCGCGCTTGCCGCCAACCATGCGCTGTTCCCGCGCGGCGTCGACCTCGTGCTCGCCGGCCCTTCCGGCATTGCCGGCCTGCCGCGCACCACCCGCATCAGCGAGGCCTGACATGTATGTCGCAGTCAAAGGCGGCGAACGCGCCATCGAGAACGCCCACGCGCTGCTCGCCCATATCAGGCGCGGCGATCCGGCGGTTCCCGAGATCACCGCCGCCCAGGTCGGCGAGCAGCTCACCCTCGCCGTCGACCGGGTGATGACCGAGGGCTCGCTCTATGACCGTCCGCTCGCCGCGCTCGCCGTCAAGCAGGCCCGCGGCGACCTCGTGGAGGCCGCCTTCCTGGTGCGCGCCTTCCGCACCACGCTGCCGCGCTTCGGCGCCAGCGAGCCCGTCGACACCGCCGCCATGGCGGTGCGCCGCCGTGTCTCGGCCACCTACAAGGACATTCCCGGCGGCCAGGTGCTGGGCCCGACCTTCGACTATACCCATCGGCTGATCGACTTCCTGATCGAGGCCGGGGCGCCGGTGCCCGAGCCGAAGCGCGCGCCGGCCGACGAGACGCCGATGCCGCGGGTCACCGACCTCATTGCCGAGGACGACCTGATCGAGCGCAATCCGCTGCCCGAGCCGGACGCCCCGGTCGGCGACCTCACGCGCGAACCGCTCGACTTTCCCGCCGGCCGCGACCTGCGCCTGCAGAACCTCGCCCGCGGCGACGAGGGCTTCCTCTTGGCGCTCGGCTATTCCACCCAGCGCGGCTTCGGCCGCACCCATCCCTTCGCCGGCGAGATCCGGCTCGGCGAGGTCGAGCTCGAATTCTTCGCCGAGGAGGTCGGCTTTGCCGTGCCGCTCGGCGAGCTCACGTTGACCGAATGCCAGATGGTGACCCAGTTCAAGGGATCGGGCAGCGAAGCGCCGCGCTTCACCCGCGGCTATGGCCTCGCCTTCGGCCATTGCGAGCGCAAGACCATGGCCATGGCCCTGGTCGACCGGTCGCTGCGCGCCCGCGAGCTCGGCGAGGAGGTCACCGCGCCGGCCCAGGACGAGGAATTCATGCTGATGCATTCCGACAACGTCCAGGCCACCGGCTTCGTCGAGCACCTCAAGCTGCCGCACTATGTCGACTTCCAGGCCGAGCTCACCCTCCTGCGCAAGCTGCGCGCCGAACATTTCGCGCGCGCCGAAGCCGCCGACAAGGCCGGAGCCGAGGCGCCGGCGCCCCTGAAGGATGCCGCGGAATGACCGCCACCATGACCGCCCAGAGCACAGCGCAGTACAATTTCGCCTATCTCGACGAACAGACCAAGCGGATGATCCGCCGGGCCATCCTGAAGGCGATCGCCATTCCCGGCTACCAGGTGCCCTTCGCCTCGCGCGAGATGCCCATGCCCTATGGCTGGGGCACCGGCGGCGTGCAGGTGAGCGCGGCGATCCTCGGCGCCGGCGACGTGCTCAAGGTGATCGACCAGGGCGCCGACGACACCACCAATGCGGTGTCGATCCGCAAGTTCTTCGAGAAGACCTCCGGCATCCGCACCACCACCGCGACGGCGGAGGCGACGATCATCCAGACGCGCCACCGCATTCCCGAGAAGACGCTGACCGAGGACCAGGTGCTGGTCTATCAGGTGCCGATCCCCGAGCCGCTGCGCTTCCTCGAGCCGCGCGAGACGGAGACCCGCGTCATGCACGCCCTCGCCGACTACGGGCTGATGCATGTGAAGCTCTACGAGGACATCGCCACCCACGGCCATATCGCCACCACCTATGCCTATCCGGTGAAGGTGGAGGGGCGCTACGTCATGGATCCCTCGCCGACGCCGAAATTCGACAATCCGAAGATGGACGACTGCGCCGCGCTGCAGCTGTTCGGCGCCGGCCGCGAGAAGCGCATCTATGCCGTGCCGCCCCATTCCAGGGTGGTCTCGCTCGATTTCGAGGACCATCCGTTCGAGCCGACCCGCTTCGACCGGCCCTGCGACCTCTGCGGCGCACGCCACACCTATCTCGACGAGGTGATCACCGACGACCGCGGCGGCCGCATGTTCGTCTGTTCCGACACCGACCATTGCGAGGAGCGCCGGGCCGAAGGCCATCGCGGCGACCTGCTCGGCGAGGCTCCGGCCGCCATCGCGGGAGTTGAGGCATGACCAGCCAGACCACGGCCGCCGCGGCCGAACGGCCCCTGATGATCGCCGAGGGCGTGTCGAAGTTCTACGGCGCCCGCATCGGCTGCCGCGACGTCTCCTTCGCCCTGCATGCCGGCGAGGTGCTGGCGGTGGTCGGTGAATCCGGTTCCGGCAAGTCGACCCTGCTGCGGCTTCTCTCGGGGCAGATGGCGCCCTCGGCGGGACAGGTGCTCTATGCCATGCGCGACGGCGTCACCCGCGACATCGTCTCGCTGTCGGAGGCCGAGCGGCGCTTCCTATTCCGCACCGACTGGGGCTTCGTCCACCAGGACGCCGCCCAGGGCCTGCGCATGGGCGTCTCGGCCGGCGCCAATGTCGGCGAGCGCCTGATGGCGGTCGGCTGGCGCCACTACGGCCATATCCGCACCGAGGCGGAGACCTGGCTCGAACGGGTCGAGATCGACCGGGCGCGCATCGACGACCGGCCGACCGCCTATTCGGGCGGCATGCGCCAGCGCCTGCAGATCGCCCGCAACCTCGTCACCAGCCCGCGCCTCGTCTTCATGGACGAGCCGACCGGCGGCCTCGACGTGTCGGTGCAGGCGCGCCTCTTGGACCTCGTCCGCGGCCTCGTCGCCGATCTCGGCCTCGCCGCCATCGTGGTCACCCACGACCTGGCGGTGGCCCGCCTCCTGTCCCACCGCATCCTGGTCATGAAGGACGGCCGCGCCATCGAGACCGGTCTGACCGACCAGGTGCTCGACGACCCGCGCGAGCCCTATACCCAGCTGCTCGTCTCCTCGATCCTGCAGCCATGAGGAACATCACTCTCAAGCCCGCCCCACTGCATCAGGCATGGCCGTGGTTCGAGGCTCGCCTGCGGCTCGCACCTCGCCATGAGGAGCGGGGGCGTGCTGCATCGGCGGCGGTGCGGGCCAGCCCTCGCCCGCACCATGAGGCCGGAAGCGGCACAGCATCGGCCGCGGTGCAATGGGGTGCCCAGTCCTCCGGGTTGCGTGAGCACGCGCGATGCCATTCACCACCCATCCTCATGGTGAGGTGCGGGCGCAGCGAGCCTCGAACCGCGGCGCCCCTCGCTGCAGGGCATGCAAACGAAGATCAAGAAGGACACGTGATATGATCCCGGCCCTGAGCCTGACCGACGTCGGCAAGAGCTTCACCATGCATCTGCAGGGCGGCCTGACCATCCCGGTCGTCTCGGGCGTGTCGCTGGACGTTCATGCCGGCGAGTGCATCGTGCTGGGCGGCCCGTCCGGCGCCGGCAAGTCGTCGATCCTGAAGATGATCTACGGCAACTACCGGATCGATTCGGGCGCCGTCCGGGTGCGCGACGGCGCCGGCGCGCCGGCCGGCGAGATCGTCGATATCGCCGCCGCGGCGCCGCGCCGGATCCTCAAGCTGCGCCGCGACACGATCGGCTACGTCTCGCAGTTCCTGCGCGTCATCCCGCGCGTGCCGGCGCTCGCCGTCGTCGCCGAGGCGGCGGTGGCCTTCGGCCTGCCGCGCGAGACGGCGGAAACGCGGGCCCGCGCGCTGCTGACCCGCCTGCACGTCCCCGAACGGCTCTGGTCGCTGCCGCCGGCGACCTTTTCCGGCGGCGAGCAGCAGCGCGTCAACATTGCCCGCGGTTTCATAGCCGACCATCCGATCCTGCTGCTTGACGAACCGACCGCTTCGCTGGATGCCAGGAACCGCGCGGCGGTGGTCGAGCTGATCGAGGCCAAGAAGGCCGCCGGCACGGCGATCGTCGGCATCTTCCACGACGACGACGTGCGCGAGCGGGTCGCGACCCGCGTCGTCGACGTCACCGCCTTCGCCGCGGGCGCGCCGGCCCAGGCGGTCGCCTGAGCCGGCGGGAAACAGGGAGCCGATGCCGGAGCCGACACGACAGGAGCCGCCCCGACCCGCCTGTCGCGTGCCTTTCGTCCGCCTGGTCCAACATCGGCCACGAGGGCGAGCCAAAGACACGCGGCGCGCCGCCTGAATGCCTGCCGCAAGAACAGTCCGACACGAACTGCCAAGACCGATCATGAGTGACCGACCATGAGAGCCACCACCGACAAGGGCGCAGTCTCGCTCTTCGCCCGCCGCATCGTCCTCGCCGACCGCGAGGTCGCCGGCACCATCGTCGTCGAGAACGGCGACATCGTCGCCGTCGAGGAGGACCGTCAGCGGCCGGAGGCGATCGACTGCGGCGACGACCTGATCATTCCCGGTCTCGTCGAGCTGCACACCGACCATCTCGAACCGCATTACGCGCCGCGCCCCAAGGTCTACTGGAACCCGCTGTCGGCGGTCTTCGCCTATGACGCGCAGATCGCCGCCTCCGGCATCACCACCGTGTTCGACAGCCTGCGCGTCGGCCGCGACGACGACCGGCCGGGCGTGTCCGATGCGCTGCTCGAACTGTCGGAAGGGCTCGAGGAGGCCAAGCGCAGCGGCCTCCTGCGCGCCGATCACCACACCCACCTGCGCTGCGAGATCCCCTCGCGCGGCGTGGTCGAGGAGGCGAGCGACTACCTCGCCCGCTTCGACGTCCGGCTGATGTCGCTGATGGACCATACGCCGGGCCAGCGGCAGTTCCGCGACGAGGAGAAGCAGCGCGTCTACTACCGCGGCAAGAGCGGCCTCGCCGAGGACGAGCTGACGGCCCTGTTCGAGGCGCGCAAGGCGCGCTCGGCGATCATCGCCGAGCCGAACAAGCGCGGCCTGGTGGCGCTCGCCCATGATCGCGGCATCGCGCTGGCGAGCCACGACGACACGCTGGAGGAGCATGTCACCGAATCGCTCGCCGACAGGGTCTCGATCGCCGAGTTCCCGACCACGGTGGAAGCGGCACGCGCCTCGCATGCGGCCGGCATCGCCGTCCTGATGGGCGCGCCCAATGTCGTGCGCGGCGGCTCGCATTCCGGCAATGTCTCGGCGCTGGAGCTGGCCGAGGCGGGCGTGCTCGACATTCTCTCGTCCGACTATGTGCCGATCAGCCTGATCCAGGGCGCCTTCGGCCTGGCCGGCGTGCCGGCGGTGGGCGGCCTTCCCGGCGCCATCCGCACCGTGTCGAAGGCCCCGGCCGAGGCGACCGGCATGACCGACCGCGGCGAGATCGCCGTCGGCAAGCGCGGCGACCTGGTGCGCGTCGTGCTGGTCGGCAGCCAGCCGGTGGTGCGCCAGGTCTGGCGCACCGGCCTCCGGATCTCCTGACCGAACGAGGATCCGCCGCCCATGTCCGTGCCCGGCACGCTCGATCATGCCAATGGCGTCGCTTCCGCCCCGGCCGAACCGATCGGCCCGGGCCGGCTCGTGCTGGTGGTCGGACCGAGCGGCGCCGGCAAGGACACGCTGATCGAGGCGGCGCGGCAGCGGCTCGCCGGCGACGAGCGCGTGCTGTTCCCGAGCCGTGTGGTGACCCGGCCTCCCTCGGCGGCGGAAGCCAATGCCGAGGTGGACGTGGCGACCTTCGCGACCCTCGCCCGCATCGGCGGCTTCGCCCTGTCCTGGTCCGCGCATGGCCACGACTACGGCATTCCGATCGCCATCGACCATCTGCTGCGCGAAGGCCGGACCGTCGTGTGCAATGTCTCGCGCTCGATCCTGGACGCGGCCCGCCGGCGCTACCAGAGCGTGATCGTGGTCGAGATCACCGCGCCGCCCGCCGTGCTCGCGGCCCGCGTCGCGGCGCGCGGCCGGTCGAGCGACGGCGACCCGTCCGCGCGCGTCGCCCGCCGCGTCGAGACCGGCGCGCCGGCCGACGTCACCATCCTCAACGACGGCCCGGTGGAAGCGGCCGTCGAGCACTTCCTCGCGGTCCTGGTCGCGCCGGTCGCGTGAGATTCCGCGCGCGATTGCGCGGCATTGCGGGTGGCCGTGGTTCGAAGCCCGCGCCAGGGCGCGGGCTCCTCACCCACGAGGGTCGGCAAAGCATGACATCAAGCGCGGTCATGAAGCGCTTCGCACAGGGCTTCATGAGCAAGCCTGCTGCCATTCACCTCCCCAGCTCATGGTGAGGTGGGAGCGAAGCGACCCTCGAACCACGGCCGCGCCTGGTGCCATGTAGCCTTAAGCGGTTACGCGCCTCGAACCACGGCGCCCTTCCCGCCAACCACCTGCGCAAGCCCCTCCCCCTGGAAAAGCCGCGCCGGCGCGATAGCTTCTGGCTGCAGCGGGGCGTCAGCCCCGCGCCGGCACGCCAGGAGGAACCGCCCCGTGAACCGCTATGTCGCCCGCATTCCCATGATGGTGCATTGCCCCGAGCCCATGGAATTTGCCATCAAGGATGTGCTGGAAGGCGAATACGAGGCCGATTACGACGGTATCGGCCTCGATATTCTCGATATCGGCGCCAATGTCGGCTCCTTCGCGCTCTGGGCCGCGGCCCGCTGGCCGGGCAGCCATGTGCGCTCCTTCGAGCCGCATCCGGGCACCTTCGACTACCTGAAGCGCAACACCGCGGGCCGGCGCGACATCACCATCGTCAATGCGGCGCTGTTCCCCGGCCCCGCGCGGCGGGCGACCTTCGTCAGCCGCTATGCCGGCGACGGCGAATCCGGGCTCGCGGCCTATTCCGGCGACACCTTCGTCGCCGGCCACATGGCCGAGACCTACGAGGTCGACGTCGTCGATCCGGCGAGCCTGCCCTCGGCCGACGTCGTCAAGATCGACATCGAGGGTGGCGAGGGCGACGTGCTCGCCCATCTCGACCTGTCGAAGACCTCGCTGGTCCTGCTCGAATTCCAGAACCGCCGGAACCGCGAGCAGATCCGCGCGACCCTGTCCGGCGATTTCCAGATCCTGCACGACGAGGAATGTTCCTGGGATCCGCTGCTCGGCTATGCCGGCTATCGCGCCGACCTGAAGGGCGATGCCTATGGCCGCATCTTCGCGGTGCGCCGCAACGTGACGCGGATGACGCGGCGGCCGTCCATCGACCGGTGACGGCCCGACCGGAAAGACAAGGGCCCGGTCTGCACCGGGCCCTCGGCTGTCTGCGACCGGCGCCGCTCAGCGGGCGCGCAGGAATTCCGGCACGCGCAGCAGCACCATCTCGTTGTCGTCGGCCTGGTTCGGATCGCGGCTCGAGGAGAACGGCAGGTTGTTGTCGTTGCCGACGATGATGTGGTCGGCATCGACCACGTCGACATTCTCGATGGTGAAGAACGGGAACTGGAAGTGGCCGCCCGACAGCGGCTTGCGGGCGCGGCTGTCCGGATCCTGGATGCGCAGGAGGTCGATGAAGCCGATCTTGCGCACCGGGCCGCCGGCATTGGCGTCGGTCATCTCGATCTTCCAGACGCGCTTGATGCGCGGCAGGGCGTGGAAGCAGGTCTCGGCGCGCTGGCCCTGCGGGCAGGCCCGCTCCGGCACGCCCTCATTGTCGTCGCGCACGATGATCAGGCCGGTCGTGCCGTCGATCATGTTGAAGTCGCCGATCGAGAGGTTGTTCTCCTCCAGCACGAACTTCCAGTGGCGTCCGGTCCAGCGGCCGGCCTGCACGTCGAATTCCAGGATGCGCAGGTACTGCTTGCCGTCGAGCATTTCGAGGCCGTTGCTCTGGGGATCCCACAGCGCGCCTTCGAGCAGCGGATAGAGGAAGCGGCCGTCGGGCGAGGCCGCCATGCCCTCGAAACCCTTGGACCGGCGCACCCGGAAGTCGACCGGGCCGCCCGGCACGGCCGGCGTCGTCACCGCGGGATGGTCGGGCGAGCGCACCACCTGGCCGTCGACCTGGGTCTCGAACACCGCTTCCACCTTGCCGGTCATGTCGACGCGGATGAGGTAGGGGCCGAGCTCGTCGCCGATCCAGATCTTGCCGCCGATGATCTGGAAGCTCTCGGTGTCGAAGTCGGCGCCGGTCAGGTAGCGCCGCTCGGTGCCCTCGTTGGCGATGCGGAACGGCACCTTTTTGTCGGGATCGGACAGGAAGACGGTCTCCAGGCGCTCGAACGAGCCCTTCTCCCAGTCGATCCGGTAGCGGTTGAGATAGAGCATCGAATCCGGCGAATTGGCCTTGGAGCCGAAACCGTTGTCGGTCAGCACCCAGAACGTGCCGTCGGCCATGCGCCGGATGCCGGAATGCCCCTGGGCCGGCTGGCCGCGGAACGGCAGCGACAGGCCCGTCGGGCGGCCGGCGGAGCGGCCCATGATGGTGCCGACGGCATCGACGCGCGCCGGGCCGGTGAACTTGCCGGAGACCTGCAGGTCGGCCGGCGCGTCGGCCGGCGGCTGGATGAAGGTCGCCGCCGGCAGCAGGGCATGGCCGGCGAGACGGGCCGGGAACTCCTGCTGGGCGAGGACCGGCGTGGCCGCGAGGAGGGCGGCGGCGAAAATCAGGGCGCGCATCAAGGGCTCCGGACATATCGAGGAACGGGCGCTCCTTGGCGGATCAGCCTGACAGCGGCGTAACGGATCGATGACGGCGGGATGACGGGCCACAGATGGCCTGGCATTGCGACGCTCGGCCGCAGAGGACGGCCGCGGCGGGCGGTGCCGCGGGCGGCCGTCGTTCCGGGCTGCCATCGTTCTGCCCCATCAAGGCTTATCAGAGCTGGGCAAGCCGGCTACGCGTACCTATCTGTTGGTTCGGACCGGCCTGCCCATATGAGCGCTTTGGCGGTCTTCTGTGTCCGAGTGCTGCCGTTTATGATCGCATCCCGCCTATCGGATCCCGCCTCATGCCGCGCGAGACGTTACCGGACCAGACCCAGGATGCGGAGGCCAAGGCCCTCGCCGCCCGGCGGCGCGCCGATCTCGAACTGGCCGCGCCGGCGCCCTCGCGCGGGGTCGGCCTGTCGGGCAAGCTGCTGATGCTCACCGCCATCTTCGTGATGGTGGCGGAAATCCTCATCTTCCTGCCTTCGGTCGCGACCTACCGGATCAGCTGGCTCGACGACCGGCTGGCCTCGGCGCGCACCGCCGCCCTGGTGCTGGAGGCGGCGCCCACCGGCATGGTGCCGGAGGCGCTGATGCGCGAGCTCCTGAACAGCGCCGGCGCCCAGGCCGTGGCGCTGAAGACCGGCACGACGCGCCGCCTGCTCGCCGTCTCCGAGCAGCCGCCGGAGGTCGACGTGACCGTCGACATGCGCGAGCGCACGCTGATGGGCTCGATCGGCGATGCCTTCGACACGCTGTTCGCGCGCGACGGCCGCATCCTGCGCGTCATGGGCACGGCGCCGCGGGCCGGCGACTTCGTCGAGATCGTGCTGGACGAGACGCCGCTCAGGCGCGCCATGCTGCGCTTCTCGAAGACCATCATCCTCCTGTCGCTGCTGATCTCCTGCATCACCGGCGCGCTGGTCTATCTGACGCTGCACCTGATGTTCGTGCGGCCGATGGCGCGGCTGACCAGCACCATGATCGCCTTCCGCGAGAATCCGGAGGATCTGAGCCGGGTGATCGTGCCGAGCGGCCGCAAGGACGAGGTCGGCGTCGCCGAATACGAGCTGCAGACCATGCAGCAGTCGCTGCACGACACGCTGGCGCAGCGCTCACGCCTCGCCGCCCTCGGCCTCGCGGTCTCCAAGATCAACCACGACCTGCGCAACCTGCTCGCCTCCGCCCAGCTGTTCTCCGACCGGCTCGCCGACGTGCCGGATCCGACCGTGCAGCGATTCGCGCCGAAGATGATCCAGGCGCTCGACCGGGCCATCGCCTTCTGCCAGTCGACCCTGTCCTATGGCCGCGCCCACGAGGCCCCGCCCCAGCGCGCCGCCGTGCGCCTCGCAGCGCTCGCCGACGAGGTGCGCGACACGATGGGTCTCGGCTTCGAGGCGCGCATCGCCTTCATCAACGGCGTGCCCGAGGAGCTCGTCGTCGACGCCGATCCCGACCACCTGTTCCGGGTGCTGCTCAATATCGGCCGCAACGCCCAGCAGGCGCTGGAGGCGCGCGCGCCCAACGATCCCGTCCGCGACCAGGTGCGGGTCGGCGCCCGGCGCGAGGGCACGGTGGTGGTGATCGAGGTCTCCGACACCGGCCCCGGCATTCCCGACCGCGCCCGCGCCCATCTGTTCGAGGCCTTCCAGGGCTCGACCCGGCCCGGCGGCACCGGCCTCGGCCTTGCCATCGCCTCCGAGCTGGTGCGCGCCCATGGCGGCACCATCGCGCTCGCCGACGGCACGCTGGGCGCCACCTTCCAGATCACGATTCCCGACCGGCCGATCGATCTCGCCGCCATCCGCAAGTCGCAGCGCCGCCGCGCCTGACGGCGCGGACGGCGCGTTTGCCGGGGCCCGACGCGGCAAACCCGCGGCCCGCCTGGCCTTGCGCCGGCCCTTGGATGCAGCCGGCAAAAATCATCCACAGCGCCGGGCCGACGCTCTTGCAATCCGCCGAGAAACAGCTTATTCGACCGCCTCCGTTCGAGACGTTCTTCACATCCCGAACGTGGCGCGCGCCCGTAGCTCAGCTGGATAGAGCACCAGACTACGAATCTGGGGGTCAGAGGTTCGAATCCTTTCGGGCGCGCCAAATACTACCGATTGCCCTCCACAGTACGCTATCGCCGCCTAATCTACGCCTGTGCAAAGAGCGGGACCGGGCCCGTGTATGAAAAGCGTAGAAACGGCGGCGTTTTGGCGGTGAAAAAATTCGAACCGCTTACGGTCGATCGGGCGATTTTGGCTCCTAGCTGACTCGTGGAGTGTCTACTTTCTAGCAATCTAGCTCGCGCGGCGACACGACGGGCAGAGTTGGCCCACAGCAGAAGTTCAGAGGGTCCGCTTCCAGGCATTCCGACGAACTTGCGTTGAGGATTCGTGGTCGGTTGCAGACCAGTAATTTTGAGTGAATCACTCCACAAAGCTGTCATCGGCTAGGCATAGAGATTTTCGGGTTGTTCAACCGGCCGCGCTAGGGCGATCAAACTCCCGAATGTCGTCATAATTGCGCAGCCGGATTGGGGCCGCTTGGCTCGCATGGTCTGTTGGACGTAATCGCAAATGATCGAGCACATAGGGGATCATCGCCTTACGCGGCTGGATCCGCACCGCGAAGCTCCCATCAGGCTCGCGGCGCATGCCGAACTCACGCGCTGTTACATCCACCTGCCCGGATGACATACCGTCGATCAGGCTGATCTCCAGCGTCGCGCGATCATGCCATTTATCATCGCGGGGCAAATCTTCACCGAGTTCGCGAGTGGCTCCAGCGCTGAGAACGCGCGCCAAAGCCAAGTCGCGATATGCCTGATGTCGCCCATCCCACCCCCGGACGAGCCATCGTTGCCCGGTAAAAATCAGAGCGTGTGGGGCGAATAGTCGTTTATTGGCCTCGGGGGTCGCCATCGATTGATAGTTAATCTCCAGTGCGGCGCCGACGGTGATCCCGCGACAGATTGACACAAGCAGCGCCTGATCAATCGCTACTGGAAGCGCTTGGGCCACATCGACCGATGGTGTGAAGCCGAGCAGCCGGCAGCGGTCTTGGTTCGGCAAGGTCACTGAAGCAGCAATGGTGCTCAGGATGTCCGCCGGGTCTTCAGTCTCGAACAGCGGCTTGAAGGAAGCGGTCGGTCGGAAGCACTTCTCCGCCACGTCATAGCTCAGATTGCGCGGAGCCATTTCCCGATAGCGGTGAAAGTCCGATGTGACGTGGCTGATGCTGACGTCGAACGTCGCCGCAACCGCACGCCTTCCGACCTGTCCCGTCCACAACGCTGCCCGCTCGATAAATCGCAATCTGCGCATTTGGTCCGCTGACGGCTCCGCACCGGCCGCCTTTCGGGGGCGCCCGCGCTTGCCGGGCGTCCGGTCGAGCTCTGAGATGGATACACCTGACATCTAATCTAAAATGACTATCTGAGTAAAAAAGTCCATCCTTTTTAAAATTATCACTAGCCGGACGAACGCACATCCGTCAGAGTAGGAAAATGAGCGAACGCACCGATCTGGCTGGCCCGTGGGTCGACGATCTCGGCTATGGCCGGGTGGAGGGCGCGTTTGTCGTCGACGGTAGCGACTCGATCGATGTCCATCCCTTTGCGCCGGAGCTGCGTGCGATCTTCAGCTCGGAGCGCGGCCCTGCCGGCGCTGCGGTATTCTGCATAGATCGGGTTCCGACAGTTTGCCTTCTCGACCAGCGCCGACTGAGCGCGTCTGCGGGCGAGCGGCACGAGGAAATGCGAGCGTTTTGCGAACGGCTCTGGAACCAGAACCTCGCGCGCGTTGTGCTCGTCGCCGATGCGGAATGGATCGAGGCCTGGTCGGTCGACAATCCCGATGCACTGCCGCAACGCTATTCGATCGCCGAGCGGGAGGAAGTCCGGCGCGCATGGTCGGTGAGCGGACTCTTAGGCGGTGAGGCGCTGCGCGACCGCGACAGCTGGTTCGATCCGCACAAGCGCGTTGATAAGGTGCTGCTCGACAACATCCTGGTACTGGTCGAAAAGCTCATCGGATGCGGTCTAGTTGGGCCAGCGGCACGGCGCTTGGTCGCTCGGCTGATCTTCATCACTTATCTTGAAGACCGTCAGATCGTCGGCGAAACCTATCGTGCATTGCGCGAGGTGCGTCCCCTTTACGACCTAATCAGTGAGCGTGATCGCACAGGCTTGCGCAAGCTGATCCGGAAGCTGCGCACCGACTTCAACGGCGACTTCCTGACGAGCGCAGACAGTGAGACTGGATGGGAGAATCTGTCGGATGAGGCCTTCAGCTGGATTTTGCAGTTCTTGGCCCGTACGACGTTGCGCACGGGCCAGGCTAGCTTCTGGCGCTATGACTTCAGCCAGATTCCGATCGAGTTGATTGCTAGCATCTACGAGACTTTTCTTGCCTCCAAGGACACAGGCACGGAGGAAGTCGGGGCCGACAAGGCGAAGCGCAAGCAGGGAGCTTATTATACTCCTCGGCTGCTCGCCGACTGGGTCGTCGAGTTGGCCATCGCGGACCGCGACATCCTCAAGGAGAAAATTTTCGATGGAGCGTGCGGCTCGGGAATGTTGCTGACCGCGGCTTTCCGACGGCTCATCCGAGCGCTCGAGATCCGCAACGCCCGAGAAGGTCACCCAGCTGAAGTGGGCTTCACAGCACGGCGAAAGCTACTTCTCGACCATATCTTCGGCGGTGACATTGATGACGATGCCTGCCAATTGACGGCGTTCAGCCTCTATCTGGCACTGCTCTCCGACCTCAATCCCCGCGACCTGGCCGAACTACGCAAGGGCGGCCACAAGCTGCCGACGCTGGCTGACAATATCCGGCGCGGAGATCAGGGCGACTTTTTTGGCGAGGCGAGCGAAGCGGCAAACCGCGCACGCTACGGGATCTTCCTGTCCAATCCGCCATGGCGCGAACTCCGCACAAGCGAGCCCGCCGCCAAGTCGGTGAACGCATGGCAGCTCCGCCAGGATGCGCCGACCCCGCATGTACCCAAGCGGCAGATTGCGGCTGCTTTTGCGCTCGGCGCTGCCGACACGTTGAAGCCTGGAGGGCGCGTCGCATTAATCCTTCCGGTCACGCCGTTCGTGTCAGGGGACTCGACCCAGCGCGACTTTCGTGCGCACCTACTGGGACGCTATCGGATCGAGAAAATCGTTAATTTTTCGGACATGCGTCGTCTGATCTTCGCCGACGCAGTGCATCCGTTCGTGGTGCTGATCGCCTCTGCCCGCGCCCGTGACGAGCGGTTTGGGAGCGTCGAGCAGGAGAGCTTTGAATATTGGACGCCGAAAACTGACATCTCACTCGCCTTCGGACGGCTCGCGGTTCACGGTGGAGACCGCGCAGATATGCCAGTCGCGGCACTTCTTAGTGACGATGCGCAGCTTGCCGTTCGCTATTGGGGCTCTGATGCCGATATCGCGTTGTTGCAGCGGCTGAGACGACGGGGCAGCATCCGCGATCTGACTGCGGGCGGATGGCAGGACGCCAAGGGCTTTCATGCGAAGGACGAGGACGTCCGTAGGCCGCGAGAATCCTGGTACCAAGAAGTACCAGACTGGATGGCGCGCGAGAGATTTCTGCCCGCAACCGCGCTGCCCAAAGATCTCCCCTTTGTGCCGCAGAAGAGCTTGCGCCACTTTCCGCTCGACAAGATCGCACGTGCTCCAGATGAGCGGCTGTTCAGAGGGCCGCGAGTGCTGTGGACCGATGGGGCCCATCCAGAAGACGGAGTCAAAGCAGTCTATGCCGAAGCGCCGTTTTCGTTTCAGCATTCGCTTGCGGTCCTGTCCGCTCCGGATACTGAAGAGGCGCGACTCACTGCGCGATTCCTGACTGTCTATCTACGCTCTCCCATGGGCTTGTGGTTGCTGCTGCTCCTAAGCAGCAGCGTCGCATCCGAACGGCCGAAGCTTCATGTACGCGAAGCGCTGGACTGGCCGTTCTGGCCGATCGATCGGCATCCCGCACCCGATGAAGCCAAATCTATCATGGCCATAGTAGACCAACTGCTCGCTACGGTAGAAACCGAGGAAGAGCTTCTTCAGCCGCACCGTTGGAGCGCGATCCAATACAGGGCCAACGAGTTGGTCTATGCCTACTTCCGGCTGACAGCCGACGAGATCGCAATGATCGAAGAGCTGTCCACGCTCGCTGGTGCTGCGCTGCAGCCGACCAGCCTACGTCATCAATCGCTAATGAAGCCTTTGCGGCAAGCTCCGTCGATGCAGCTGATGCATGGCTATGCTGAGGCACTATGCAAGACACTTTGCGAATGGCGCAATGCCACCGGCGGTAGAGGTGAGATCCGGGTCGCCACTTGGACTGGCCGCAGCGTTCCCATGGGTGCGACTGTTTTAACACTCGGCGACAGTGCCGTCGCCGATCGGTTCGGGGATGACAGCATAATCGAGATACTCGCAAGCGCGCTCAAGCGAGTGGTCGAGCGTCCGGCTGAGAATTTGCTGACGATTCCGGATATGGCCATCGTGGACGGCAGTCGCATTTTCCTAGTCAAACCACTGGTGTCGCGCTTCTGGATGCGCCGCTGTGCTGTCGAGGACGCCAACCGCTTGGCGTTGCAGTTGCAGAGCCTGTCGCGGGCGCGCGCGTGATGGAAGTCGAGAGGCTGGGGGCCAATTCCGATTGGACATACTTGGTCCAACGCCCACCTGCGTCGGAAATACTAAGTTATCTCGTCGCGAAATGGCAGGAATATGAAGCCTTGTATTCCGGCATTGGCGAGCCCTTTGCAAACCGTGACGAGCCGACGCTCACCGAAGGTTTCGCCGCTTATCTTGATGCGCAATACCACGATGGCAGGCAGCCCTTTCATGGCGAGTTCTTCGCCGAGCTCAAGCGCTATGATCTCCGACCTGATGGTAAGCGAGTGATTATTGGTCGCTCGGATATCGAGTGGCGATTGTCGGGGTCGCCGAATTTCATCGTCGAGTGCAAAGTGATCGGTAACGGGCGGCCAGCAAAAGCCTATGTGACTGATGGGATGGTCCGATTTGTAGACGGCAGATATGGACCAAGGTCTGCCGAGGGCGCGATGTGGGCTTTCTTACGCCCTGGCTCCACGGAAACCACGACGCACGTCGAAGCGATTATCGACAGTCATCTGGAGCCCCTAAAGTGCCAGGTGGAAAACGGGATGCACCGGATCGCACCGTCCACCCTCGCGCCGATGATTGCCAGCTTCGATTCTCTGCATCTGCGCGCTCCGTCCATCCCCCCAATCCGATTAGCGCACATCTTCGTGTCGATCGCGCCGCATCCCATTTCGTCACCCGAGACGATCTGACCCTCCCCAAATCTCCGGCCACCCGAGCCCGAACTGCCAGTTGAAACCGGCTCGCGCACCGTTCCAGCTGGCGTGGGATCTAGGTGCTTTTGCGTTGCGGATCGCGGCTTCAGATCTACGGTTAACGGCCTGATCCTCGGCGCGCTGTGCGCCGACTCGGAGGTCGAGCTCCGTGTAGCGATCCCCCGACCGGCCGAGGGGCCCAGTATGCCAATCAACATCGCGGACGGCGTCGAGGCAAGGCCGATCAGCCACATTCTACCTGCATGAAATATCCGGGGGCGCGCGCCGTTCGCGAGCCGGCGCCGGCCCGTGCTCAGGCCCGCGGAACGTCGCGAAATCGAAAGAGCCCTGTGGATGCTCGGCCGCCCAAGCGAGCACTTCGGGAGTCGGCACGATCAGGTCCGTCTGCCCCTTTGGATGGAAGCAGTTGCGGCCGTGCTTCATGTAGAACGCCGAGCCGCCGCCATGCCGGCAGTCGACATAGACTCGTCCCGCTCGCGCGTTCTTGCCTGTGATCTTGCCGACGAAGTAGGTAGTCATCCCGCCATATCCCTGCCGGACGACGGCGACATCCCCCTCAGCCGCGGCGCGGTAATAAGCCGAGATGTCGTCTTCGGTCTGATCGACACACGGTAGGAGCGGTCGAGGATTCGCCATGCGATACTCCCGCAGCATCTCGATCGCCTCGCGCTCGTTCTTCGGCATCTTGATCACGACTGAGGCTCCGGGGACTCTGGCAGGCTGTTGAACAAGGCTTGGAACTCCTCAGGTGACAGCGACGGGACGTAAGGGAATGTCCGATCAGGGACAAGCTCCCAATGCCTGGTTGTGGCGCTAAGCTGCCAGATTGTAGAAGCCGGTAGTAACGGCGACCCGCAAGGCCCTGCCAGGTCCATTTCAGCACCTACATCGACATATAGAAAGCATAGCCATCACGGCTACCCCAGTCCCAGTTCAATCCACCTGCGCCCGCCGTCATGATCGCTCTGTTGCCGGTTGCGAAGGCGAGCGCCTTCAACAGCTCGCCGCGCGAACCTTTCACATGGGCCTCGAGCTTGCTCGCCAAATCGACCCGCTGGAGCAGCGTCCGCACGATCTGACGGGGCAGCGAGCCAAGTTTGTGCAGCTTGGCACGAACATCGCCCGCCATGCGCATGACATCCTTTATCGCCGGCACAGAGCTTGTACGGATCACCATTGCCTCGACCCGATCCGCTTCGATCTCGGCCCGCTCACGAAGAGTGGAAAATTCGGCGATGCGCTTTCGGAACATTCGATCGGTGCTGGCAAGCATGCCATCTTCGACGGCTTCATAGAGGATCCGAAGCCTGCGCTCAGCTTCGTTTGCTCGCTCTCGCAGCTCAGCGACATGTTGGCGTCGACGGTCTTCCCATGTTTTCCGATGTGCCAGAAGCGGCCCCAGCAACGCCTCGATCCGTTCAGGAGCGAGAAGCGTCGACCCGAGGAAGTCGATCACGGCTTCGTCCAGCCTATCCATCCGAACCGCAAGTCCCTTGCAACCGGTCCGTCCCTGCCGCGCTCGGGTTGAGCAAGTATAGTAGCCATACGTGAGCCCAGAGCTGCCGGTTCCGGTGCGGCTGATCATGGCGCCGCCGCACGACGTGCAGAAACAGATGCCGGTGAGCAACGTCGGCCCGCCCACAGCTTGCGGATGCATCATTTTGGGGTCGCGCGATCGAAGCAGATTCTGGACCTCGTTAAAGTCGTGCTCCGCGATCAATGGCGGCACGGCCATGATGGCGTGCCCAGCGGCTGCCTTCCGCTGTTTGGTGCGAGCGTGCTCACGGTTGAACCGATGTTCACCGATGTAGGTTGTGCGGGTCAGGATCGCGTGGACTTGCCCGAGTCCCCAACGCCCGCCATCGCGCGTGCGGATGTCGCGCTCGTTGAGGAAACAGGTGATGGCTTTGACGCCCATCGGGCCGCTGCCATCGGCGCCTTCAAGTGCAAGTCGAAAGATCAGCCGGACCGTCCCGGCGTGCAGCGGATCGATCTCCAACGCCTTCTTGACCTTCGAGCCTCGCTTGTCGACCGCCACCGTGCAGTAACCGATGGGCGGCCGGGCTCCGTTCCAATAGCCTTGTCGGGCGTTCTCGCACATGGCGCGGAGCGTATGCTTCGCGTTCTCCTTCGATTGATATTCGTCGAACAGGGTCACGATCTGGCGCATCATCGTGGCCATCGGATTGTCGCCCATGTCCTGGGTGATGGATGACCTGCACACCGTTCTTCGCAAGCTTGCGCACATAACGCTCGAACTGGAACTGGTCGCGGAAGAAGCGGGAGAAGCTGTGGACCAGGATGGTGCTGAACGTTGGCGGCCTGGCCAGAGCCGCATCGATCATCTCCTGAAAGGCCGGTCGCCGATCATCCGTCGCGCTGCTGCCTGGCTCGATATAGTCCTCCACGATCGCCCAGTTGCGCGCTGCGCAATAGCGTTGGATCTGGCGGCGCTGATCGGGGATCGACAGGTCGCTCTCGGCCTGTCGGCCGGTTGAGACGCGCAGATAGGAGACGACGCGGGTCACCGCAGGAGATGTGGAAGATAGTTCCGAACGCACGGCGGTATCGGTCGTCAACTGGATATCCCTTTCGGATGATGATGGAAGGCAGATGTAGGTCTCGATACCGATGCGGCGCGAGATGCGGGCACTTACTACCGCTTTCCGAAAGCAGATCGCCAGCGAACAGGCCAGACGGATTCTTGATGTTGCTCCAGTGAGTTATAGTCAAATTCGTGAAGCCATTTTAGAGGGCTATAGCGTAGACGTATTTATCATTTCCGTCTGGGGCGGTGCGCCATTTTTTCGTAAAAATCGGAACGGATCGGTCCCAGATCGTACCTGGGACAGGAGTGACATGTGGATCGGACGGGTTGCCGAGCCGCCGCAAGATCTTCCTTTGACGTCGCCCCGCCGACCGGCGGGAATGGTCGAGATCTTGACCTTCCCAGGGTGCAGGCAGAACGCGACCGCGGCGATCACCACGCACCAATCGCGCAGGGAATAGCGCCCGGGTCCGCTCGCCCCCATCAGCCCCTGCCCTCGCCGGCCCAGCCAGGTGGTGCCCACGACGGGGCCGCGACGATGCATATGGCCTAAGGAAGCCCCCGCGATCCGCCGGAGACGGCTGCGCGTTTTGCGCCGGGCCGTATCTCCAGCGCATGATCGCTGCCCAGGCGCCGGACGGTACCGGAGACATGGGTGACACCTGTGGGCCGGACGGGCTGCCGAGCGGCTTCAGCGCGGCCCGAGCCGGCCCGATCCCGGCCGCTCCGCCGGGCGCCTCTCCCCCTCCCCGCTAGCGCGGCGCACGCCCCTTGGCCATGCGCGCGACGACCGAGAGCGCGAAGTCGACGAGGTAGCTGTTGAGCGCGAGCGACGCGGCGGTGGCCGCGGCGGCGTCGCGGGCGAGGATCGCGTTGAGGATGTCCTGGTGCAGCCGCTTGCCATGGGCGATCTCGGCCTGCTCGTCGCGGACATGCATGATCCAGAAGCGGCGCGACAGGGTCTGCAGCGGCACCATCAGCGCTTCCAGATAGGGATTGTGCGCCGCCTGGATGATCAGGGCGTGGGTCTCGCGCACCGTTTCGGAATAGCCGCGAAGGTCGAAGCCGCCGGCGAGCCGCGCCTTCAGCGCCGCGATGGCCGCGACGTCCGTCTCGGTCGCCCGCTGGCAGGCGAGGTCGACGGCAAGGACCTCGACGGCCCGGCGAACCTCGAGGCCGCTCAACTGGTCCTCGACGGAGATCGCCGGGATCTCGATGCCCTTGTTCGGGTGGATGCGCAGCATGTGGCTGAGCGCGAGGCGCTGGATCGCCTCCCGCACCGGGGTGCGGCCAAGGCCGGTCGCCTCCATCAGGCCGCGCTCCGAGACCATCGAGCCGGGCCGAAGCTCGCCCTGCTCGATCAGGCGCTGCAGGGCGACGACCGCCTGTTCCGATTGATTCATTGCGTTGTCCAGCGCGGCGCTGCCCCTCGGCGGGGACGATTCCCCGCCTGATCCGATAGCCGATTTGACGGGCTTTCCAAACCGCCGTCCATCCGATATATCGGTTGGATATTATCGAAAACCACAAAAGTCCGGACCGCGACGCCATGAAATATTCGCCCTGCACGGAGCCGAGCCCGCTGCCCTTCTCGCCCTTCAAGAGCTGCACGGTGCCGCGGCCGATCGGCTGGCTGTCCAGCGTCAGCGCGGCCGGCGTCGAGAACATCGCGCCCTACAGCCAGTGGCAGAACCTGACCTTCGATCCGCCGATGGTGATGTTCTCGGCCAACCACTATCCGGACGGGCGCCGCAAGGACACGGTGCTCAATGCCGAGGAGACCGGCTGGTTCGTCTGGAACATGGCGACCTACGACCTGCGCGAGGCCGTCAATCTGAGCGCCATGGCACTGCCGCCGGAGGAGAACGAATTCGACCGCCTGAACGTCACGCGGGACTATGCGGACAATGCCCGCATCCCCATGGTGAAGGAAAGCCCGGTCAAGTTCGAGTGCCGCTACCTGAGCACGCATCGCCTGAAAGGCCATTCGCCGGTCGGCTCCATCGACATCGTCTTCGCGCGGGTCGAGACGATCCATATCGACGACCGGTTCATCACGCCCGAAGGCAAGATCGACATTCCCGCGATCAAGCCGATCGCCCGGCTCGGCTATTTCGACTACACGGTCGTCACCGACGTCTTCGAAATGCGCGTGCCGGGGGCCGATGCCGATGCCCGGTTCGGCCTCGAAGGGCGGGCTGCCGGCGGCTGACGCCCGCGCCCGCATTCCCCACCGAACGACGCCGACAGCCATAACAAAGAGGGGCTCCAGCCATGTCCGACATCGCCGCACCGGGCGCGCTCGCCGCGCCGCGCTCGCGCCGCGTCAAGGACCTGATCGCGGTCAATTTCGGCAATACGCTCGAATGGTTCGACTGGACGATCTACACGATCTTCGCGCCCTATTTCGCGCTCCAGTTCTTCCCTTCGGCGGACCGGTCGGCGGCGCTGCTGGCGGCGCTCGCCGTCTTCGCCGCGGGCTTCCTGACGCGGCCGCTCGGCGGCTTCCTGTTCGGGCTCTATGCCGACCGGGTCGGACGCAAGAAGAGCCTGACTCTGGCAATGCTGGTCACCGCCGGCGGCAGCCTCGTCATCGCCTTCGCCCCGACCTTCGCAACCGCCGGGCTCGCCGCCTCCGTCATCCTCCTGGTCGCCCGCCTCGCCCAGGGCATCGCCCATGGCGGCGAGATGGGGACATCGGTCACCTATCTGGTCGAGCGGGCGCCGCGCCACCGGCGCGCGCTCTATGGCAGCACGTCCTGGATGAGTGTCGTTCTCGGCACCATGATCGCCACGGTCACCGGCCTCGTGCTCAATGCAACGCTCGGGCGCCCGGCTCTGGAGAGCTGGGGCTGGCGCATTCCCTTCGCGCTCGGCGGGCTGCTCGGCCTCTACGGGCTCTATCTGCGCCGCAAGCTGACCGAGACCGACAGTTTCGCCAAGGCCCAGGCGGAGGGTGCGAAGACCGCGACCGGCCTCGGCCCGCTTTTGCGCAACTGGCGCGGCATCGCCGTCGTCTTCGGGCTTTCGGCCGGCGGCTCGATCATGTTCTACACGTGGCTGATCTACAGCCCGACCTTCGCCCAGGTCAGCCGCGGGCTCGACGCGACATCGGCGCTGACCGCCAGCCTCATCGCGCAGGTCGTGTTCTTCGTCGCCATTCCGATCGTCGGCTGGCTCGCCGACCGGTTCGGCCGGCGGATCTTCATCATCCTGTTCGGCCTCGGCTTCATCGCGGCCACCCTGCCGCTCGACGGGATGATCACCAGCAGCTTCTCGGGCCTGCTCACCGCGATGGTCTGCGCGCTCCTGATCCTCGCCTGCCTGTTCGGGGTCAACACGGCGGTCTGGGCCGAGGTCTTCCCGACATCGGTCCGCGCCACCGGCGTCAGCGGGCCGCTGTCGCTCGCGACCGCCATCTTCGGCGGCACGGCGCCCTACGTGAACACCTATCTCTCGCAGGCCGGCGAGCACCGGCTGTTCCTGTTCTACCTGATGGCCGTGTCCGGCATCACCCTGCTGACGGGCCTGCTGATCCCGGAAACGCGCGACCTCGAACTGGACCGGCCGGACACCGGCAGACTGTCGAACTAGCCTGATGGCGTGGGCCCGGCCGCCGCGCCGGCACCGGCGGAGCGGATCCCGATCACGCTCCGCCGGCCTGCCGGCAAGGCCAGATCGGGACCGATGCGCCGTTCACAGGGCCTTGAAGGCGACACCGCGCAGCCCGGCCCGGCGCACCCGTTCGACAAAGGGTCCGGTGACGTAGACGGCCGACGCCCTCATCGGCAGCTTGAAGACCTCCGCGGCGCCCAGCTTCGTTTCGTCGAAGACATGGTGCTCGATCGCCAGGATGCTGCCGTCGTCGAAAGCGACGATCCCGGAACGCTGCCGATCGAGCGCGTCGAGCACGGTCGTCGCGTTGAACAGCCAGGCCTCCTCGCCGCGAACGGGAAGAAGCTGGCCATGGCGCAGCAGGACCTGGCCGAGCGCCTCGACCGCCGGCCGTCTCAGGAACGGCACATGCTCGCCGAGCCAGGGGAAGTCGGAATAGGTCCCCCCGCCCCGGCCTGCCATGACAGGCGGATCCCAATCCGTGATGGTCCGCCCGTCCAAGGCGGAGAACATCTCGTAGTGGCTGTCGTCGGTCGGGAATATCCATTCCTGACCCTCCACGACCTCGAACGTGTAGACGGCGGTGGCCATCGGGTGCGCCTCCTCGGGCGGCTGCCTTCATCGCATCACCAGGCGAGACGGCGCGCCGCGTCGATCCCGCCATCGCGCCTCACGCGCCCGGCCTGTAGGCCAGGCAGCCGTCCTCGAACGGATCGAACAGCTTGTGACAGACATCGATGCGCGAGCTCTCTTCGGTGCCGTCCCTGACGAGATCGATCCGCCAATAGACCGGCTCGGGCGCGCCGGCGTCGACACCGGCCCGCCCCTCGCAATAGCGCGAGACCACGATGAAGGTGACGCTGGTCGCGTGGCGGTTGGCCGAGCGCGGCGGCGCGCCGAGCAGGACCTCGCGCGGCTCGCTCAAGGCGGAGAATGAGCGCGGCGGCTCGGCATTCCGGCCGCTGTTGCGCAGATTGTCGCGAACGCGCTCCAGCACGTTCCGGTCGGTGCAGGAGAGCGGCTCGGCGGCCAAGGCAGGCGGCACCGAGAGAGCCAGCGCGACTGTCGTCGCGGCCAGAATTCCGCCGGTTCCCTCCCGCCTGCGCATGACATGCCCCCCATGGCCCCGCCGCTATCCGGACACCAGCCTATAGCACGGCTCGGAAGCCGTCGCCTGCAGCACGCGCTCAGCCGGCCGGCAGCCGGCGCCGGACATAGCGGCCGGTGCCCACCGCCGCGTCGACGAGCGCGTCATCACGCAGGACCGGACGGCCACGGACGAAGGCGCTGCGGACGCGCCCCTTGAAGGTCTCGCCCTCATAGATCGAATAGCCGGCGCTCGACACCACATCGGCGCGCTCCATGGTCCAGACGGCGTCGAGATCGACCAGCGCCAGGTCGGCATCGAGGCCGGGCGCGATGGCGCCCTTGACGTGGCCGAGCCCCATGATCCGCGCGGGATTGCCGGCGGTGACCGCGGCGACGCGGTCGAGCGGCAGGCCGCGCTTGTGATGGCCCTCGCTGAGCAGCACCGGCAGCAGGGTCTCGAGCCCCGGGCAACCGGGCGAGGCCGCCCAGATGCCGCCGTCCTTGGAGGACAGATCGCGATGGACGTGGTCCGTGCCAACCGTGTCGATCTCGCCGTCGATGAGGCCCTGCCACAGGCGCTCGCGGTCGGCCGCCTCGCGCAGCGGCGGGTTGATCTTGCCCATGTCGCCGCCGGCCCAGCCGATGTCGTGGGTCAGATAGTGCGGGCACGTCTCCAGATGGACCCTGGCACCGGCGCGGCGATGGCGCAGCGCTGCCTCCAGGGCCTCGGCCGAAGAGGTGTGCACCACATAGAGCGGCGCCCCCGCCGTGTGGGCGATATAGGCGGCCCGCTGCACGGCGTCGGCCTCGACGAAGGGAGGGCGCGTCGCATTCCAGGTCGCGAGCCCGCCGCGGCCGTCCGGATCGGCCGCCTTCACCCGCTCGCGCAGGACCCAGGCGAGCTCGATCGTCTCGGGATGCGGACAGACCATGCCGCCATGGGCGGCGGCGGCCTCGCTGAGGCGCAGCAGGAAACCGTCGTCGATGTCGGGCAGGCCGAGCCGCGCGCCCTCGCCGCCCCGGTTGTTCATGAAGATCTTGAAGCTCGGCGCGCCGTAGTCGCGGATATAGGCCGGCACGCCGGCGAGCTGATCCTCGGTCGAGATGATGAAGTGGTAGCCGAAATCGATGCGGGCGCCCTGCTCGGTGACGCCCACCACCGTGTCGAAAATGGTCTCGAACGGCTCGCTCGCCATCAGATAGGGCACGAAGGTGGTGACCCCGCCCTTGGCCGCGGCCGCCGTCTCGCGATCGGCGTCGGCCGCCACGCGCGGACGCGAAATGTCCTTGCCGTGGCCGAGATGCAGATGCACGTCGATGGCGCCGGGAAGGATCACCAGCCCCCTGGCGGAGATCTCCTCGCGCGCCGGCGCCGCTTCGCCGGGCGCGAGGATCGCCGCGATCCGCCCGTCGCGCACCGCGATGTCGCAGGCCGTGCGGCCCTGCCCCGGCAGGATCGCATCACCGCCCCGGATCACCAGATCGAAACCATCCATCGCCAACTCCCCGTCTCAGCGGCCGCGCAGCGCGGCCGTCAAGGCACCGAGATCGGCTGCGCCGCCGATGCCGTCGAGTGCGCCTTCGAGCGCGCTCACCCCGTCGTCCGACAACGAGCGGCGGGCATTGTCGCGAAACTTGCCGCGCACCGCCGCCTCGCTCGCCGGACGCGTGCGATTGCCGTAGACGTCGTCGACGCGCACGCCGTGCACGCTGCCATCGGCGAGACGACAGTCCAGCTCCGCCTCGAACCGCTCCGGAAAGCGCGCATCGGCCAGCGGCTGCCAGTCGATCCGCTGCGCAAGGGCGCGCACGGCCGGCGAGGCGTCGTGTTCGAAGGTCGCAAGATCCACCCGGCCCTCGACGAGCCGGGCCGCGACCGCGATCGGCAGGCTCCAGCGGGCCGCATGGCCGGAGGCCGGGGCCTGCTTTGCGTCCCATGGCTCGCAGATGATGCCGGCGGCGCCGGCCGGAACCCGGCAGGTGATCGCGGCGATGGCGCCGGGTCCGATGCCGCGTTCGGCGATCAGCCCGGCGGCCTCGATGAACGGATGGAGATAGTGGCAGCACGGGTGGAACTTGAACGCCGCCTCCGGCAGATGCCAGCGCGTGCCGAAATCGGCGAGCTCGGCGGCGAAGCGGTCGGCCGCCGCCGCGTCGCGGGCGAAGGCGCGGAACAGGCCGAAACGGCCTTCGAAGCTCGTCTCCGGGCCGGTCAGGCCGGCGCGCGCCAGTCCCGCGGCGATGATGCCGGCATGGGCCGCCCAGCCCGGATGCAGCGACTTGACGGTTGCGCCATTGCTGAGGAATTCGAACACGCCGGAAGCCTGGCTGAGCGCGATGCCGACCGCGGCGAGACAGCCCTCCTCGTCGAGGCCGGCGAGGTCGGCGGCGATCTGCGCGGCGACCATGGCTCCGCCGACCGAGGTGACCTGGAAACCGGCCGCCTGGAAGCCGCCGGGCGCGGCGAGGCCGATCCGGATCAGCGCCTCCCAGCCGCGCGCATAGGCCGCGAGCAGCGCGGCGCCGCTGGCGCCGAAGGCCGCCCCCGCCGCGAGCGCCGCGGGGGCGAGCACCGCGCTGCCATGTGCGATCGAGGCGGTATGGGTGTCGTCATATTCGAGGCTGTGGATCAGCCCGCCATTGATCAGCGCGGCCTCGGCCGCCCCGGCTCCGGCGGCCCGGCCGAAGACGGTCGCCGGCCCGCCGGTCGCCGCCGTCTCGGCATACTGGCGGTAGGGCCTGCCGACCGGACTGGCCGCCGCCGCAAGGCCGACGCCGATGGCGTCTGCAAGGTGGAGCCGCGCCGAAGCCGCCACGGCTTCGGGCAGGACGGCCGGCCGCCGCCAGCGGCGGACGAGCTCGCGCGCAAGCGTCACCGCGCACTCCCTTCGATCTCGCCGGCCGCGGCCAGAGCCGCGAGCCGGCCGAGAGCGATCGCCGACAGCAGGCCGTTGCCCGAGGCATAGCCCAGCGCCCCCGACCGGCCGCTGATGCCCGCCGCCGCGCCGCCGCCGGCAAACAGGTTGGCAATCGCGGTACCGTCCTTGCGCAGCACGCGACCGTCGCCGTCGACACGCAGGCCGCCCTGGGTGTGGAACAGCCCGGGCACGACACGGCAGATGTAGAAGGGCGCGACCAGGGGCCCGAGACCGAAATCGGTCCTGCCGTGGCGGTCGGGTGCCCGGCCCTCGGCGGCCAGATTGTAGCGGGCGAGCTCCTCGGCGAGGGCCGCCGCATCGAGGCCATGGGTTTCGGCCAGCGCTTCCGCGCTGTCGGCCTTCTTCAGGCCGCCGAACCGGGCGAGCTCGGCGAACTCCTCCTCCGCCGCGGCAATGTCGAAGATCTTCTGGTCGAAGACCGCATAGGCGAATTCGCCGTGTTCGAGCACGACGCGGGCATAACCGGAATAGCCGAGGCTCTCGTCGCCGAAGCGACGGCCGTCCGCTCCGGCCAGGAAGCCGCCCTTCTCGATCGTCGTCCAGGACAGCAGGCTGCCGTGCGGATGGGCGACCGCGGCATAACCCTGATAGGCCGCCATATTGGCGAGATCGGCGCCCAGCGCCTCGCCCCACAGCACGGCCTCGCCGGTCGACCCGAGCGCGCCGAAATATTGCGCGCCGGCAATTTCCGGGCAGAACCGGCGAACCAGATCGGCATTGCCGGCAAATCCGTTGAGCGACAGGATCGTCTTGCGCGCCCGGATCGCCGTCTCGGCACCGCCGGTATCGATCACCGCGCCCCTGACGGCGCCGTCCTCGACGATCAGCGCGCGGGCGGAATTGCCGACGGCGATGGGGATCTCGCGCGCTTCCACCGCCGCGACGAGGTCGTCCACGAGGTCCTGGCCGCGCCGCGACACCGGCGCGTGCAGGCGCGGCACGGAATGGCCGATATGCTTGTAGGCGGTGACCAGCCTGATCCGGGCGCCGACCGCGTCGACCAGCCATTCGACCGTCTCCGCCGAAATCTCGGCGAGACGCTGCACCAGGGCGAGATCGTCGGTCTCCTTGGCGATGCCCATGAGATCGCGGACATAGGTGGCGGGATCGTCGACGATGCCCGCCTCGCGCTGGAA
Source organism: Phreatobacter sp. AB_2022a (assembly GCF_026847585.1). Taxonomy (NCBI): domain Bacteria; kingdom Pseudomonadati; phylum Pseudomonadota; class Alphaproteobacteria; order Hyphomicrobiales; family Phreatobacteraceae; genus Phreatobacter; species Phreatobacter sp. AB_2022a. The sequence goes on from NZ_JAPSET010000010.1 coordinate 120,842, forward strand.
GCGGCTGCCGGCGGCCGGCACCGAACCGGTGGACAGCGAGGAATTGCCGCCGGGGCGGTCGAGCTTTTCGATCACCGCCGCGGACATGCCGGCATCGTGCGCCGCGACCGCCGCCGCGAGGCCGCAGGCGCCCGCCCCGACGATCAAGATATCGACATCCTCGTTCATCATGTGTCTCCTCGCAGCATCATCGCGGCCATCTCGCGCCAGCGGCCCGCCGACGCCTCAGCCTCGCCGGCCACCAGCCGCGCGAGCGTCGGCGCCATATGGGGCAGGCCCTCGCGGGTGTTCTCGGCGAGCTTGTCCAGGATGACCGCTTCGTCGAACGGCTGGTCGGCGCCGCCGCGCGCGCTGGCGCATTCGGCCGTCCAGGCCTCGCCGTCGGCGAAGCGCCAGGTGACGCGCGCCGGCCGGTCGTGCGGCGGCTCGCCGATGGCCGGATGCGGCGCCAGGCGCACCTGCCGCCGCAGCCGGGCGATCGCGGGGTCGGCCAGGGTCGCGTCCGCAAAGGCGGTCTGGCCGCCGGTGCCGCCGAGCGCGGCGGAAGCCACCGCGTGCGGCATGGAGAACTTGGCCGCCAGCGTGGTCCGCGGTTCGACCGTCGTCAGGTTGAGGCCGCGCGGATGGGTCTCGACCAGGATCTCGGCCAGGTCCTCGGCGCGCCGGCCCGCCGCGGCGAGCCGTCCCCTCAGCGCGAGCGTCGCCTCGATGGCCGAGTGGGCGTACTGGCAGCAGGCGAAGATCTTGTGATAGCCGGCGGCGACGGCCCAGCGCTCGCCGAGCCGTTCGGTCAGGGCCTCGGGCCGGCAGCCCGTGCCGAACACCGAGACGAAGACGTCGTGCGGCGTCTCGGCGAGGCCGGCTATGCCGATCTCGGCCCAGTCCGCGGCGCGCATGCCGATCCAGGCGCCGGCCGACGTCCAGCCGTTGCGCACCAGCGCGCCCTCCGTGGCATGGCCGAACGGCCCGGCGAAGGTCATGCTCGCGGCGGCGGAGACCGTGTCGACCAGGGTCCCGGCATCGACACCGCGCATCAGGGCGGTTCCGGCGGCGGCCCCGACCGTGGCGAAGGCGGCATGGGGATGGACCGTCATGGTCGGGAACGGAAAGGCCTGCGCCAGACGCGCCGTCATCTCGTAGGCCACGGCGAGCGCGCCCAGCACGGCGGAGACCGAAGCGTCCCGCACCTCGGCCTCGGCGAGCAGCGCAGGCAGCGCATAGGCTCCGGCATGGCAGGGGGCGTCGCGGAAGCCTTCGTCCAGCTCGCACCAGGCGGCCGCCATGCCGTTGGCACAGGCCGCCGCATAGCGGTCGAGCCGTGGTGCGCCGGGCGCGAAGACCGTCGCCTCGGCACCGCAGGAGGACCGCGCATAGATCTCCCGCGCCGCGGCGACCTGCGTCTCGCCGGCGGCCGCGACCATGGCTCCGAGGTCGTCCGCCAGGATCAGGGCGGCCCGGCGCCGGACCAGCTCGGGCAGGGGCCGCCGGGCAGCCGCGGCGGCCCAGGCGGCGAGCGCCCGGAAGGCTTCGGCCGAGGATCGGCGCTCGTGAGCGAGGTCGCGTGCCATCAGAACCATTCCCATAGATCGGGCTTGGCCGAGAGTTCGCCCGCCTCGCCCTGGAACACCGCCTTGCCCGATTTCAGGATCAGCGCCTGGTCGACCAGCTTCAGGGTGGCCGGTACGTTCTGCTCGACGACGATCAGGCCGGTGCCGAAGGACTCGTTGACCTTGCGCATCTGGGCCATGACATTGCGCACGATGACCGGGGCGAGCCCGGTCGAAGGCTCGTCGAGCAGCAGCCATTTCGGCTGCGTCATCAGCGCCATGCCCAGCGCCAGCATCTGCTGCTCGCCGCCCGACATGGAGCCGGCGCGCTGGGCGCGGCGTTCATCGAGCACCGGAAAGACCTTGAGCACTTCCTTGATGAAGCTCTGATCGAACAGCAGGCCGGAGACGCGCAGGTTGCGCTCCACCGACAGGTTGGGGAACACGTTGTGCCCCTGCGGCACGAAGGCGAGGCCGCGGCGGACGGTCTCCGGCACCCTGCCCGGCGGAATCGGCTCGCCGTTGAACCGCACCGAGCCGGCCGAGGCCGCGTGGGCGCCGACGATGCAGCGCAGCAGGGTGGTCTTGCCGGCGCCGTTGTGTCCGAAGACGCCCAGCCTGGCGCCGGGCTCCAGCGCGACGGAGATGTCGCGCAGCGCGGTCAGCGTGCCGTAACCGGCGGTGACATGGTCGATTTCCAGCATCGCGTCACGTTCCGAAATAGAGTTCGGTGAGGCGCGGGTCGGCGATCAGCTGCTCGACGGGGCCGCGCGCCAGGATCTTGCCGGCGAACATGAACACGCCCTCGTCGCAGAGGTCGCGGATGAAGGCCACGTTGTGTTCGACCACGCAGACGGCGGTGCCGCTCTCGGCGAGTTCCCGCACCACTTTCTGGATGGTCTGGTAGGCTTGGCCTTCGACGCCCGCCATCGGCTCGTCGAGCAGCAGGCAGCGCGCGTCGTTCATCAGGGCCCGCGCCACTCCGACGAGCTTCTGCTGGCCGAAGGTCAGGTCGGCCGCCGGCGTCAGGGCGACGCTGGAAAGCCCCGCACGCTCCAGCACCTCCAGTGCCTTGGCCCGATCGGCGGCCTCGGCGCGGCGGACCGCGCCGGGGGTGAAGACCAGCCGCATCAGGCTCTCGCCGGCATAGGCACGGGGCGCCACCATCAGATTGTCCAGCACCGTCAGCGACGGGAACAGCCTGAGGTTCTGCCAGGTCCGGCTCAGGCCGAGGCGCGCCCGCTGATAGGTCTTGCAGCGATCGAGCGGCCGGCCATCCAGGCGGATGGACCCTGCATCCGGCCGGAACACGCCGGATATCAGGTTGAACAGCGAGGTCTTGCCCGCGCCGTTCGGCCCGATCAGTCCGACGACCCGGCCGGCGCGCAGCGTCAGATCGATGTCGTCGGCGACGACGATGCCGTCGAAGCTCTTGTTGAGCCCCTTGATCTCAAGAACCGGCGACATGCTTGGTTTCCTTGCGCGCGGCGTTCCAGACCTCCCCGGCGGCGATCAGCCCTTGCGGCCGGACGAACATGAAGACCAGGACCAGGCCGGTGAACAGCAGCCCCTGCATCGGGCCAAGCAGGCTCGGCGGCAGGTCCATGAAGGTGATCGCCTGCGGCAGCGCCTGCAGCAGCACCGCGCCGACCACCGGCCCCCAGGTGGTGCGGATGCCGCCGACCACCACCATGGTGAGGATCGCCGAGGACTGCAGGATCTCGAACTGTTCGGGAGCGAGATAGCGGAAATAGTGGGCGTAGAGCGCGCCGGCAAAACCTGCCAGGCCCGAGCCGAGCGCGAAGGTGGCGACCTTGAGGGCGACCGCGTTGCGGCCGAGCGCGGCGAAGGCAAGCTCGTCGTCGCGCATGGCGCTCATCGCCCGGCCGTAGGGGCCATGGGCGATCGAACGCACCAGCAGGACTGCCAGGGCCGCGACGGCGACCACCAGGCCGACATAGGCGATGCGCCCCTCCGGCGAAGCCATGGCGGCGGGGATGTTGGTCAGGCCTCCGGCGCCGCCGGTCCAGGAGACGTTCTTCAGGATCTCGATCAGGCCGAGCTGGAAGCCGATGCTGGCGATCAGCAGATAGTCGCCCGAGACCCGCAGCGAGGGCAGCGCCACCAGGATGGAAGCGGCCACCGCGACCAGGGCGCCGGCCAGCATGGCGGCATAGATCGGCCAGCCGAAGTCGCGGGCGAGGATCGCCGAGGCATAGGCGCCGATGGCGTAGAAGATCGGGTGGGCGATGGAGATCAGGCCGCCATAGCCGATGATGAGATTGAAGCTCGCCGCCAGGATCACGTAGAGGCCGACGAGGATGACGATCGTGAACAGATATTCCACGGTCAGGCCTCCTTGGTGCCGGCCGGCGCGAGATCCGGGGCCGCCGCCTTGCGGACCAGCCGCCGGCGCGCCGGCAGTCTGATGCCGTTCGGCAGGAAAACGATGGCGAAGAACAGGAAGACGTAGAGCAGGAAGCCCTGCCATTCCGACGGGATGAACAGCACGCTGGCATTCTGGATGATGCCGAGCACCATCGCGGCGATCGCCGCCCCCCAGAGATTGCCGATGCCGCCGATGATCGTCGCGGCGATGGCGAACAGCATCAGGTCGATCGCGGTGGTCGGCTGCACCTGGGCGCGCGTCCCGTACAGGAACATGCCGATCGCCACGAGCACGGCGGCCACCATCATGGTGGCGAGATAGATCCGCTCCTTGGCGATGCCGTAGAGCTCGGCGAGATCCGGATTGTCGGCAACCGCGACCATGAACTGCCCGGTGCGGGCGAAGCGCAGGAAGCCGAACAGCACCGCCACCGCCGCCGCGAGGACCGCCACGGCCGGCACGTCCCAGGCACTGACCGCGACATTGCCGACCAGGGTCACCGGCCAGAACAGCGAGGCGAAGATGGTCGACGGCCAGGTGCCGAACACCAGCATGGCGAGATAGGCGACCAGCTCGGAGACGATCAGCGTGAAGATGAAGATGAACATCTGTGCCGCGCGCCGCCGACGCAGCATGCGGAAGCCGAGCACCTCGATGGCGAGCGCCATGGCGAGGCTGGCGGCCAGCGCCGCGACAAAGCCGAGCCAGCCCGGGGCGCCGCCCAGCGCCACCGCCGAATAGGCGGCGTAGAAGCTCGCGATCATCATCGCGGCCTGAGCGAAATTGAAGACGCGATTGACCTTGAGGACCAGGGCGAACGCCAGCGCGAACAGCACGAAATAGCTCGACGTGGCGATCGACGTCCAAAGGATCTGCGCGATGATGTCGAAGGACAGCATGACAGGCTCCGCGGAGGCCGGCCGCGCGACGCCGCCGGCCTCGTCAGATGATCAGTTGACGATGGCGAGCTGGCTCCAGGCCCCGCCCGTCACTTCCATCAGGAAGACCGGCTTGCTGACCGTGTGGTTCTCGTTCATCACGAGGCGGCCCGTCAGCGGCAGGTCGAAGGTCCTGAGCCCGACCATCTCCTGCCGGAAGCTCTCGCCGGTGATCGCCACCTTCTTGTCGTCGAGCGACTTGAACACCTGGGCGACGATGTAGGGCGCGTCGTAGAGATACTGGGTGTAGGGCAGGCCGTTCGGCTCGCGACCGACCTCCTTGCGCCAGCGCTCGACATAGTCCTTCACCGCGGGAACCTCAATGCCCGGAGCCAGCGAGGTGGCGATGACGCCTTCCGAAGCCCTGCCGAGCTGTTCGATCAGCTTGGGGTTGTAGACGGCGGAATAGGAGGAGACCGGCATGGTGAGGCCGAGCTGGCGCATCTGGGCGATCACCTGCGGTGTGTCCGCGACCAGCCCCTGGATGTGCACGATGTCGGGATTGGCGACGCGCACCTTGAGCAGCGAACCGGTCCAGTCGGACGCCTTCGGATCATAGGCCTCGTAGGCGACGACCTGTCCGCCGGACCTGGTGAAGACGTCCCGGTAGATCTGGGCGGCGACGACGCCGGTCTCGTTGTTGATGTAGAGGACCGCCGCGCGCTTCTTGCCGAGGCGCGTGGCGGAATAATTGGCGAGGGCCGTGATGTCGACGTCGGCGAGGGGAAAGGTCGTGTAGGTATAGTCGCCGAGCCTGGCGATGTCGGCCGAGTTGGCGCCGACCGAGAGCTGGACCACCTTGCTGTCGTTGGCGATCGGTGCGACCGCCTTGACGACGGCCGACCAGGCGCTGACGAAGACCGGCACCTTTTCGACCGAGACGAGGCGGTTGACCGACTGGATGCCGACCTGCGGGTCGGCCCGCGTGTCGAGCAGGATCATCTCGAGCTTGCGGCCGTTGACGCCGCCGGCCGCGTTGATCGCGGCGACGGCCCATTCGGCGGCCTTCACCTGATCCTGGCCGTAGAGCGCCTGGCCGCCCGACAGGGGCATGGCGAGACCGAAACGCAGCGGCTCCTGGCCCTGCGCCCCGGCGCGGCCGAGCCCCAGCGCCGTCGCGCCTCCCAGTCCCGCCAGGCCGGCCAGCAGCCGGCGCCGCGACATCGCGTCCATCCTGGTCCCCATCTCGATCTCCTCTGGTCTCGTTGTCTCTTGCTTGGTCGACGCTCCCGCCGCCCGCGAGGCGCGGCAGGTCAGCGCCGCGGGCCGGGCTGGTCGATCGCGCGCAGCGCCGCGACGGCGTCGACGGTCGGCATCACGTCGGCGTATTTCGACGCCATGTCGAACAGGTTCACGGCGTGCGAGGTAGCCGAGCGGTCGTAGACCGCGTCCTGGGGAACCAGGACACGGAAATTGTAGGCGAAGGCGTCGACCACGCTGCCGCGCACGCAGCCGCTGGTGCTGCACCCGGTGACGACGAGCGTGTCGGCGCCGGCATTGATCAGGTAGCTCGCAAGGGGCGTTCCGAAGAAGGCGCTCGGGTGCTTCTTCGGCAGCAGGATGTCGTGCTCCGCCGGCGCGATCTCGGCGACGAACTCGTAGCCCTTGGCGGCCACGCCCATGATGGCCGGCACCTTGTCGGAGAGACGGCCGAAATCGAAGGACTGCTTGGGAGCCACATAGGGATAGAGCACCGGCCACTGGCGCTCGCGGAACACGGCGAGCAGTTCCGCGATGTGTCCGACCGCCCGCCAGGCGACATCACCGCACGAGGTCGGATATTCCTCGATCGCTTCCCAGAACGGCTTCGGCACGGTGCCGGTGGTGCGATACTGCACGTCGATGATGAGCAGTGCGGGCCGCTTGCCGAGGCCCGTGGCGCGGCCGAAACCGGCGGCGTTGTAGGCCCGCTGCTCTTCTTCGGAGATGATCCCGTCCCACGGCTTGCTCATCCGCCCCTCCTCTCAGGCTCCGGCGCGATAGCGCGCCTCGCGCGCATCCCATTCGTCCTTGGCGACCGCCCGCTGGCGCTCCTCGAACGAGGCCAGGCGGTGCGCCACCGACTGCAGCGACCCTTCGCTCTTGAGCGCGCCGAGCACCTCGTAGGAGGCCTTGAGCGCGGCCTGAAGGGCGGCATTGGCATAGAGCACGATCGAGAAGCCCATCTCCGCCAGCTTCTCGCGGCCCGGATCCGGGGTGCGCCCGCCGAACACGATATTGGCGACCTGCGGCACGCCGAGCTCGCGCGGGATGCGGGCGAGCTGCTCGACGCTGGTCGGCGCCTCGACGAAGGTGACGTCGGCGCCCGCCTCGACATAGGCGCGGGCCCGTTCGATCGCCCGGTCCATTCCCTCGACCGCGGCGGCATCGGTGCGCGCGATGATCTGCAGGTTCTGGTCGTGGCGGGCATCGGCCGCGGCCTTGACCTTCTGCACCATCTCGTCGAGCGGAATGACGTCCTTGCCATTGAAGTGGCCGCACTTCTTCGGGAAGACCTGGTCCTCGATCTGGATGCCGGCGGCGCCCGCCCGCTCGAAGGAACGGACCGTGCGCACCATGTTCACCGCATTGCCGAAGCCGGTATCGGCGTCGACGATGATCGGCAGCGAGACGGCGTCGGCGATCGCGGTGACGGTCTCGGCGACTTCCGACATGGTGGTCAGGCCGATATCCGGCGCCCCGAGATACATGTTGGCGACACCGGCGCCCGTGACATAGGCGGCCTCGAAACCGAGGTCCTCGATGACCCGCGCGAACATGGCGTTGGCGGCGCCGGGAACGGTCACCGCCGCGCGTCGGGCCATCAGCGATTTGAGTCTGTCGGTGGAACGCATGTGTCATCCTTCCTGCGGGCCCGACGGCCGTCGTCGAGCCCCGGCGTCAGGGAGCTTGTTGGGCCGAAACTGTATCGCGCTTCAGTAAACTGTCAACAGTTGACTGAAGACTCATCACCGTCCCGTGCTGACGCACGAGAAACAGCCAGGCCATCCGGCTTTTCATGCAAAAAGGGACACCAATCCGGCTGCGTTCATTTGACACATGACGGCGTTTCGGGAAATTATCGGGTGATCGGGATGCCCGCGACATTCATACTGTCAACAGTCGTCAAGCATCGCAGCGCCGGGCAAATTGATACAAGGTGCCGACTCACGGCACATGGCAGGATCGCTGGAATGACCGTTTTGAACCCGATCTCAGGGACTTCTCTGGCCAACGAAGCCTTCGGCAAGCTGGTCGAGGCGATCACGTCGGGCGAGTTCGAGCCCGGCCAGCGCCTGTCGGAATCCGAGCTGGCGCGCCAGCTCGGTATCAGCCGCGGCCCGCTGCGCGAGGCACTCGGGCGCCTCGAAGGGCGGCTCGTCATGCGCACGCCCCGGATCGGCGTTCGCGTCATCGCCTTCGCGCGCGAGGATCTCGAACAGCTGTTCTTCGTCCGCGAGGCTCTGGAAGGCATGGCCGCCCGGCTCGCCGCCGAGCACATGACCATGCGCGAGCTGGACGACCTGGACGCATTGCTGACGCATCATGCGGCCCAGCCGGCCCTCGCCGCCGGCGAGGCCTATCTCCAGCGCTCGACCGACGACGACTTTCATTTCGCCATCGTGCGCGGCGCACGCTGCGAGCGGATCGAGCGCCTGCTGCTGGACGAGGTCTATTACCAGCTGCGCATCCACCGCCTGCGCTCGAGCACGCGCCCAGGACGCGCTCAGGCAGCCCTCAACGAGCACCGCGACATCATGAGCGCGCTGCACGCGCGCAACCCCGACGCCGCCGAAGACGCCATGCGCAAGCATATCCGCAATGCCCGTTTCAGCTCGCTGGCCGCCATCGACGGCCAGGTCCCTCCGGCCGTGCGCCGCCGCCCGTCGTGACAGCGGTGGCCGGTTCACCGGCGCGTGGTCGTTCGGCAGAGGCGGCCTCCCGCCCCGATCTCGGTCGAGCCGGGCGGGTCAGCCCAGCGCTGCCTCGGCCGCAAGCCCCACGCCGAGCAGGAGGGAATCGTCATGGGCCGGAGCGGCGAATTCCAGGCCCGCCGGCAGGAGCGAGGCCGTCCTGCCGGCGGGAATGGTCAGCGCGGGAATGCCAAGCCCGGCCGCATAGCGGGAATGCCGCACCGGCGTGAAGGCGCTGCTCACCTCGCGGCCGTTGAAGACCATGGTGTCGTCGGCCCGGTCGCCTTCGGGGCGGATCAGCGGCGGCAGGATCGGCGCCGTTGGATACATGATCGCCGCAACCCCCGCGCCGCGCAGCTGCGCGCCGAACTCCTCCCTCAGCCCGCGAAGCTCGGCCCTGACCTCGTCCGGGTCGAAACCGCCGGCCGGCTCGGCCTCCAGGCGGGTGCGCACGTCCTGGCTGGCGATGCCGGCAATGACCGCCTCCAGCGAAACGGGCGCCTGCTGACGTGTGAGAAAATCCGCGATATCGGCCGCCGCGCCAAGGCCTAGGATCTTCCCGTGAAGCGCGGTGGCGCGCGCCACCAGGTCGCCGAGGTCGAGCGGCACGAACCGCATTCCCGCGGCGGCAAGCTGGTCGCGTGCCGCACGGACGACGCGCTCGACCTGCGGGTCGAGATCCGTCCAGAAAGGCTCCATCGACAGGCCGATGCGCAGGCCGGCAGAGGCGAGAGAAGGCACTGTCGCGCCGGTGATGACCTCATGCAGCGGGACGAGATCCGCCACGCTCGCCGCCATCGGCCCGATGGTGTCGAACAGCCGCGTCAACGGTACGACGCCTTCCGGGGAATAGGCTCTGGTCTCCGCGGTGGTCGGTCTGAGCCCGGCAATGCCGCAGAAGCATGAGGGCGCGCGCACGGAGCCGACCGTGTCGGTTCCAAGGCCGGCCGGCGCCAGGCCCGCCGCAATGGCCGCCGCCGTGCCGCCGCTGGAGCCGCCGGGAATATGCGCGCGGGCATGCGGATTGCGGACGACGCCGAACACCGGATTGCTCGATGTGCTGCCCGCCGCCAGTTCGTGCATGTTCGCCTTGCCGAGCAGGAGCGCGCCCTCGTCGGCGAGGCGCTGCCAGACGGGCGCGTTGACGGAGGGGTGGAACGCCTTGAGCGCGCGCGTTCCTGCCGAGGTCGGAAACCCGACCGTGTTGATGTTGTCCTTGACGATCAGCGGCAACCCGGCGAGCCGGCCGAGCGGCTCGCCCCTGGCGCGGCGCGCATCGGCGGCCCGCGCGGCCTCGAGGACCTGCGAGGGCGCGAACCAGGTAAAGACATTCAGCTCCTGGTTCTCCGCTATGCGGCCGAGCAGGTCGTTCACATGGCCTTCGGCGGAGATCGCGCCGCGCCGGAAAAGCCCCAGGAATTCCGCGGCACCGAGGACTGTCATGGATCTGAACCTTCGTTTCGGCATCGACCGGCGCCGGGCCGCAGGACGCTCGGATACGGGCGGATGGCCCGCGGGTCGAATCCAGGGCCCGCCGGCATGACCTGCCTGCACGGCCTGTTGCGCACGCAATGATCGTGTGTTTGCCGGAACGCCAGGGCGGATTGCAAAGTTCCGTGGCAGCGCGGATCGCGCCGCCGCCCCGCCGCCTAGAAATCCTGGAACAGCGCCGCCAGCAGCTTGTCGACGAAGGCCGCCTTGCAGCGGTCGGGATCGAAGACGGCGGTCAAGGTCGCGCCGATCGACGTCATGTGCGGAAAGGGTGCGACGAGCCGTCCCTGATCGATGAGGTCGACGAGCACCGACGGCGGCCCGACGATGCACCCCTTCCCGGCCAGCGCCGCCTGCACCGCGAGGTAGAAATGCGGTACGGCGCGGACGACGAGCGGCCGCCGGGTCCCGGTGGCCTCGACCCAGCCTTCGAACTCGCCGCTGCGGGTGTCGGCGACGATGACGGCCTCGCCCGCGATTGCCTCCGGCCCGGCGAGCTGCAGCGCCCTGGCGCGTTCCGTCGACGCGAGCAGGGTCAGCCGCTCGACGCCGATCGCGCGGTGCTGCCAGCCTTCGGGTTTCCAGGCGGTGCGCAGCACGCCGATGTCGAACTGCGCGCCCTGCCAGTCATCCGTGGTGTGCAGCGCCGAGACCCGGATGGCGGGGCCCTCCGCCGCGGCCTGGGCCTCCACCAGCCGCGGCATCAGCCGGTGCACCGAGAGCGTCGTGTTGGCGGCCAGGGTGACGACCCGCTGCCGGCCCTGGCGCGAGGCCGCCTCCCAGCCTTGGCGGATCTGCTGCAACCCGGCCCCGACCGCCAGGGCAAGCTCGCGCGCGAGCGGGGTCGGCCGGAGGCGGTGCCCCTTTTCGAACAGGGGAGCGTCGATCGCCTCCTGCAGCTGGCCGATCTGCTTGCTGATCGCGCCGGGTGTCACACACAGGTCATCCGCGGCTGCGACGATGTTGCCGGTGCGCACGACCGCTTCGAGAGTCGCGAGGGCGCGGAGTGAAGGTATTTGAGACATTGAATTTGACCTGAACTCAAATTTACCCGAACATAAATCGCTTTCATGTCGTCGTAAATACGTCGATACAGCTCTCAATGCTGAATAAAGCGAGAGCTAAATTGTCTAACGATCTGATCTATATCAACGATCGCGGATATCATCTGCCGAATAAACGAGCTGTCGTGATCTGCTACGATGGAATGGACCCATCCTATCTTGCAGACGCCACGACAAGAGGGCTGTCGCCGAACCTCTCCGCCATGGCACAGCAGGGGCTCTATGCCAGTGCGCATTCGGCGATGCCGAGCTTCACCAATCCGAACAATGTCTCGATCGTCTGCGGCGCGCCGCCGCGCGTGCACGGCATTTCCGGCAACTACTGGTACGACCGCGCGACCGGCGAAGAGGTCATGATGACCGATGCCGGCCCCCTCGGCGCGCCGACGATCCTCGCAGGCCTCTCCAAGGCCGGCGTGAAGGTCGCCGCGGTCACGGCCAAGGACAAGCTGCGCAAGGCGCTGGCCGTCGGGCTTGTCGGCGACGGTGGCCGAGGCATCGCCTTTTCCGCCGAGAAGGCGTCGGCCTGCACGCTGGCCGAACACGGCATTGCCGGCGAGGAGGCCCAGGCCGGCGAGCCCGTTCCCGACCAGTATTCGCCGGAGCTCTCGCTGTTCGTCCTCGATGCCGGGCTTCGCCTGCTGAGCAGCGGCCGGGCCGAGGTGCTCTATCTCTCGCTGTCGGATTTCGTCCAGCATGCCCACGCACCGGGTGCGCCGGATAGCGATGCCTTCATCCGCGCCGTGGACCGCCGGGTCGGCGCGCTGCTGGACGCCGGCGCCATGGTCGGCATCGTCGCCGATCATGGCATGACCGATCTGTCGCTCGTCGACGGCTCGCCCAACATCCTCTATCTCGGCGACCGGCTCGATGCGCGTTACGGTGCCGGACAAACCCGGGTGATCTGCCCGATCACCGATCCGTTCGTGCGCCATCACGGCGCGCTCGGCGGCTTCGTGCGCATCCATGTCCTGGGCGATCTCGACCATGCCGAGGTCAGGGACTTCCTCAGCCGGATCCCCGGCGTCGAGCTCGCTCTCCTGCGCGAGGACATGTGCCGGCGCTTCGACCAGCCGATGGAGCGGGAAGGCGACGTCGCCGTCATCGCCGGCAAGGGCGTGGCGCTCGGCACCCATGACGGCGCGCATGCCCTGGCCGAGCTCGCCGGTGCGCGCCTGCGCTCGCACGGCAGCCTGGCGGAGCGGAACGTGCCCTTCCTCGTCTCGCATCCCCTCACCGCGGCCTACCGGCGCAAGGCCGCGACGGAGCAACTCCACAACTACGACATCTTCGATTTCGTGCTGAACGGCACGCGCGAGACGGAAGCCTGAGCCATGACGGAGAAGCGCCGCGCCGTCGTCCTCATCCTCGATGGGTTGCGCCGGGATTTCGTCACGCCGGAGCGGATGCCGCGCCTTTCGGCCCTGCGCCGGCGCGCGACCTGGTGCGCCGAGCATCGCTCGGTCTTTCCCTCGGTCACGCGTGTCGTCTCGTCGAGCGTCGCGACCGGCTGCCGGCCCGCCCGCCACGGCCTTGCCGGCAATACGATCTGCCTGCCGAACGACGGCGCGCTCGCGCTGTTCGACGCCGGCAAGCCCGACTTCATCGCCGAGAAGGAGCGCCTCACCGGCCGGGCTCTGGCCATGCCGACGCTCGCCGAGCGCCTCGCGCCGGCCGGAGGCGTCGCCGTCTACAACAATGTCTCGCCCGGCGCTGCCTATCTGCACGATCCCCTGGGCTTCGGGCATGTCTATCACCGTGCCGGCAGCTTCGGCCCGGGCCGCGCGCCCCTCGCAGGCGAGCGGGCGCTTGCCATTGCCGGTGACCTCGACGGCGATGCCGCCCTGGTCGCCCGCTTCACGAAAGAGGCGGTCGCAATGGACCGGCCGGCACTGGCGCTCGCCTGGCTCGGCCATCCCGACACGACGCAGCACGACCACCCGCTCGGCTCGCCCCAGCACCACGAAGCGCTGCGCCGCGCCGACGCCCATGCCGGCGCGGTGGTCGATGCCGTCGACGCGGCCCGCAGGCGCGGCGATGACATCCTGCTGCTGGTCGGTTCCGACCACGGCCACCAGACCGTCTCGGATGTCGTCGACATCGACGCCGAGCTGGTCGCCGCCGGCCTGAAGGCGGCGCCCGGCTCGGCCGATATCGTGGTCGCGCCGAACGGCACCGCCGCGCTGATCTATGTCGACCCGCGCCAGGCGCATCTGGCCGCGCCGCTCGGTGCCTACCTCGCAGGCCGCCCCTGGGTCGGACGCCTGATCGCACGCGATGATTTCAATGCCTTCGGCATCCCTGCCGACGACGGGCTCGCCTTCGCGGTGGCGATGGCGGCCGACGACGAGGCGGTCAATGCCTACGGCGTTCCCGGTCTCAGCCTCGCGGCCAAGCCGGCGGGCGGCAAACCCGACCGGCTCGGCTGCGGCCAGCATGGCGGGCTCGGCCGCTACGAGCAGTCGCCGGTGCTGATCCTGGACGGTCCGGGCTTTGCCGCCGGCGGCACGATCGCCGAGCCGACATCGGCGATCGACCTCGCCCCGACCCTTCTCGCCTTCCTCCGACAGGAAGCGCCCGGCCTCGACGGCCGGCCCCTGCAGCCTCGCCCCTGACCGTCATCGCCAACGACCGGATGTCCAGCCATGATCCGTTTCAGCCATGATCGCGGCCCCGATCGCCGCAAAGTCCTTTTCGGCGGCGCCGGCCTTGCCGCCGCGCTCGCCGTCCTGCCGGCCGAGGCCTTCGGCCAGAGCGTCCGCAAGGGTGTCCTGAAATATGCCACCCTCGGCCTCGACACCTCCGATCCGCATCGCCATACCGGCAGCATCGCCGTGCAGCAGTGCTATGTGGAGACGCTGACCTCGATCGCCGCCGACGGCTCGGTCGAGCCGTTCCTCGCCGAAAGCTTCGAGGTCTCGCCGGATGGCCTGACCTATCGCTTCAAGCTGCGGCCGGACGTCAGGTTCCATAACGGCGACGTCATGACGGTCGCCGATGTCGCGGCCAATTTCGAGCGGGTCAAGACCAAGGTGAAGGGCGGCTGGCTCGTCTCGGCGATGAAGCGTGTCGCCAGGCTCGAGACGGCCGGCCCGACCACCCTCGCCATCACCCTCGAGGAACCCTATTCGCCGTTCCTCAGCCTCCTGTCGGAGCTCTGGATCCTGTCGCCGAAATCCGAGGGCTGGGACGAGACGATCAAGACGCCGATCGGCACCGGCCCGTTCACCTTCGGCACCTGGCAGCCCAAGGTGAAGCTGCTGGCGCCGGCCTTCGCGCAATACTGGAAGAGCGGCGCGCCCAGGCTCGAGGCGGTCGAATTCGACCTGCGCGACGGCATCGACAAGAGCCTCGCCCTGCGCGCCGGCGACGTGCACATCATCAGTGTCGAGCGCGATGCCGCCGAGACGCTGGAAAAGGCCGGCGCAGCCACCGTGTCCGGCCTGAAGGACACGACCTGGTATTTCGTCGCCTTCAACAACCGCAGGCCACGCAAGCCCTTCGACGACGAGCGCGTCCGCCGGGCGCTTGCTCTCGCTGTCGACAAGGCCGCCTTCATGCGCTTCGTCGGCGGCGACAAGGGCGTCGTCACCAACCAGATCGTGGCGCCCGGCAACGTCTATTTCGACGAGGCGAGCCACGCCGCCGATGCCTTCGCCAAGCCGGACCTCGACCAGGCGAGGAAGCTGCTCGCCGAGGCCGGGGTCAGGCCGGCGGAGCACACGATCGAGTTCGTCTCCTGGCAGGAGGCCTATGCCCAGGTGGTCGTGCAGATGGTGCGCAGGCTCGGCTTCAAGGTGAACCATGTCGCCCTCGACGACATCGGCGCGCAGAAGCGTCTCGGCCAGTACGACTGGGACATGAACGCCATGGCATCGGGTCCGCGCTCCGACATCTATCTGCGCTATGTCCGCCTGATGAGCGACGGTCCGAACCCGGTCCTCTGGGGCGGCATCCAGGACGCCGAGCTCGATCGCCTGATCAACGAGGCGGTGAAGCAGCCCGACATCGCGGCGCGCAAGGCGACCTATCTCAAGGCCTCCGAGCGGATCACCGGCAGGGGCTATTTCTACGTGATCGGGCATGCGCCGAGCCTCATTGCCATCCGCAAGGGCGTGAACGGCTATGACCCCGGCTTCACCTGGGCCTGCCACTGGGCGAGCGGCGGCATCGCTCACGCCACGATCGACGCCTGAGAGCCTGGGGAGACGGCGGCCATGGCCATCCCGGTTTCAGCCGCGGCAGGCTTTCCACGATCGATGCCGCACCGCCGCTGGCCGGCCGGTCTCGTCCTCGCGGGCGCCGTCGTGGCGCTGGCGGTTCTGGCCGGCCTCGCCGCGCCCTGGCTGACCGGAACCTCGCCGCTCGACCAGGACCTGCTGGCGATCAACAAGGGCCCGAGCGTGGATTTTCCGCTCGGCACCGACCATCTCGGCCGCGACGTCTTCGCCCGTCTGCTCCACGGCGCACGCGCGACACTCGGCATTTCGGTCGCCGGCACGGCGATCGCCTTCGCCATCGGCGCGGGGCTCGGCCTCCTGGCGCTCGCCTTCGGGCGCTGGCCGGCCATGGTCCTGTTCGCGGCGATCGACCTCGTGCGCGCCCTTCCCGGCACCCTGCTCGCGCTGCTGCTGATCGTCGGCCTCGGCAGCGGCCCGGGTCCGCTGGTCCTGGCGCTCGGCATTTCGTTCACGCCGCTCGTCGCCTATGTGACGCGCGCGACCTATCTGCGCGAGGCGGCCCGCGACTACGTCCAGGCAGCGACGAGCTTCTCCGGCGGCCGGCTGCACATCCTCCGGCGGCACATCCTGCCCAACATCGCCGGCGCGCTGGTCACCCAGGCGGCGATCATCCTGCCACGCTGCATCGTCACGGAATCGGTGCTCAGCTTCCTCGGCATCGGCTCGTCGCCCGACGCGCCGACCTGGGGCCGGATGATCGCCGATGCAAGCCGCTTCGTCGAACGCGCGCCCCACGCCATCCTCGCGCCGCTCGTCGCGCTGGTCCTGCTGACGTTGAGCCTGTCTGTCATCGGCACTCATCTGCGGCGGCGCCTCGATCCGGTCCGCGACGAAACGCGCGGCCCCGCCGCGATCGACGATGCGGAACCGGCCGGTGCCGGCCGCCGCGGCTCACGGCCTGAGAGGAGATCGTCATGAGGCGCACCTTCGCCGTCCTCGCCAGCCTCCTCAGGGGCCTTGCCCAGGCCGCCTTCATCGTGATGCTGACCTTCTTTCTCTGCCGGGTGATGCCGGGCGACGTCGTCGACGTGCTCGGCCTCGAGGGCGGATTGACGGCCGAGCAGCAGGCCGAGATGCGCCACAGCCTCGGGCTCGACCAGCCCCTGCCAGCGCAGTTCGCGACCTGGATCAGCCGGGCGGCGGCCGGCGATTTCGGCCGTTCGATCCGCTTTGATCGTCCCGTTGGCGAGATGCTCGCGACCGCGCTTCCGGTCACGGCTTGGCTTGCCGCGCTCAGCTTCTGCTTCGGGGTGGCGCTCGCGCTCCTGCTCGCGACTGCGGCGACCGCCTGGCCCGCGCGCTGGCTCGATGCCGCGATCGATGGCGTCAACACCTGGTCGATCGCCGTTCCGACCTTCTGCGCCGGCGTCCTGGCCATCCTCGTCTTTTCGATCTGGCTCGGCTGGCTGCCGGTCATCGGCGGGCTGCTGGTGCCGGTCCTGGTGATCGGCCTCGACAATGCCGGCCAGGTCGTCAAGTCGCTGCGCGAGGAGCTGCGTGAGGCCGTGGCGCTGCCGCACGTCCGCACCGCCCGGGCCAAGGGCCTCTCGCCCTGGCGCATCGCCTTCGCCCATGTGCTGCCGTCCGCCATGCCGGTGGTTCTGGCGCTCTCGGGCCTGGTGCTGGGCGGCCTCGTCGCCGGCTCGCTCACCATGGAAATCCTGTTCGCCCTGCCGGGGCTCGGCAGCCTGACGCTGAACGCCATCCACGGCCGCGACTACCCGATCATCCTCGCCGCCGTCACGCTGATCGCCGTCGCGCTCGTCGCCATCAACACGATCGTCGACATGCTGCACCGCCTGATCGACCCGAGGCTTGCCTGATGCGACCGCTCCTCGACATCGTCGACCTTGACATCGCCATTGCCGGCCGGCCCGTGGTGCAAGGCCTCTCGCTGTCGGTCGCTGCCGGCGAAACCGTGGCGCTGATCGGCGAATCCGGCTCCGGCAAGTCCATGACCGCCGCCGCGATCATGGGGCTGCTGCCGCCGGGCGCACGCATGGCCGCACGCTCGCGCCTCAGCTTCGAGGGCAGGCTCATGAGCCCCGGGGACGACGCGGCGATGCGGCCGCTGCGCGGGCGCGCCATGAGCATGGTCTTCCAGGACCCGATGAGCTGCCTCAATCCCTTCATGACCATCGCCGGGCAGGTCGACGAGGCCCTGCAGCGGCTCGGCGCCGGCGGTCGCCGGCAGCGCCACGCGCGGATCCTGGAGCTGCTGGCTCTGGTCGAGCTCGCCGATCCCGCGGCCATGGCGCGGCGCTATCCGCACGAGCTGTCCGGCGGACAGCAGCAGCGCGTCATGCTGGCCATGGCGTTGGCCGCTGAACCGCGCCTCTTGATCGCCGACGAGCCGACGAGCGCGCTCGACGCCACCGTCCAGGCCGAGATCCTCAGGCTCCTGAAGAGCCTCCAGCAGAAACTCGGCAGCGCCCTCCTGTTCATCACCCACGACCTGGCGGCGGCGGCAGCGCTCGCACACCGCGTCGTCGTCATGCAGGCCGGCCGGATGGTGGAGGACGGGCCGGCCGCCACCGTGCTCGACCAGCCGCGCGAAGCCTATACGCGCCAGCTCGTGGCGACCCGCCGGATGCTGGCGGCGCCGCCGCCCGCCCGCCAGCGCCCGCCGACGGCCGGACCGGTGCTGCGGATCGACGGCCTCGTCCACGACTATCCGGCGCGGCGCCTGTTCGGCCGGCCGTTCCGGTCGCTCGACGGCGTCTCGCTCGCGATCGCAGCCGGCGAAACGCTGGGCATTCTCGGCGAGTCGGGCTCGGGCAAATCGACGCTCGCCCGGGCGGCCACCGGCCTCCTCCGCCCCGGCGCCGGCGAGGTCGTCCTGTTCGGCGTGCCGATCGCCGGGACGGGTCGGCTCGACCGCGCGCTGCGCCGCCGCTGCCAGATCATTTTCCAGAATCCCTACGGCGCCCTCAATCCCAGGCTCTCCGTGGAAGCCGCCATGCGCGAGCCGCTGCATCTGCTTGGCCTCTCCGGCGGCGACGACCGCGCGCGGATCGAAGCGGCGCTCGTCGATGTCGGGCTCGGCGGCGAACATCTCGCGCGCTATCCCCATCAATTGTCCGGCGGCCAGCGCCAGCGCGTCTGCATCGCCCGTGCGCTCCTCTCGGAACCGGAGCTGCTCATCTGCGACGAGATCGTCTCCGCGCTCGATGCGACGGTCCAGATGCAGGTCGTCGCCATGCTGAAGGCGCTCCAGGCCCGGCGCGGCTTCGCGATGATGTTCGTCGGTCACGACATCGAGATCGTGCGCTGGGTTTCGGACCGGATCGCCGTGATGCATGGCGGCCGGATCGTCGAAGACGGCCCGGCCGCCGCCATCGTCGCGGCACCGCGCGCGCCCTATACGCAGAAGCTGATGGCGGCGATGCCCGGCCCGATCGGCCGGGCCCCCGCAGCTCAGCGCAGCGCGGAGCCCGCCGCCACTCCCGCCCCGGCAGCGTGATCCCCGGCCGGCCCGGCCGGACCGCGGCTGTAGCCGCAGATATCGGCGGGATCGGCCTGCGGCGCGCGCTTGCGGCACGGTCGACGCACGGGCACGCAGGGTTGACACTCGGGCCGCCATTACGTTGATATCAACGTACATGCTCTCGTCAATATTGGCGGGCAGGATGGCGATGTGGTCCGGCTCCCGCGCCGCAGGCACGGCGCTCAGTCCGGACACATCCTCCGATGACCGGAATGGCGCCGCCCCGGCGCGTTCTGGCCGCTCGGGCCGATGCGACGCAGCAGAACTCCGATCAGAAGGGAAACGGCCATGAAAATCGTGACGAGCCTCAGCTTCCAGGGCCAGTGCCGCGAGGCGTTCGAGTTCTACGCCAAGGTTCTCGGCGGCAAGATCACCGCCGCCATCCCCTATTCCGACGCGCCTCCGGGCATGCCGATCACCGACGAGAAATACAAGACCTGGCTGATGCACTGCTGGCTGGAGGTCGGCGACCAGGCGCTGATGGGCGCGGACATGGACGTCGACTGGGCGCCCAATATCGGCAAGCCGAAGAACGGCTTCGACGTTACCCTGCATACGCAGGACAAGGCCCAGGCACAGCGCTGGTTCGACCAGCTCGCCGACGGTGGCAAGGCGGTGATGGCCTTCAACGAGACCTTCTGGTCGCCCGGCTTCGGCTCGCTGGTCGACAAGTTCGGCGTTCCCTGGATGGTCAACACCATCCCGGCGGCCGGCTGGAAGCCCACCCAGGGCTGAGCTCTCCGGCCGGCCGGCGGGCCGCATGCCCGCCGCCCGGCCGTGCCGCGGAGGCCGACCTAGCGCCGGTTCACCAGGGCGCAGGTCGAGGCTTCGATCGGCCGGAAGGCCTGATCGCCGGGCGTCGTTGCGAGGAGCTTGTAGTAGTCCCACGGCGCCTTCGATTCCGCCGGCTTCTTGACCTCGTAGAGGTTCATGGCGTGCACCATGCGCCCGTCCGGCCGGATCCTGCCGCCGCGATAGAAGATGTCGTCGACGGTGCTCGCGCGCATCGCATCCATCACCGCGGCGGACGCGTCGGTCTTCGCCGCCGCGACGGCCTTCAGATAGTGCCGCACCGAGGAGTACGTGCCCGTCTGCAGCATGTTGGGCATGGCCTTGACCTTGTCGAAGAAGGTCTTCGACCAGGCGCGCGTCTCCTCGTTCGTGTCCCAGTAGGACGCTTCGGTCACGGTCAGCCCCTGCGCTTCGGCAAGGCCGAGGCCGTGGACGTCGTTGATGAAGCCGCCGAGCGTCGCGAGCTTCTGGCCGCCCTGGGTCAGGCCGAACTGCGCGGCCTGCTTGATCGAGTTGATGGTGTCGTTGCCGGCATTCGCCAGGGCGACGACCTTCGCGCCGGAGGACTGGGCCATCAGCAGGGCGGAGGCGAAGTCCGCCGTGCCGACCGGCAGCCGGACGCTGCCGAGCACGCGCCCCTTGTTCTCCGTGACGACCCGGCTCGCCTGTTCCTGCAGCCCGTGGCCGAAGGCATAGTCGGCCGTGACGAAATACCAGGAATCGAACCCTTGGCGGGCCAGCGCCTGGGCCGTGCTCTGCGCGATGGCGTAGGTGTCATAGGCCCAGTGCACGACGAAGGGCCCGCAATTCTCGTTGGTGATCCGCGTCGAGCCGGGCGACGAGAGGGTGATGATCTTCCCCTTCTCCTTCGCGATCTCGAGCACCGCCAGAGCCGGCGACGAAGACGCGACGTCGAGGATCGCATCGACCTTGCCTTCGTCGAACCATTTGCGCGCGATCGCCGCCGCGATGTCGGGCTTGTTCTGGTGATCGGCATGGACCAGCTCGACGGGCTTGCCGAGCACCTTGCCGCCGACCTCGTCGATCGCCATCTGGGCGGCCGTCACGGCGCCGATGCCGGTGATGTCGGCATAGACGCCGGACATGTCCTCGATCACGCCGATGCGGACGACATCGTCCGATAGGGCAGGCGACTGGGCTCTCGCCACGAATGGCGCGGCGGTCATGGCTCCGGCCGCGGCGAGGCCGAAGGATCTCCTGCTCAAGCGCGTCATGTCACTCCCCGAGACTTTGTTGGCCGGCCCGACCGGCATTCTCGCCAGTCTCCGGTCGGATGCCGGCCTGCTCAACGTCCAAGTCCGACACCGTGCCGTCGCGGGGATGTGGATTTCTGACAGGTTGCGCGCCTCAGCCCTTGCTGCGCGCCGCGAAGGCGGCAAGGCCGCGCCGTGCATCGTCGCTGGTGAAGGTGCGCTGCCCGAGCTCGGCCTCGGCCGCGAAAGCCTCGCGGAGCGGCAGGTCCTGGAGCGTCAGCACGGCCTGCTTGATCGTCTGGATGGCGGTCGGGCTGAGCGCCGCGATGCGCGCCGCCAGATCCTTCGCGGCCGGCTCGACCTCCGCCGCCGGCAGGATGCGGTTGACGACGCCGCGCGCCAGCATGTCGGCGCTCGAGAAGCGCTGCCCGGTCAGCAGGATCTCCATCGCATGGGCATGCCCGATCTGGCGGACGAGGCGGACCAGCGTGCCGCCGGCCGGCACGAAACCGTGGATCGGCTCCGGCAGCTGGAACACCGCGTCGCTCGCAGCGATGCGAATGTCGGTCGCCAGCATGATCTCGAAGCCGCCGCCGATGCAGAGCCCGCGGATCGCCGAGACGATCGGCTTGTAGAGCGGCACGTTCTTCAGATGGGCCGGGTCCCAGGCGCTGATGTCGAACCGGTCGCTCGCCAGCGCCGGGATCGATTCGGTCAGATCCGCGCCGACGCAGAAGGCCCGCTCCCCCGCCCCGGCGAGGACGATCGAGCGGATCCCGTCATCCTGCGCCGCCTCGGCAAAGGCGCGTCCCAGATCCTCGTACATGGCCAGCGACAGCGCGTTCAGCTTGTCCGGGCGCGCGATGCGGATCGTCGCGACCGCCCCGTCCCGCTCGACGTCTATCGCCATCTCACACCGCTCCGCTGTTCAGGAGACGCTGGATCTCCGCGTCGTCGAGCCTGAGCAGTTCCATGAGCACCGCCCGGGTGTGTTCCCCGGGCATGGGCGCCTTGCCCAGCGGGATCTCGCCGGTCCGCGACAGCTTGATCGGCGACCCGAACATCCTGACGCTCTCGCCCGCCACGGGGATCTCGACGATCATCTTGCGCGCCGCGACATGTGGATCCTCGACGACCTCGGCGATCGTCCTGATGGCGCTCAGCGGTATCCGGTCGCCGGCCATCGCCTCGAGCTCGGCCTTGCCATAGGCGCCGAACCAGCGCTCCAGCAGCGGCTTGACCTTGCGCTCGGCCACGTCCGGGTCGAAACGTTTCTCCATCGTGTCGATCTCGGGGTCGTCGGCCTGATGCGGTTCGCCGAACATGTCGCAGGTCAGCCGCCAGAACTTGTCGGTATAGCCGCCGAAGAAGACGTAGCCGTCCTTGCAGGCGAACTGGCCATAGGGCCGGACGAAGGGGTGATCGTTGCCCAGCGGGCCGGCCACCTCGCCCTTGGTGGTGTAGCGGACGACGGCGTTCTCCGTGAGTGTCAGGATCGAATCCTGCTGCGAGACGTCGACCACCTGGCCTTCGCCCGTGCGTTCGGCGACGCGCAGGGCGGCCAGCGTCCCGATCGCGGCATAAAGCGAGGCGGCGAGATCGCCGATGATCGTGCCGACCCGCACCGGCGGGCGGTCGGGATAGCCGTTCATCGACCACAGGCCGCCGACCGCCTGGCCCGTATTGTCGAAGGCCGGACGCGAGGAATTCGGACCGGTGCGGCCGAAGCCGCTGATGGCGGTATAGACCAGGCGGGGATTGCAGAGCCGCAGCACGTCGTAGCCGAGCCCGAGCTTGTCCATGGTGCCCGGGCGGAAATTCTCGACCAGGATGTCGGCCTTGGCGACGAGCTGCTTCAGCAGCGCCTTTCCGTCCGCCGATTTCAGGTTCACGGTGATGCCGCGCTTGTTGCGGTTGAACTGGGAGAAGAAGGCGCTTTCCCCCGCCGCGTCGCCTTCCGCAACCATCGGCGGGAAGGTGCGCGCATAGTCGGGATCGTCGGGATGCTCGACCTTGATGACGGTGGCGCCAAGATCGGCGAGCAGCATCGAGCAGAACGGCCCCGCGACGACGCGGGTGATGTCGAGCACGACGACGCCGGCGAGCGGTCGTGTTGCCTCGCGCGCATCCGCGTCCTGCGTCATGGAATCTGACATCGTGTTTCCTCTTCCCAATTGCGGCCCGTTCACGGGGCCATGGGCGGCCGTGCCGCGCCCGTCCCGAGCGTCCCGAGCGTCCCGAGCGTCCCGACCACCAGCGGCCGGACGGTTGCCGGTCGGGCAGCGAGCCCGGCCCGAAACCGTCCGCACGCCCGCCCGCGCTGCCTCGTCATGTCGTCCACCGTGGTTCCACGTCACATTTGCCCGCAGCGTATCCAGCACGTAATGGATATTTGATCCATATCGGGCTGGCCTGAATGTGTTTATCATCCATGATCTGGACAGGCCGGATTAGGCTAGCTGTCAGGCTCGTTCAAACCGCCACGGCATGGAGCGATGCGTGTGGACCAGCAGGCACCGGAATTAACCTCGGCCGAGACCGCGCTGGACCAGGTCACGGCATTCTATGCCCGCCTGCTGAAGCTGCTCGACCAGGGGGCGGCGCCTTCGGCTTTCGACGATCTCGGCGCGCAAATCCGCACCTTCGGACCGGAGCTCGAAGGCCGGCTGGAAGCCGATCTCGCCCGTGCGATCCGGCTGCGC
Organism: Phreatobacter sp. AB_2022a; assembly: GCF_026847585.1. NCBI lineage: Bacteria > Pseudomonadati > Pseudomonadota > Alphaproteobacteria > Hyphomicrobiales > Phreatobacteraceae > Phreatobacter > Phreatobacter sp. AB_2022a. Next base: position 144,600 of record NZ_JAPSET010000010.1, read on the forward strand.
GAAAGCGTCGAGCACAAGCTGAAGCGCGAGCGCGAGCTGATCGCGCTCAACGAAACGGCGCGCGACCTCTCGGCCGTGCGCGACACCGACCAGGTGCTGCAGGCGATCATCCGCCGGGCGCGGCAGCTCGCCGGCAGCGACATCGCCTATCTCTCGGCCGCCCCCGACGATCGCAGCCCTTTCCACGTCCGGGCCACCGAAGGCGTGGTATCGGAAGCCTTCGCGAGCATCGTCGTGCCGCGCGACGTCGGCATCTGCGGCAGCGTCGCCCGCACGCGCCGGCCCTGGCAGTCGAGCCAGTACCGCTCCGACAAGGGCTTTCACCACGATCCGGAGATCGACACGGCGATCCTGTCCGAGGGCGTGGTCTCCATCCTCGGCATTCCGCTCGAGCTCGAAGCGCATATCATCGGCGTCCTGTTCGTCGCCGACCGCTACGAGCGCACCTACAATCCGCAGGAGATCTCGATCCTGCAGTCGCTCGGCACTTTCGCCGCGCTGGCGATCGAAAACGCACGGCTTCTGGAGGAGGCGCAGCGCGCGCTGAGCATGGCGCGGGAAGCGAATGTGGCCCTGCGCGCCAAGGCCGACGACATCGAGAGCGCCGCCGTCGCGCACGAGCGGCTGACCGAGCTGATCGTCCGCGGCGGATCGCTGGAGGACCTCAGGAGCCGCGTGGCGACGCTGCTCGGCGGCGACGCGGTCGTTCTCGACGAGCGCCAGATCGCGATCGCCGGCGCTCTGCCCCCCTCCATCCCGGACCATGGCCTGGCATCCGCCATCCGGGAAAGCGTCCGGCTCGGCCGCGCCGTGCAGTTCGAGGCGGCATCGCCACAGACCGTCACGGTGGCGGCCGTCACGAGCGGGGTCGTGCGGCTGGGCGCGCTGGTCTTCGCGCGGTCGAAACCGATGTCCTCGTCCGAGATCCGGACCCTGGAGCGGGCCGCGCTCGTCAGCGGCATCGTTCTCCTGTCCCTGGAACGGGTGGCGGAAGCGACCTATCGCAACGTCGCCGACATCGTCTCGGCTCTGCTGCGGGGAAGCTCGGACCCGTTCCGCGCGGAGAGTTCCAACGCCTTGCCGATGGGCGTCTCGCTGTCCTGGCCCGCGACGATCCTGCTGGTCGGCTGCGAAGACGGCTTTGCCGCGCATCTGCCGCAAGCCGTCCGCGCCGCGGCGTCGGGACGCCACGCCATCGGCGCGGCCTTCAACGGCGACCTCGCCGTGGTGACCTCCGGCGACGACTGGATGGCGCTGGCCCGCAGGATCGCGACGGCGCTCGAGGAGTGCGGTCGCCAGCCCTGCAACATCGTGGTCTCTCAGCCGGTATCGGACGTCGCCGCGGCGGCGGCCGAATACAGGAAGCTCAGGCGCGGTCTCGCCTTGCTGCGCAATCTCGGCCAGAGCGGCAGGATCGTTCCGGAAAAGACGCTCTCGCTCTATGGCCTGCTGTTCGACGGCCAGGGCGAGGAGGCCGCGCGTGCATTCATCGCGCAGACGGTCGGTGCGCTGCTGGATCACGACCGCCGCCGCAAGGCCCAGCTGGCGCCGACCCTCTACGCCTATTTCGAGACCGGCCGCAGCCTCCAGCGGGCCGCGGACATGCTCGGAATTCACGTCAATACGATGCGGCAGCGCCTGGATTCGATCGGCGCGCTGTGCCCCGACTGGAGCGAGGCCGAGCGTGGGCTGGAGCTCCACATGGCGCTGCGGTTGCATCGGCTGAGCGAGCGGCTGCCGCGCTGACATTGTGTGGAACAGGCACTGTCCGGCGCCGGTCCTGTATGGGCTCCCGCCATTGAGGAAGGCGGATCAATGCGGGTCTAACGCTCATCATCGCAGCAGAGCGCAGGAGCCCGTCGCCCATGCCCGTCAACAGTCGCCTTCCCGGCTTCTACAAGCTCTCTCCCGGCGATCGCCTGCGGAGCGCCAGCCGCGCCGCCGGGCTCGCGGACACCGATCTATCGAGCCTCGTTCCGCCGGATCCGGACATGCTGGCCACGGCCGACCGGATGATCGAGAACGTGGTGGGCACGTTGTCGATCCCGGTCGGCATTGCCGCGAACTTCACGATCGATGGCCGCGACTACCTGATCCCGATGGCGACCGAGGAGCCTTCCGTCGTCGCTGCGGCGAGCAACATGGCCTCGGTGGCGCGGCTCCACGGCGGCTTTCATACCTCGACCGACCTGCCCATCATGGTGTCGCAGGTTCAGGTGGTCGGCGCCCCGGATCCGCGCGGCGCGCGCATGCGCCTCTACGAGGCCGAAGCCGAACTCCTCGCCCTCGCCAATGACCAGGATCCTCTGCTGGTGAAGCTCGGCGGCGGCGCGCGGAGCATCGAGGTCCGCATCGTCGAGGCGAGCGAGGCGGTCTACGTGGTCCTGCACCTGCATGTGGACGTGCGCGACGCGATGGGCGCGAATGCCGTCAACACCATGGCGGAGGCGATCGCGCCGCGCGTCGCGGCCATTGCCGGCGGGCGCGTCCGGCTGCGGATCCTGACCAACAAGGCCGACCGGCGGCTGGCACGCGTGCGCGCCGTGTTCGACCGCGACGCCCTCGGCGGCGCCGACGTGGTCGCCGGCATCGTCGACGCCTTCCGGTTCGCGGCCGCCGATCCCTACCGCGCGGCGACCCACAACAAGGGCATCATGAACGGCATCACCGCGGTCGTCCTGGCGACCGGCAACGACACCCGGGCGGTCGAGGCGGGAGCGCATTCCCATGCCGCTGCCGGCGGCCGCTATACGTCGCTGTCGCATTTCGAAGCCAATGCGGACGGTCATCTGGTCGGCACGCTGGAGGTCCCGATGGCCGTCGGCCTGGTCGGCGGCGCGACCAAGACCCATCCCGCCGCCCGCGCCGCGGTCAGGCTGCTCGGCGTCGCCTCGGCCCGGGAACTCGCGCAGGTCATCGCGGCGGTCGGCCTGGCGCAGAACGTCGGCGCGCTCAGGGCGCTCGCGGCCGAGGGAATTCAGAAAGGCCACATGTCGCTGCACGCCCGCAACGTCGCCGCGGCGGCGGGCGCCGAAGGCGACGAGATCGAGGCCGTCGTGGAACGGCTGAAGACCGGCGGCCATGTCCGGCTCGACCGGGCCGAGGCCATCCTGGCGGAGATCAGGGCCGGCCGGTCCTGAGGCGGGCGTCCGTCGCCATCGGACGACACGGCGCCCCGGCGTGGCAGCCGGGGCGACCGGCCGCGCCGGCCCGATGCTACCGGCAGTCGCTGTTTGCAAATAGTCAACCTTGGGTCGGCTATTTCGAACACGATAGCCGAAGTCAGGATCGCTGCGGATGCCAGAGGTTCCTTCATCTCCAGCAACGCAGCAAGGGCATGCGGGCCTGTTCCGCCCGCAGGCCCTGCAGCAGCTCGACCGTCCCGAGGATTTCCAGGTCCCGCTGCGGGTCGTCGGGCGCATGGAATGGCTCGCCGGCCTCCTGTGCCTGGCACTCTGCATCGCCGTCGTCGCCTGGGCCTGCCTCGCGCGCTACCGCGAGACGGTGGAAGGCCCCGGCATCCTGGTGCGCAGCGGCGGCGTCTTCATCGGCATCAATGCCCCGAAGGCCGGCTGGATCGATGGCCTAGCCCCCGCCGGCCAGCAGGTCCGCAGCAGCCAGCTCGTCGCCTCCCTCACCACCCCGGAGGAGGACGCGCGCATTGCCGACCTGGAGCGCCGCATCTCGCAGATCGAGGACCAGCGGGACGCCATCGGCGAGCGCTATGAACGGCGGGTGGCCGCGGAAACGCATACCCAGCAGCGCCGGCGCGAGGAACTGGAAGAAGCGATCGAGCTGACCCGGCGCAGGATCACCGAAGCCGAAGCCTCCCTCATGAACCGCGAGCTGCTGTTCTCGCGCGGCGCCGGCACCACCGACCGCGTCCAGGAGGCGCGCGAGCGGCTATTCAGCGCGCGTTCGTCGCTGTCCCACACCCAGGCCGAGCTTGCCGCCCTGGACGGCGCGCTGCTCGCGCTCGGCGGTCATCGCGACCAGGAGCTCGAAGCCAATCACCGGCAGATGCTCGACCTGAAGGGGCAGCTCGAGCAGGCCCGCCTCGCCCGCACGCTGGCGAACGAGATCCGCGCGCCGCAGGACGGCGTCGTCGCGCTGGTTCCCGTGACCATGAATGCGCTGGTGGCGGCCGGCCAGCGCATCATGACCCTGGAGACCGGCGGCAGCCGCCTGGAGGCGCTGTTCTTCGTGCCGAGCGACCTCGGCAAGCGTGTCGTGCCCGGCATGGATGTGCGCCTGTCGCCGACCACCGCGCCGCGCGAGGAATATGGCATGATCCACGGCAAGGTCGTGTCGGTCTCGCCCCAGCCCGAAGGCCAGGCGGAGATCGCCGAGCGCCTGGGCAATCCGGAGCTCGCCAAGCTGATGGCCCGCAACGGCGCGCCGTTCGAGGTGCGCGCGACCCTCGATGTCGCGCCCGACAATCCCGAGCACTACGCGTGGTCCTCGCGCCGCGGCCGGGAGGTCGCGCTCAGCAGCGGCCTGTTGCTGAGCGCCAATGTCACGGTCCGCCGCGCCCCGCCGATCACCCTGGTCATTCCGGCGCTGCGACGCTGGACCGGCCTCTAGGAGCCGGCGGCCATGTCCGACCAGGCCAGCGCGGTTCCCCTCGCCCCCCTGCCGCGATCCATCCGCCGCCGGCGCGTGCCGACCATCCTCCAGATGGAGGCGGTCGAATGCGGCGCCGCGGCGCTCGGCATGATCCTGGCCTATCACGGCCTCTGGCTGCCGCTGGAGACGCTGAGGGACGCCTGCAAGGTCTCGCGCGACGGAACCTCGGCCGCCGCCCTGCTGCGCGCCGCACGCAGCTTCGGCATGAAGGCGTCCGGCTGGCGCGTGGAGCCGGCGGCGCTCGCCGAGCACCGCTTCCCGGCCATCGCCTTCTGGGAGCTGAACCATTTCGTCGTCATCGAGGGCGTCAGCCGCGGCCGCGTCCGGATCAACGACCCCGCCTATGGCCGGCGCACCGTCGACGCGGCCGAGTTCGACGCCGCCTTCACCGGCGTCCTCCTGACCTTCGAGCCGACGGAAGCGTTCCAGCCCGGCGGCCGGCGGCCGAGCCTGATCCGCGCCCTCCTGCCCCGCGGTCCGCAGACGCGCGCGGCCTTGAGCTTCCTCGCCATCATCGCGCTGTGCAATCTGCTGCCGCCGATCTTCGTGCCTGCGGCGAGCAAGATCTTCGCCGACAACATTCTGGTGCAGCATGCGACGAGCTGGCTGCGTCCCCTGCTCGTCGGCCTCGCGGCCGCCGCCCTGCTGTCCTTCCTCCTGTCGCTGCTGCACGGGCTGGTCCTGGCGCGGCTGCAGCGCCGGCGCGGCACCGAGGCGGCGATCGGCCTGATGGCGCACATGCTGCGGCTGCCGATCGGCTTTTTCGTCCAGCGCCATGTCGGCGACGTCACCTCCCGCATGGAGGCGGCGCGGCGGCTGTCGCACAGTGCCATCGTCTCCCTCTCGTCGGCGATCTTCAGCCTGATGGGCGCGCTGACCAGCGCCGCGATCATGATGATGTACGACCTGCCGATGGCCTTGGCCTGCATCGCCTTCGCCGCGATCGACATCGTCGCCATCTATGCCATCACCGGCCTTCGCGTCGACGGGCTGAGGCGCGTCACGGTGCAGCGCTCGCGCATGGCGAGCGTCGCGCTCGGCGGCATCCAGTCGATCGAGACGATCAAGGCTTCCGGCGCGGAGAACGAGTTCTTCGCGCGGCTGATGGGCGCCCAGGCGCAGCTTCTCAACGCGCTGCAGAACCTCGAACGCTCGACGCTTGTCCTCACCCTCACGCCCTCGGTGATCAAGAGCCTGTCCTATGCCGTCCTGCTCGGCTGGGGCGCCCTGAAGGTCATGGACGGGGATATGACGGTCGGCACGCTGATCGCGTTTCTGGCAGTGCTGCAGGCTTTCCACATGCCGGTCCAGGCCCTCGTCGGCGCTGTCGCCGGCTTGCAGGACCTGCGTGGCGAGCTTGACCGGGTCCAGGATACCCTGCGCCACGCGCCGGCCGACACGTTCCGGCACGACCGCCAGGCCGCGGCGCAATGGCCGGCCCGCAAAAGCCGCCTTTCCGGACGCATCGAGATCCGCGACCTGAGCTTCGCCTATCCCGGCCAGACCCGGCTCCTCGAACATCTTGCCCTCGACATCGAACCGGGCCGCTGGGTGGCCCTGGTCGGAACCTCGGGCAGCGGCAAGTCGACGCTTGCGCGCCTCGTCGCCGGCCTGCTCCGGCCTGACGGCGGACGGATCCGCTTCGACGACATCGATCTCGACCACATTCCCCGCCGCGTCCTCGCCGGCTCGGTGAGCTTCGTCCAGCAGGACGTCGTGCTGTTCGAGGGCACCGTGCGCGAGAACATCGCGCTGTGGGACCCAGCGCTTGACGACGTGCGGATCCACGCCGCCGCGCGCGATGCCCTCATCCACGACGACATCACGCGTCGGCGCGGCCAGTACGGCGGCGCCGTCGCTGAGGGCGGCGCCAATTTCTCCGGCGGCCAGCGCCAGCGCATCGAGCTCGCGCGCGCGCTCGCCACCGATCCGGCCGTCCTGATCCTCGACGAGGCGAGCGCGGCGCTGGACCCGGTCACGGAGGCCGGCATCTTCCGCAATCTGCGCCGGCGCGGCGTCACGGCGCTCGTGGTCTCGCACCGGCTGAGCACGATCCGCGACTGCGACGAAATCATCGTCCTCGACGCCGGGCGCATCGTCCAGCGCGGCTCGCACGACAGCCTGATCGCCGCCGCCGGCCCCTACGCGGATCTCGTCCGTGCCGAATGACATGATCGACATGGACCCCGCCGGTGCGGCGGATCTGGATCGCGCACATCCCGGCGCGCGCACCGTCTGCGCGGCCGGTTTCGCCTATCGGCTGGACAGCGGGCGCGCCGATCTGTTCGTCGAGGAGACCGGCCAGGCCGGCACAGCCCGCTTCGTGGCGACCCTGACGGCCGGGGATGCCGTCTTCGGCCTCGCCGCGCCCACGGTCCGGCTCGTCCTGATGCCGACCGCCGAGGCGGTGCTGAAGACCGTCGCGCTCGACGACCTCGTCCGCCGGCCCGAGATCCTGGCGACCTTCGCCGATCCATGGGTGAGCCTGATCGCCGACGCGCTGCGCCACCTGCCCCCATCGGTGGAACGTCAGGAAACGGCCTTCGTCGCGGCGGAGCGCCCCTTCTCTCGCCGGCTCGCCCCGGGCCGCCACGACCTGGCGGCCGGAATGCTCGCCGTGCCGGCGCAGGACGGGCTCCTGTGGTGCCGCTGCCGGGCAGGCGAAGTGAGCAATGTCTGGGGCCGCGCCGCCGGCGGCGCGGCCATCGCCCTGCCCGTGTCCCGTCCGGCGCCGCTCCACGCGGTCAGCGACAGCACCGTCGACCTGCTCTCCTCCCTGGCGCTCGCGCGCGAAGGCGCGCTCGCCGCCGCTCTCGCCGCCTTCGATGCCGCGCTCGGCCGGCACCTGCAGGACTGGCGCGACGACGAGCGGACGGCCTTCGCGCGCCATGTGGCGGGTGTGGCGGAGGCCGATGCGGCCGCCCTCGCCACGGCGATGTCGGCGCTCGTGCCGGGCAAGGCGGCCCTCGCCGCGATCCCCCGCGGCATTCCGGAGCCGCCGCTGCCGGCCATGATGCGGGTGGTGGCCGAGGCGGCCGGA
>NZ_JAPSET010000100.1:0-7215 GCF_026847585.1 Phreatobacter sp. AB_2022a
GCCCTCGCCTGGATGGCCTGGCATTGGCGCGGCACCGGCCATCCGCTCGCCCCGGCCTGGCCGCGGCGGTTCGGCTTCGACAGTCGTCTCGCCCGCCGCATCCTGGCGATCGGCCTGCCGACGGCGCTGCAGATGGCGACCATGGCGCTCGCCGAGATCGTCATGCTCGGCATCGTCAATCGCCATGGCGCGGGCGCGACAGCCATCTATGGCGCGACCAGCCAGGTGCTGAGCTGGGTGCAGTTTCCGGTCATGTCGATCGGCATCACCGCCACCGTGCTGGCCGCCCACATGATCGGCGCCGGCAGGCCCGAGGCGGTCGGCCGCGTCATGGCGACCGGCCTGTGGCTCAATCTCGCGGTCACCGGCCTCGTGGTGGCGATCGCCTCCATCGCCGCGCCGTCGGCGCTCGGCCTCTTCCTGACCGAGGCCGCGCTGGTGGATCAGGCGGCCGGGCTCCTGCGCCTCATGCTGTGGAGCCTCGTCTTCTCCGGCTGGTCGGCGGTGCTGACCGGCATCATGCGCGCCGACGGCACGGTGATGATGCCGACGCTGCTCGCGATGGCGGCGATCGGCGTCGTCGAGGTGCCGGTGGCCTATCTCGCCGCTCAGCGGCTCGGCCTGCCGGGCGTCTGGATCGGCTATGCGGCGGCCTTCACCGCCATGCCGCTCATGCAGGGCGCCTATTACCGCTGGGTCTGGTCGCGCCGGCCGGCACGCCGGCTGGTCTGAGACCGCCGCGCGCTCCGGCGATGTTCCGGAAACCCGTCAGGTTCCGGCCTGGCGGGTTTCGAGGAAGGCGCGACCGCGCGGCGACAGGCGATAGCCGGCGACAAGGCTTTCGGTCAGTCCGAATTCCTTCAGCCGGCGGATCCTCGCCTTGAGTGCCAGCTTTTCGACACCGAGCCGCTCGGCGATCTCGGCAGCGGTGATGCCGTCGCGGCTGCCGATCAGGCGAAGCGCCTGCAAGGTCCAGGGCCCGGACGGACTGCGCGCATCCCAGGCATGAAGACGCGCGGCAAGAGCCGCCTGCTCGCCGGCATCGAGCCTGTCGATCCTGCGCAGGGCGATCCGCGGATCGTCGCCGGCCCTGGCGAAGGCGATGCGATAGAGCTTTCCCTCGTGCCCGCCAAGCGCGGCCATCAGCGCGTCGAGCGAGCCGAAACCCGCCGCGGCGGCGTCTGCCTCGGTCAGGCTGCCGGCGGCGACCTCGTCGACCGCCTCGATGGCGAGGACGCCGATGGCGGTCCGCAGCGTGCCGCCGGCACTGACCGTCGGTTTCGTCCAGCGCCGGAAGGCGAGGCGGACCTCGCCGCCGGCGATCCGGTCGAGCACGGCTTGTTTGAACAGCATGGCCGAACCTCCGCCGAGCGGGTCTTGCCCGAAGGCCGGAGGCCGATCTTCACCTGTCCCGGGGCAAAGCGGAACCGTCGTACTGTGCGGCAAATTCGGCGCTCGGCGGGATCGGCTTGATCACGTCGATCAGTACGCCGTTCGGATCGGCGGTGATGAAATGACGCTGGCCGAAGGGCTCGTCGCGCAGCGGCGTCAGGATCGGCAGGCCGGCGGCCTCGGCTTCGGCATGGATCCGGTCCGGATCCTCCACCTCGAAGTTGAGGACAAGGCCGCTGACCGGCCGGCGGGCGACCTCGGGCACCGTGTGGTGGTCGCAGCAGAGCACGGCGAGATTGGTTTCGGGGTCCTCGCGCGATTGGAGGTGTACGTACCAGTCGCTCTCGAAGAGCGGCCTGAAGCGGAAATGGCTGGCATAGAAGGCAGCCGTCCCGGCGACGTCGCGGGTCATGATCACGGGGTAATAGCTGGTGGTCTTCATGGCGGCTCGAGCCTCTCGCCTCCTGGTTCCGATCGTGACATACAGTCTGCATGTTTCTTTGAATTAACATACAGGCTGTATGTATGCAACAAGCGAAACACCGCTCGAACCGCGAGCGCACGGAAACGACGCGCCAGGCGCTGCTGGCCGCGGCGCGGGCGCTCTTTGTCGCCAAGGGTTATGCGGAAACGTCGACGCCCGAGATCGTCGCGGCGGCCGGGATCACGCGTGGCGCGCTCTATCACCATTTCGAGGACAAGAAGGCGCTGTTCCGCGCGCTGCTGGAGACCGAGGCCCGGCGCGTGGCCGATGAGATCGAGGCGGCTGCGCCCGGCGATCTTGCGCCTGTGGCGGCGCTGGAAGCGGGGAGCCAGGCCTATCTCGAAGCCATGGCGGTGCCGGGCCGGACGCGCCTGCTGCTGGTCGAAGGGCCGGCCGTTCTCGGGTTGAAGGACATGGCGGCGCTCGATGCGGCCCATGGCGCGCGGACGCTGCGCGAAGGACTGGAGGCGGTTCTGCCTCGGGCGGATCGGAACGCCGTGCCGCTGGCCGAGCTCGCCCAGATCCTGTCGGCGGCCTTCGACCGGGCGGCGCTCGCGGTGGAGACCGGCGAGGACGCGGCCGCCTATCGGGCGGCGATCTCGGCACTGATCGCAGGGATGGTCGGCGCGGGCGGCCGGTGAGCGCTGCCCGCGCCCGGGGGCTCAGCGTTCGCGGCGCTCGATGCCCTGGCCCTGACCCTGGCCAGGCCCGCGCTGCCAATGGCGCGGCGGCTCGGCGTCGGGGCCGCGCGGCCGCACGTGATCGTGGCCGCGCGGGGCTTCGGCGCGATGATGGTGGTGGTGATGATGCGGCCGGCCATGATCGTGGCCCCAGTGACGCGGCGCCTCGACATGGCCATAGCCGTGACCATAGCCGTAGCCATAACCGTAATGCGGCCGGTGATGATGATGGTGGTGCCGGTGGCGGTCGGTCTCGCAGCCGGCGAGGCCCGTGCCCAGAACCACCGCCGCCGCTGCCAGTTTCAAACCATGCATGTTCATGCCTCCTGATGCGAACCCGCGTTTCGGGCCGCCGTCCGTCCTGTCCGGCGCGCCACGTCCCGAAACGAATCGGGTCGGGAGAGGTGACATTCCGGCCGCGACATTGCAGCGGGATTGCCTGGCGGCCGAGCCCATGCAACATCGCGGCCTGCCAGAATGTTCCCTGGCACCGTGCCCGGGCGCAAAAGCGCTGCAATGTGCCTGCAATGCCTGACATGTGATTGGTCCGGCGCGCATGGCGGATGCGGGCGGGGGCGCCGGAGCATAACGATGCGGATCATGCTGGTCGAAGACGAACGGGAAATGGCCAATGCCTTGCGCGGCGCCCTGGCCAAGCATGACCTCCTGGTCGACCATGTCATGACGGTGGCCGATGCGGCCGAAGCGGTCTCCTCCTTCCAGTACGACGCGATCCTGCTGGACCGGCAATTGCCCGACGCCGATGGCCTGACGCTCCTGCCGATCCTGCGCGGGCGCGGCATCAGCGTGCCGGTCATCGTGCTGACGGCCAAGGGGGATCTCGCCGACCGGGTGGCGGGACTCGACCATGGCGCCGACGACTATCTCGCCAAGCCCTTCGCGCTGGAGGAACTGCTCGCGCGCCTGCGGGCCGTCCTGCGCCGGCCGTCGGGCATCGCCGCCGACGTCCTCAGGATCGGCGAGCTGACCTTCGATTTCGGCAACCGGCAGGCCTTCGTCGGCGGCCAGCTCATGGCGCTGCGCAGGCGCGAGCTTCTGGTGCTCGAGGCGCTCGCCCGCCGGCGCGGCCGCACGGTGCTGCGCTCGGCGCTCGAGGAGGCGGTCTACAGTTTCGACGACGAGATCCAGTCGAACGCGCTGGACACCCATGTCTCGCGGCTGCGCAAGAAGCTCAACGATGCCGGGGCGGGCGTCGAGATCCACCCGATCCGCGGGGTTGGATATCTGATGAAGCGGGCGTCATGAGAAAGCGTGCCCGCTCGCTGAAATGGCGGCTGGTCTGGCGGCTGATCATCCTGCAGGCGCTGGTCCTGTCGGCGCTGGTCATCGGCCTCGTCACCGTGGTGCTGCAGGCCAATATTCCCGGCAAGATCATGGACGGCGGGGCGGCCGAGATCGTCGCCAAGGCGATCTCGCGCGATGCCGGGGGCGACCTCGTGCTCGACCACTCGGCCGATCTGAACTGGCTTACCACCGAGGCGCCGGATTTCTGGTTCGTGGTCGTCGACGACCGCGGCAAGACGCTGGCCCACGGCAATATCCCGCCGGCCTTCCGGCGCATGGCCGAGGACCTGGAACGCTTCAGCTACGGCGAGATCCGCGGCGCCGCCGGCGACGAGAAGCTGTCGGGCGTGATCCGTACCTACCAGACCAAGGTCGGCCCGCTCAACGTGCTGGCCGGGGCAGGGCGCATGCTGAGCACGCCCTTCGTGATCATGGTGCTGTCGCAGATCCTGATCGTGCCGCTGTTCCTGCTGCTCGCGCTCGTCACCCTGATCGCGATCCCGGTCATCGTCAGCCGCGCCTTTGCCGGCATGAAGGAGATCGCGGGCGAGGCCGAGCGGATCGATATCGACCGGCGCGGCACCCGGCTGTCGGCGGAGAACGTGCCGGCCGAGGTGGTGCCGCTGGTCAAGGCGGTGAACGAGGCGCTGAACCGGCTCGACGAGGGCTATGGCCGGCACAAGCGCTTCCTGGCCGACGCCGCGCACGAGCTGCGCACCCCGATCGCCATCCTGCAGACGCGCCTCGAGGATCTCGCCTCCGGGCCGGACCAGGGCCGGCTGCTCGCCGACGTGGCGCGCCTGTCGATCATGGCCGAGCAGTTGCTCGACCTGCAGCGCCTCGACCAGCAGCCGCGCCAGATGGTGCCGGTCGACCTCAACGCGATGGGGCTTGCGGTGACGGCCGATCTCGCGCCGCTGGCGATCGCCGCCGGCTATCAGCTGTCGTTCGAGGCCGGCAAGGAGCCGGTCGTGGTGGCCGGCGATCAGGCCTCGCTGCAGCGGGCGGTGATCAATCTCGTGCAGAACGCCATCGAACATGCCGGCGGCCAGGGCACGATCACGGTTGCGGTGGCGCGCGACGGCAGCATCGAGGTGCGTGACGAGGGGCCGGGCGTGCCGAGCGAGCATCGCGAGCAGGTCTTCGCGCCGTTCTATCGCCTGCAGTCGCGCGATCACGGCGCCGGACTCGGGCTGCACCTCGTCCAGGAGGTGGTGCAGCGCCACGAGGGCCATGTCAGCATCGTCGACGCGCCGCGTGGCGGCGCCTGTTTCCGGGTCAGCCTGCCCCTGCTGCAGGCGGCCTGACGGCCGGAGTGGCGGGCCCGGGCGGGGCGGCTCCGGCGATCGGTTGCATTCGCGTAACGGAAACAGTGGGTTGCGGTCGGGGCCCGGCGCATTTATGTCTGCGCCCCGAAATCGCCGGGGCTCTTCGGCAGGCGTCGGGAGGCCCGAAGGCCTATCCCGGCCATGCTCCCCCATCGGCCCGCTCCGTGCGATCAACACGATGAACCCTTGGGACCCTGCAGCCGGGATTGCCGATGACTGATCGTTTCACCGAGCAATTGAGGGCGTCGAGCGAGCCGGACTGGTCCGCCGCGATCGGCCATCGCTTCGTCCAGGAACTGTTCCGCAGCACCGTGCCCGACAAGGTGATGGCGAACTATCTCATCCAGGACCACCGGTTCCTCGACAGCTTCCTCACCCTGCTCGGCGCGGCCATCGCGAGCGCCGATACGTTCGAGGCGCGCCTCCGCTTCGGACGCTTCGTCGGCATGGTCTCCGGCGAGGAGAACACCTATTTCCTGCGCTCCTTCGCCGCGCTCGGCGTGACCGAGGAGCAGCGCACGACCGCGCCGGACACGGCGCCGACCGCCGGTTTCAAGGCGATCATGCGCGAGGCCGCCGCCACCCGCAGCTATGCCGGGGCGCTGTCGGTGCTCGCCGTCGCCGAATGGCTCTATCTCGACTGGGCGCTGCAGGCGCCGCAGCGGCTGCCGGGCAATTTTGTCCATTCCGAATGGATCACCTTGCACGACAATGCCGATTTCCGGGCGTTCGTCGCCTTCCTGCGCAGCGAGCTCGACCGCGTCGGGCCCGCCGAGGCGGAGCTCAGCCGCGACCTGTTCCGCCGCACGGTGGCGCTGGAACGGGCCTTTTTCGACGCCGCCTATGACGGGGCGGCCTGATCCGACGGAGATCGCCGTGGACGTGTTCGAACGCTTGAAGGAGGCGGCGAGCGCCGACTGGTCGTCCTATGTCGACCATGACTTCGTGCGGCAGATGGGCGAGGGCACGCTGCCGGCGGCCGCCTTCCGGACCTATCTGGTCCAGGACTATCTCTTCCTCATCCAGTTCGCCCGGGCCTATGCGCTGGCCGTCTACAAGGGCCGCTCGCTCGCCGACATGCGCGCCGCCCAGCGCGGCCTCTCGGCCATCCTCGACGTCGAGATGGACCTGCATGTGCGTCTCTGCGGCCGGTGGGGCCTGACGCCGGCAGCGATCGAGGCGGCGCCGGAGCACCAGGCGACCGTCGCCTATACCCGCTTCGTGCTCGACTGCGGCATGGCGGGAGACCTGCTGGATCTGCATGTCGCCCTTGCGCCCTGCGTGATCGGCTATGCCGAAATCGGCCGGCGGCTGGCTCCGGCCGGCGAGGCCGCATGGGGCGATCATCCCTATCGCGAATGGATCGGCGAATATGCTGGCGCGGCCTATCAGGAGATCGCGGCGCAGGCGCGGGCCCATCTCGACGGGCTTGCCGCCCGCTCGATGACCGAACAGCGGTTTGCCGAGCTTGCAGGCCTGTTCGGCAAGGCCGCGCGCCTGGAAGCCGATTTCTGGCAGATGGGGCTCGATGCCGCGTCATAGCGGCACTAGCTTAGAATCTATCTAAACTATTGAGATTGCATCACATTTCTTTAAAGGCTAATCAGCCGGGGTCGGCACCGGCGGATGCCGGCCCGCCGTGCCCGCGCGGCAGCGACGTCAAAAAATGTCCGGGGCAGGGGAGGAAACGGCTGCCTCGTTCGTCTTAACCGATGAAGACCGGGCCGGCTGGCGCCCGACGACAGGATCACGATGGCACCGGACCATCCCCATCGCCCGCGGCGCCGCGTCGCCGTTCCCATCCGCGCCTGCCGGCCGCCGGCCGTGGGCCCCACGCTATCGACGAGTGACATCATGACCGGCGAGTTTCCGGCGCGGCCGCTTCGCGCATTTTCCCTCCGGCTGCGGCGCGGCATGTTGGGCCTGGCCATGGGTCTTGCCCTTGCCGTGCCGTTCGACGGCGCCGGCGCCCAGGCGCCCGCGGCATCCGAAACCGCGCCGGCGGGCCAGGCGAGCTCCCCGACGG
>NZ_JAPSET010000101.1:0-7028 GCF_026847585.1 Phreatobacter sp. AB_2022a
ACGACATTGCCGCCCGGCTGGAAGCGGCTTTGCGCAAGCCCATCGTGCCGAGCGCGATGACGCAGCGCCCGGCCGAGCCGAAACCGGCGGAGGCCAGACCCGCCGAGACCAAACCGGCGGATGCAAAGCCGGCCGACGCGAAGCCTGCCGACGCGAAGCCTGCGGCATCTGGCGCGCCGGCCGCCGGCCCGGCCCGGCCCGCGACGCCCAATCCGGCGCCCGCCCCGGCCCCCGCAGCCAGTGCGATTCCGAAACCGGCCGGCCCGCCGAAACCGCTGACGCCATCGGAAAAATCGGTCTTCGACAGCCTCGAAGAAGAAATGGCCGCCCTGCTCGGCCGCGGCCCCGCCCCGCCCAAGACCTGACGTCACGATCGAGGCCGGCAGGATCGAGACCCGGCCCGGCGTCATGAAGCGTCGCCGCAACCAGCCGTGGATGACCGCGCCTGGCGTCGCGCGCCACGCGTCGAAAGGCTCTAAAATCGCGCCAGCGATTCGCTGGGCGCGTGGGGAGCGATGCAGCCGGAATTTTCCATCCGAGCCTTGCGGGCGACGGGCCGCCGGGGCGGCCTCGTGGCCGGAACGGCCCTGCTGCTCGGCCTTGCCGGCGCGGCGCCGGCGATTGCGCAGGACATTTCGATCAATCTCGGCCAGGGCGCCGGCGTCAACGAACGCGTCATCCAGCTCGTTGGGCTGATCACCGTCCTCTCGGTCGCCCCGTCGATCCTGATCATGGTGACCAGCTTCGTGCGCATCTCGGTCGTGCTGTCGCTGCTGCGCACCGCCATCGGCACGCAGACCGCCCCGCCCAATGCCGTCATCGTCGGGTTGTCGCTGTTCCTCACCGGCTTCGTCATGGCGCCGGTCTTCCAGCAGAGTTACGACAGCGGCCTGAAGCCGCTGATCGACAACCAGATCGACATCCGCCAGGCCTTCGAGCGCGGCTCAACCCCCTTTCGCGATTTCATGCTGAAACACGTCCGCGAGAAGGATCTCGCCCTGTTCCAGCAACTGGCCAACGAGCCGGCGCCGGCCACGCCGCAGGAGGTCTCGTTCCGTGTCCTCGTGCCCTCGTTCATGATCTCCGAGCTCAGGCGCGCCTTCGAGATCGCCTTCCTGCTCTTCGTGCCCTTCCTGGTCATCGATCTCGTCGTCGCCTCGGTGCTGATGTCGATGGGCATGATGATGCTGCCGCCGGTCACCGTCTCCCTTCCATTCAAGCTGATCTTTTTCGTGCTGGTCGACGGCTGGAACCTGGTGGCTGGCAGTCTCGTGCGAAGTTTCGGCACCTGAACCAAAGCGTGCCGCCAGCGCCGCCCGCGCGACGCCGTCGCGGTTGGCCGCCGAGCGAAAACGCGGCGATATCAGGACGTTCCGGGCTCATTTTCGAATCCGCCTGTCAAGACGTCCGCCGCGCGCGCGGCACCGGATCACGGAACCGTGGAACGAGGGACGCCACGGCGGCAACCGCTGGCTGCAGCGCCGTGGCCCGCTGGTCGGCGGCGGCCCCAATCCTTGAACCCGACAACCGGCATCGGTAGATTTGCTGATCATCGGAAAGCGGCCCCGAACGCGCTTGGAGCGGCATGCAGACGACACCGTCGGTCCCTCTCAGGCGCGAGCCCATCGCACCGGATCCTCTGCTGATCGAAACGACGATCACCCTTGAGGATCGCGTGGCCGCAGCACTCTTCAGCTATCACGATCTCGTCGCCACCGCGCGCCGGCGATTCCTGTTCATGCTGGCCTGGGCTCTGATCGTACTCCTGGCCTTCATGGCGTTCGAGGCGCGCCGGCGTGCCGGTGACGGCCTGGAAGCCACCGCCCGGCAATTCCTGTCCGACCTCACCGGCCTTGCGGGATTGCCGCTGCCGGTCATAGCAATCCTCGGCCTCGCCTATTGCTGGCTTCAGCCGGCACTTGCGCGTCGCCGGCTGCGGCGCTGGTACAGGGACGAGAAGCTCGCCCAGCCCTTCGCCCTGCGGTGCCGGTTCGAACCGGGTGGCCTGGTTTCCGCCGTGGCGGGGCAGAGCAGCGCGATCGCCTGCCGCCGCATCGCCGGCATCGCGGAGACCGCGACTCACACCTTCGTGCGGCTGAAGGACATCGAGGACGTCATCGCCCTGCCCCGGCAATCGCTGTCGGGCGAGCAGTCGGACAGGCTGCGGTCATGGTCCTCGTCCTGCCACGCCGGGGCGGCCGCGCTGCCGGCGGAACCGGAACTCGCGCCCTCCGCCGAGCCGATCATCACGGTACGCTTCGCACTGACCGAAGCCGACCGCACGGCCGCCGTCGCCTGGCAGCAGGAGCGACCGGCCATGCGGCGCCGGCGCCGGAGGGCGCTGGCCATCGCCCTGGCCGGTGCGGCCGCGGCCGTGCCGCTCGCGCTGGCGCTGTGGTGGCTCGTCGACCCCGATCGCGTGCCTCTGCGTTTCGCCGGTCCGCTGCTCGCCGAGATGATCGTGACCGATCTGTGGAAGCCGGTCCTAGGCCTCTGGGCGGTCGTCGGCCTCGTCGCTGCGCTGCATCCCTGGATGCGCCGCCTGCACGCCCGCCAGCTCGGACGCCAGTTGCACAAGCGCATCCAGAATTACGAGAACGAGGTCCGGCTGTCCGCCGATCGCATCGACACTCTCCAGGACGGCCTGCACAACCGCTACGACTGGGCCGTCATTGACGGCATCGAGCGGTGCGGCGACCACGTCTTTCTCCGCCTGCGCCAGGGCGAACCCCTGCTTCTGCCGATGCGTGTATTCGATGCTGCGGGGTTCGCCCGCCTCGAGGAGGTCGTCAAGGCGCACGGCGCGGCCGCAGGTCAGGCAAGGGAGCGACCGGCATGAACGTTCTGTCCGCCCGCCGCCTTGGCGCTGCGCTGCTGAGCTTGGGCCTCATGGCGCCGGTTCATCCGGCAGGTGCGGAGACGGTATCCCTGGCGCAGGGGATCATCCTCGACCTGCCCGACGGCTGGCGCGTCGACGGGCCGGACCAGGGCCGGCTCGGCCGGGATGGGCTGAGGCGCGTCCAGCTCGTGTGCGAAACCGAGACCTGCCGGACGACGCAGGAAACCTGCACCATCCTGATGCGCGAGGGTACGGTCGAGGGTGCCGACGATGCCGCGCGGCTTCGCGGGCTCTACCAGTCGCCGTTTCAGCGTTATCTCAGGCTGAGAGCCGTGCTGCGTGCCACCAGCCGCGATGCCGAGATCCTGTCGCCGCTGGAGCTTGTCCGCCTGGGCCAGCGCGACTGGTACGGCGTCGAGACCGATGCCCGGCACAATTACAAGTCCGGCCTCTTCGCCGAGACGGTGGTCAACGGCCGCTACGTCGGCGCGATCTGCAAGACCTGCGAGACCGGCGCGGTCCGGCATGAGAATGCCCGCCGGATCCTGGCGAGCCTCAAATCGGTCGCCGCCAAACCCACGTCCCCGCTCGCCCGTCCGGAATGAGGAACCGCCGGCGCTGACGCCTTCAACCGGCGGGGCGGAAGCGCGGGCCGGTCGGCCGCGGCAGAGCCGAGGTCTTGTCCTCGGCCCGGCAGGCGGCTTCGCCGGAGCGCCGGAGCTCGTCCTGATAGGGAAAGGTCCGACGCATCGGCAGCAGCCGCTCGCCGGGTTCGCCGGTGAGAGCCAGGGCGGGCTGGTCATCGGCCTGCGGCCGGCGGAGATGCCCCTGCACGGCATGGCGGTCGGCGCCGGCCCGGCGATCGAAAGTGCCGGCGAAACGGTCGGTCCCGAACATGGCCTCCGCCGGCTCGAGCCGCAGGGCAAGGTCGCCGCAGCTGCCGTCTGCGCGCACCCGGATGCCGCACCAGCCGGCGCCGCAGCGGCCGATATCGAGCACGAAACCGAAACGTTCGCTCACCCAGCGGCCTGCCAGTGCCGCCGCGCCGGCCCCGACCTCACCCGCGGACCTCGTGGCGCCGTCCGCGCCGGCCGTGCTAGCCTGCGGCATGAACGTCACGGCTGCCGCGACCACCAGCCCCGCTCCAGCCCTTGCCACGCCGGCGATCCGCGGGTCGCGGCTGCGCCTGTTCTTCGCCAAGATCCTGCTCCCCGGCCTCGTCGCGGCACTGATCCTACCATTCGCCGCCGCGGCTGTCCTGACGGCGGCAGGCTGGTTCAGCCTGCCCTATGAGCTCGCCGTCATCGACGAGGCTCACCCCGGCCTGTTCAGGGCCCATATGATGTCGGGCGCGCTCGCGCTGCTGCTGGTGCCTGCCGCGATCGTCGTGCGCCTGCGGCCCCGCCGGCACCGGATGCTCGGCCGCGCCGCGGCCAGCGCGGTGCTGGTGGCCGGCCTCACCGCCCTGCCCGTCGCGCTCGCCGGCGTCGCGCTGCCGCCGGCCAGGGCCGGCTTCGTGGCGCAGGCAATCGTCTGGCTGGGGCTGCTCGGCATCGGCTGGCGTGCCATCCGGCGCGGCGACGCCGCGGCGCACCGGCGTGCCATGCTCTGCCTCGCCGCCGTGACGTCGGCCGCCCTCTGGCTGAGGCCCGCCATGGTCCTGGCGCGCCTCACCGACTGGCCATTCGACATTGCCTATGCGGCCATCGCCTGGGGCGCCTGGCTGCTGCCGCTGACCGCGGCCGCAGCCCTGACGTCCCGCCGCCTGGCCTAGCCCTGGCGCGGCGCGCTCGGCGCCTCGGCCGACCCCGAAGCCGGGGCCGCCGGACGCCGCTGCTGGCCCGGCGCCTCGGTGGGATAGCGCTGCCGGTAGTTCTGCAGGAAGGCGTCGAGCGTGTCCCGATCGGCGATCGACCGGGCGATCTCGCGATATTCCACGCCGCGCGCCTCGATCGGCGCCGTGACGACGTCGAAGGCGCGGGCATCGGCCGTGGCGGTCATGGCCTGGCGCCAGCGGCCACGCAGCCGGTCGAGCCCCAGTTGCTCGTCGCTCAAGGCGTAGCCGATCGCGGCCCGCAGGAGGTGTCGCCGCTCGTCGTCGTTGAGCGGCGTGCCGGCGCGCCGGGTCGACACCCATTTCTCGCTCTGCTCGGCGGATTCCCGGTAGCGCTGGGCCGACCAGAGGATGTCGGCGCGCAGCATTTCCGATTCCAGGCCCCTGACATCGCCGAGCAGTTCCAGCGCCTGGTCGGGCCGGCCGGCATCGGCGAGCGCCCGCGCTTCCAGGAGATAGCGCTGGGCGCGCAGCTGTTCGGGCAGGTCGGCGAGCCGGGTCGCGCGCAGCACCTGCAGGGCCGAGGCCGGCTTGCGGTTCATGAGGTGCACGACGGCAAGCCGGGCCGCCACCTGCGAGCGCGCCGCACCGGTCAGGCGCTTGTCCACCTGGTGCTGCAGCAGCGCCGCCGCCTGGTCGAGCAGGTCCATATTGGCGAGGCGATCGGCCAGCCGGCGGATGATCTCGTCGCCGCGCCGGCCCTGCGGGGTCATGTCGCGGAAATCGTAATAGAGCGCCAGCGCGTCCACCGGCTGCATCGCGTCGGCATTGCCGTCGAGGAACAGCGATTCGAAATGGCGCGCCACGTCGTCCTGCATGCCACGCACCGATTCCGAGCGCGGGAAGACCCGCATCGCATTGCGCATGGTGGTGAAGGCATCGCGGAACCGGCCCTGGTCGGCATAGAGCTTGGAGAGCATCGCCAGCGTGCGCGCCTCCACCTCGTCGCCGCGCCAGGCATAGCTCATCACTTCCAGCTCTTCGGTGGCGGCCGGCCCGTCGATCTCGCCGAGCTTGAGGCGCAGCGCGAGCCGTCGCTGGTCGGCATCGGCACGGACCGGCTCGTCGGGGCCGTTATGCGCGCGCGCATAGTCGCGCAGCGCCTCGCGCTCGTGGCCCTGCGCCTCGGCCAGCCGGCCGCGCAGCAGCGCGAACTGCTGCTCGCCGGATGCGGGAATGCCGAGTTCCTGCAATTCGTCGAGGCGCTGGGCCGCCCGATCCGGCGCCCCGCTGTCGAGCGCGGCCCCTGCCGCGCTGGTGAGCAGCGTGCGGGCGAGCGGCACGGGCAGCACGCCGACCGGCGTTTCCGCGGCCTCGAAGGCCAGATGCGCCTCGCGCGCGCGGCCGTCGAGCGCCAAAGCCAGGCCACGCCAGGACGCCGCCTCGGGAGCAGAGGAAACTGCCGGATGGGCAAAATCCTGAAGCGCATCGGCCGGCCGCCGCAGCATGGCGGAGACGACGCCGCGCAAGCCCTGAATCGAGCCGTCCTCGGCGACCCGGCGGTCCTGCCGGATGATCGTCTCGAGCACGGCGCGCGCTTCCGGCCAGCGCTGCTGCGCCATGTAGAAGCGCGCGAGATCGAGCCGGCGCGGCGTGCGCTGCGTATCGTGCACGGCGGCCGCGGCATTGACGAGATCGGCCTCGCGCTCGCGGAACGGCGCCTTCTCGTCCATCGCCCAGAGTTCGAGGTCGAAGGTGATCGCGCGCGAACGCCGGACCGAGCGGATCGGCGGCTGCGGCCGGGCATTCTCGGCGCTGAGCATGAGGCCGCGCGGCCGTGCGATGCTGACACGCTCGCCGTCGATCGACACGGCGAGATCGTCGGCGAGCGGCTGGAACACCAGGCCGTGGCTGCCGGCCAGGACGTTGAATTCGACCATGTCCTGGTTGCGCAGGAACGAGCGGGCCGGCCCCGTGCCGGTCACCACCACCAGCTGGTCGCCGGCGAGAGGATCGCTCAGCCGGTGCACGCTGCCTGCACCCGGAAAGTCGGCCGAGGCGATCAGCCGGTCGCCGGAGCCGGTCGCGCGTGTCAGCGTCACCGGGCGCGGCGGCTCCAGGACCACGTCGGCGAGCGTCACGATCCACGCGGTGCCGTCGCGGCCGGTCGAGGCGAGCGCCTGCTTGTCGAGGCCGAGGCGAATGGCCGTGCCGCCGCGCGAGCGCGCCGCGTCGACGGAGGTGAAGGCGCCGGCGGCAGCGGCCTGCAGGCCGGAGAGGTCGATCTGCTCGCGGGCATCGAAGACGAGCCACAGCGTATCGCCGCGCTGGAACACGGCGCCTGCCGTCTCCCGGCCGAAGGGCACGAGGATGCGGATGGTGCCGCCCGAGCGGCGGGCCTGGATGACGACCGGC
>NZ_JAPSET010000102.1:0-6767 GCF_026847585.1 Phreatobacter sp. AB_2022a
GGCGCCTGGCGCTGCTGCGGGGGCTGGGCCGCAGGCGGACGATGCTGCTCGGGCGGACGCTGCTGTTGCGGCGCTCCGCCCGGCGGGCGTTGCCGGCGCGGATCCTGCTCGTTCTGAGCCTGGGCCAGCATCTGATATCCGGGAACCGTCTGCGCGACCGCCAGGTGCGGCTGGGACAGCGTGAGCGCCGGCAACATGGTGCCTGCCAGCAGCAGTTCTCTGGTCTTAGACATGTTTCCCCTTCTCGCGGCGAAGCAACGCGCGATCACTCGACTAGAGCCCCACTCTGCATCGCATATGGCAAAGGCGGCGTCATCTGGGTGAGATCACGCAGACCTTGTGGCAGAACTCGGGCATCCGCCGCGCAAGTCTGAACGCAATCCGGTCCGATGCGAGCTTGCCAAGATCAGGCAACGAAACCGGCCGGCATTGCCGCTGGTCCGGTGCCGACATGAACGTCGCAGCCAGCCAGCGGTTCCTCGTCTGCAGCAATACGGCGCCGGCCGGTCAGGACGGATCGGCGGCAAGCGCAGTGGCCGCATCGGGTTTGCGGGCGAATCGGAGCCTGAGATTTTCCAGCACCAGATAGAGCGCCGGGGTCGTGTAGAGGGTGAGCACCTGCGACACGATGAGGCCGCCGATGATGGTGACGCCGAGCGGCTGGCGCAGCGCCGATCCGGGCCCCGTGCCGAGCGCCAGCGGCAGGGCGCCGAGCATGGCCGCGAGCGTCGTCATCAGGATCGGCCGGAACCGCTCGCGGCAGGCCTCCAGCGCCGCCTCGCGCGGCGAAAGCCCCTGGTCGCGCGTCGCCTCGATGGCGAAATCGACCATCATGATGCCGTTCTTCTTGACGATGCCGATGAGCAGGATGATGCCGATCATGGCGATGACCGACAGCTCCATGCCGGCGCCGCCAAGCGCGAGCAGCGCGCCGAGCCCGGCCGACGGCAGGGTCGACAGGATGGTCAACGGGTGGATCAGGCTCTCGTAGAGCACGCCCAGCACGATATAGATGACCAGGATGGCGGTGATGATCAGCATCGCCTGGCCGCCGGAATTCTGCGCGAAATCCTTGGCGTCCCCGGCGAATTCGGTGCGCAGTCCCTGCGGCGGATGCAGATCGTCGACCGCGCGGCGCAGGGCTGCCATGGTTTCGTCGAGACCGGCGCCTTCGGCGAGATTGTAGGTGATGGTCACCGACGGGAACGGCCCTTGATGGTTGACCACCAGCGGCGCCGTGGTGGTCTTGACCGAAACCAGTGTCGACAGCGGTACCTGCACGCCGCCGGTGCCCGGCACGTAGATCCGCGAAATGTCGTTCGGGCTCCGCGCAAATTGCGGCTCGACCTCGAGGATCACCTTGTACTGGTTGCGCGGGCCATAGATGGTCGTGATCTGGCGCTGCGAGAAGGCGCTGGCCAGCGCCGCATCGATGGCACTGACCGGAACGCCCATCCGCTGCGCCGCGACGCGATCGATGTCGAGCGCCGTCTGCAGCCCGCCGCGCTCCTGGTCCGTCGAGACGTCGACGAGCCCCGGCACCTTGCGCACCGCCTCGACGATGCGCGGCACCCAGGCCTGCAGCTCGTCGTAGTCGGCATCCCACAGGGTGAACTGGTACTGAGACTTGCCCGAACGCGCGCCGACCCGCAGATCCTGGGCCTGGACGATGAACACCCTGATCCCCGGAATGACCGACAAAGCGCGGCGCAGCCGGGTGATCACCGCCTGGGTCTCGACCCCGCGCTCCTCCAGCGGCTTGAGCGAAATGAACAGGCGGCCATTGTTGACCGAACCGCCGAAGCCGCTGCTGCCCACCGACGAGGACGCGCCAGCGATCGCCGGATCGTTGGCGATGATCGCATTCACCCTGACCTGCAGGTCGCGCATGGCCGGAAACGAGATCTCCGGCGAGGCCTCGGTCCAGGCGATCAGCAGGCCGGTATCGTCCTGCGGGAAATAGCCCTTGGGCAGACGCTGGAACAGCACGACCGTCGACGCGATGGTCGCGACCAGCACCAGCGTCACCAGGCCGGGATAGCGCAGCACCGGCCGGAGCGTTGCCATGTAGCTGCGGGTCATGGCGTCGATGATGCCGTCGATCATCCGCCCGGCGAGCGAGGGGCGGGTTTGCCGTGCCGGCTTCATGCGCGACACGATCATCGGCGTGACCGTGAGCGACACGACCGCCGAGACGGCGATGGCGAACACCATGGTCCAGGCGAATTCGCTGAACAGCCGGCCAATGACGCCCTGCATGAACAGGAGCGGAATGAACGCTGCGATCAGCGACAGGCTGATCGACACGACCGTGAAGCCGATCTGCCGCGCGCCCTCGATCGCCGCCTGCAGCGGTGCCAGCCCCATCGCCTCGTGCCGGTCGGCATTTTCGATCATCACGATGGCGTCGTCGATGACGAAACCGACGGCGACGATGATCGCCATCAGGGAGAGAATGTCGATCGAGAAGCCGGCGAACCACATGCAGACGAAGGCGCCGGCCAAGGACAGCGGCACGGTGACGCCGGCGGCAACCGTCGCCCTCAGGCGGCGCAGGAACACCATGACCACCGCCATCACCAGCACCACCGAGATGGCCAGCGTCCGGTAGAGTTCATGCACGCTCGCCCGGATGGTCGTCGTGCGGTCGTTCATGATCGAAATGTCGACGCCCGCCGGGATCCAGCGCCGGAGCTCCGGCAGCAGCGCGCGCACGCGGTCGGCCGTCTCGACGACATTGGCCCCCGCCTGCTTGGTGATGATCATGGTGACCGACGGCTTGCCGTTGTACCAGCCGGCATTGCGCGAGTTGCGCGTCGCGTTGCGCACGTCGGCGATCGCCCCGAGCCGGATCACGTCGCCGTTGGAGGTGCGCAGGATCAGCGCCTTGTAGTCGTCGGGCCGGGTGATCTGGTCGTTCGCGCCGAGCGAATAGCTGATCGTGTCGCCTTCGACGCTGCCGACCGGCGACAGCGTGTTGGCCGCGACGATGGCGGTGCGCACGGCGTCGATGCCGAGCCCGATCGACGCGAGCACGCCGGGGTCGACCCGGACCCGGATGGCCGGTTGCTCGGCGCCGGTGACGGTCACGTCGGCGACGCCGGGCAGCTGCGAGATGCGCTGCGCGAGCACGCTGTCGGCGACGTCGTAGAGCGCGCTCGTCTGCAGCGTGTCGGAGGTCAGCGCCAGGATCATGATCGGCGACGACGCCGGGTTGAACTTCCGGAAGGTCGGCAGCGACGGCAGGTTGGACGGCAGGTCCGTCGCCGCGGCGTTGATCGCCGCCTGCACGTCGCGCGCTGCGCTGTCGATGTTGCGGCCGAGCTCGAACTGCACGGCGATCGAGGTCGCGCCGAGCGAGGTGGTCGAGGTGATCTCGGTGACGCCCGAGATCTCGCCCAGCCGGCGCTCGAGCGGAGCGGCCACCGTCGCCGCCATGATCGCCGGGTCGGCGCCCGGCTGGGATGCCTGCACCCGGATGGTCGGGATGTCGACGCTCGGCAGGCTCGCCACCGGCAGGAACAGATAGGCCGTCAGCCCGATCATCAGGAGCCCGGCGGCGAGCAATGTGGTCGCCACCGGCCTCAGGATGAAGGGCGTGGAGAAGCCCATGGCTCACTCCCCCGGCGTCGTTGTCGGCATCCGCCCCGGCACGTGCACCTTGCCGCCGAAGGCGAGCCGCAGCTTTTCCAGCTCCAGATAGATCACCGGCGTGGTGTAGAGCGTCAGCAGCTGGCTGAGCAGCAGGCCGCCGATGATGGTGATGCCGAGCGGGATGCGCAGTTCCGAGCCGGTGCCCTGCTGCAGCGCCAGCGGCAAGGCGCCGAACAGCGCCGCCAGCGTCGTCATCATGATCGGCCGGAAGCGCAGGCGACAGGCCTCGATGATCGCCGCGCGCGGTGTCATCCCGCCCTCGCGCTCCGCCTCGAGGGCGAAGTCGATCATCATGATGGCGTTCTTCTTGACGATGCCCATCAAGAGGATGATGCCGATCAGCGCCACCAGCGACAGATCGTTGCCGGTGAGCCAGAGCGCCAGCAGCGCGCCGATGCCGGCCGAAGGCAAGGTCGACAGGATGGTGATCGGGTGGATGTAGCTCTCGTAGAGCACGCCCAGCACGATATAGATCACCACCACCGCCGCCAGGATCAGCCAGGGCTGGCCGGCGAGCGAACGGGCGAATTCCGCGGCCTCGCCGGTGAAGTCGCCGTGTACCGAATCCGGCACGCCGAGCTCGGCACGCGCCGCGCCGATCGCCGCGACCGCATCGCTCAGCGAGGCGCCGTCCGAGAGGTCGAAGCTGACCGTCGCCGACGGGAACTGTTCCTGATTGGTCAGCATCAGCGGCGCCGTGCCGCGCTCGACCCGCGCCACCGCCATCAGCGGGATGGGCACGCTCGCGCCGGTCGACTGGTTGACCGCCGGCACGTAGAGGCGGGAGATCGCGGCGGGATCGCGGGCCTGGCCGGGCTCGGCCTCCAGGATCACCCGGTACTGATTGGTCTGCGCGTAGATGGTCGAGATCTGGCGCTGGCCATAGGCGTCGTAGAGGGTGTCGTCGATCGCCTGGATCGACACGCCGAGCCGGGCCGCGGCGTCGCGGTCGATCACCACGGTGATCCGCCCGCCGCCATCCTGCACCTCCAGCGACACGTTGCGGAAATGCGGCTCGACCTCGATCCGCTCGGCCAGCCGGCGCGCCCAGTCGACGACCTCCGGACGCGACGTGCCGACCAGCGTATACTGATAGGCCGCCCGGCTCTCGGTGGTGCCGATCTGGATGTCGGAGACCGGCCGGACCGTCACCGTCAGGCCGGTGAGATTCTGCAGCGCGGCCCGCTGCAGGCGCGCAGCGATGTCGGCCGCCGTGTCATCCCGGTCGTCGCGGGATTTGAGGAAGATCTGCATCCGCACGACATTGGTGGTCGGATTGGAGGCGGCCGCGCCGGCCACGGAGACGAGCCCCGACACGTCGGGATCGGCCCGGAACAGCTCGGTCGCCTCGCCCTGCAGGCGCTTCAGCTCGGCGAACGATGTCGAGGGCCCCGCCTGCAGGATCGCCGACAGCGCGCCGGTATCCTGGGCCGGCAGGAACCCCTTCGGCATGATCACGTAGAACCAGACGGTGATCGCCAGCGTCGCTGCCGTCAGCAGCAGCATGCCGGCGGGCCGGTCCACCACCCAGGCGACGCTGCGGCCATAGGCATCGATCAGCCGGGTGCTCCAGTCGGTGCGCGGCCCGCCCTCCGCCTCCGGCTTCGCCTTCAGGAGCCGGCTGCACATCATCGGGCTCAGCGTCAGCGAGACGACCGCCGAGACCACCACGGCGATGGTGAGGGTGAGCGCGAATTCGCGGAACATCCGGCCGACCAGCCCGCTCATGAACAGCAGCGGGATGAACACGGCGACCAGCGACATGGTCAGCGAGACGATGGTGAAGCCGATCTCGCGCGAGCCCTCGAGCGCCGCCTTGAACGGCGGCTCGCCGCGCTCCATGCGCCGCACGATGTTCTCGATGATGACGATGGCATCGTCGACCACGAAGCCGGTGCCGATGGTCAGCGCCATCAGCGAGAGGTTGTCGAGCGAGAAGCCGATCAGCGACATGACCGCGAAGGTGGCGATCAGCGACAGCGGCAAGGCGACGCCGGCGACCACGGTCGCGCGCCAGGAGCGCAGGAAGATGAAGACCACCATGACGACCAGCCCGACCGCGATGGCGAGGGTGAGCTGCACGTCGTGGATCGACGCCTTGATCGTGCCGGTCCGGTCGTTGACGACGGTGAGGCGGGCCCCGCTCGGCAGGGCGCGCTGCAGCCGCGGCAGCTCGGCGAAGACCCGCTCGACCGTCCGCACGACATTGGCGCCGGGCTGGCGCTGGATATCCAGCACGATCGCCGGCCGGCCCTGGTACCAGGCGCCGACGCGGGCGTTCTCCAGGCCTTCGTTGACGGTGGCGACGTCGGACAGCAGAACCGGCGCGCCGTTGCGATAGGCGACGATCACCGACCGGTAGGCCGAGGCGGCCGTGACCTGGTCGTTGGCCGCGATCGTGAAGGACTGGCGCGGGCCGTCGAGCGAGCCCTTCGGGCCGGCGACATTGGCGGCGACGATGGCGGCGCGCACGTCCTCCAGGCTGATCTGATAGGCCGCGAGGCGGCTGATATCGGCCTGGATGCGCACGGCCGGCTTCAGGTTGCCCGCGACCGTCACCCGGCCGACGCCGGAGATCTCGCTGAGCCTTTGCGCCAGCAGCGTATCGGCGATGTCGGCGAGCCGCTCCAGCGGCGCCGTCTCGGAGGTGATCGCCAGCGTCACGATCGGCGCGTCGGCCGGGTTCACCTTCGAATAGGTCGGCGGATAGGGCAAGGTGCGCGGCAGCACCGAGCCCGCCGCGTTGATCGCCGACTGCACGTCCTGCGAGGCGGCGTCGATATCGCGGTCGAGGTCGAACTGCAGCGTCACCTGCGACAGGCCGAAGGAGCTCGCCGAGGTCATGGTGGCGAGCGAGGGGATGCGGCCGAGCTGGCGCTCCAGCGGCGCGGTGATCAGCGCCGCCACCGTTTCCGGATTGGCCCCCGGCAGAAGCGTCGTCACCTGGATGGTCGGGAACTCGACCTGCGGCAGCGAGGAGACCGGCAGCCTGAGATAGCCCAGCACCCCGGCCAGGACGAGCGCCACCGCGAGCAGCGAGGTGGCGATCGGCCGGTGGATGAAGGGCGCGGAGACGTTCATGGGGTTGCCGCCCGTGTGCGCGGCTCGCCGCC
>NZ_JAPSET010000103.1:0-6458 GCF_026847585.1 Phreatobacter sp. AB_2022a
GGCGGGGGCCGCCTTCGCCGCAGCCTTGGCCGGGGCTGTCTTGGTGGCTTCCGTTTCGGCCTCGACGGGGGCCGCTGCGCCTGCGGGTTCCTCGGGGCCTGCGCCGTCGCCTTCGATCTTCAGCCGGATCAGGGGCGAGCCGACCGCCACGACGTCGCCGATCTCGGCGCCGAGCCAGGTGATCTCGCCGTCGACCGGCGAGGGGATCTCGACCGTCGCCTTGTCGGTCATGACGGCGGCCAGCACGGTGTCCTCGCGGACGAGATCGCCAACCTTGACGTGCCATTCGACGAGTTCGGCCTCGGCGACGCCTTCGCCGACATCGGGCAGCTTGATCACATGATCCGCCATGATCAGGCCTCCATCGCTTCGACGAGCGCCCGGCCAAGCCTGGCCGGCCCCGGGAAATAGTCCCATTCCTGGGCGTGCGGATAAGGCGTGTCCCAGCCGGCGACGCGGGTCACCGGTGCTTCCAGGTGGAAGAAGCAGTGTTCCTGGACGAGCGCTGCGAGCTCGGCGCCGAAGCCGGAGGTGAGCGTCGCCTCGTGAATGACGACGCAGCGTCCGGTCTTCTTCACCGAGGCGACGATGGTGTCGAGGTCGAGCGGCAGCAGCGTGCGCAGGTCGACGATCTCGGCGTCGATGCCGGTCTCGGCGGCGGCCGCCTCGGCGACATAGACCATGGTGCCATAGGCGAGGATGGTGATCGCGGCGCCCTCGCGCCGGATCGCCGCCTTGCCGAGCGGAACGGTGAAATGGCCCTCGGGCACCTCGCCGAGCGGGTGCCTGGACCAGGGCGTCACCGGCCGGTCGTGATGGCCGTCGAAGGGTCCGTTGTAGAGCCGCTTGGGCTCCAGGAAGACGACCGGATCGGGGTCCTCGATCGCGGCGATCAGGAGGCCCTTGGCGTCATAGGGATTGGACGGCACGACCGTCTTGAGGCCGGAGACGTGGGTGAACAGCGCTTCCGGGCTCTGGCTGTGGGTCTGGCCGCCGAAAATGCCGCCGCCGGTCGGCATGCGCACGACGATCGGGCAGGTGAACTCGCCGTTGGAACGGTAGCGCAGGCGCGCGGCCTCCGACACGATCTGGTCATAGGCCGGATACATGTAGTCGGCAAACTGGATCTCGACGCAGGGCTTGAGGCCATAGGCGGCCATGCCGATGGCGGTGCCGACGATGCCGAGTTCGTTGATCGGGGCATCGAAGCAGCGGCTCTTGCCGTACTTCTGCTGGAGGCCCTGGGTGCAGCGGAAGACGCCGCCGAAATAGCCGACATCCTCGCCGAACACGACGACATTGTCGTCGCGCTCCATGGCGACGTCCATGGCGCCGCGGATCGCCTCGATCATGGTCATTCTGGGCATGGCGTCAGACCCCCGCCTGCTGGCGCTGGCGGCGCAGATGCGGCGGCATCTGCGCATAGACGCCTTCGAACATGTCGCGCGCCGAAGGCTTGCCGCCGGAATGCAGCGTGCCGTGCCGCTCGGCCTCCTTCTGGGCGGTAATGACGGTGTCGAGGATCTCGGCTTCCGCCTGCTTGTGCCGCTCCTCCGACCAGAGGCCGCGATGGATCAGGTGGTTCTTCAGGCGGATCACCGGGTCGCCGAGCGGCCAGGCCGCGGATTCGGTCTTCGGCCGGTAGGCGGAGGGATCGTCCGAGGTCGAATGGGCGCCGACCCGGTAGGTGACATATTCGACGAGGGTCGGCCCGAGATTGCTGCGCGCCCGCTCGACCGCCCATTTGGCCACCGCATGGACGGCGAGATAGTCGTTGCCGTCGACACGCAGTGCCGGCAGGCCGAAACCGAGGCCGCGCGCGGCGAAGGTGCCGGAGCCGCCGCGGGCGATGCCCTGGAAGGTCGAGATCGCCCACTGGTTGTTGACGATGTTGAGGACAACAGGCGCCCGGTAGGTGGAGGCGAAGACGAGCGCGGCATGGAAATCGGATTCGGCGGTCGAGCCGTCGCCGACCCAGCCGACGGCGATGCGGCTGTCGCCCTTGATCGCCGAGGCCATGGCCCAGCCGACAGCCTGGACGAACTGGGTCGCGAGATTGCCCGAGATCGAGAAGAAGCCGTGCTCCTTGGAGGAGTACATGATCGGCAGCTGGCGCCCTTTGAGCGGGTCGTTCTCGTTGGAATAGATCTGGTTCATCATGTCGACCATCGGATAGCCGTCGGCGATCAGCAGGCCGGCCTGGCGATAGGTCGGGAAATTCATGTCGCCCGGCTTCAGCGCGCGACGGAAGGCGCAGCTCACCGCCTCCTCGCCCATGTGCTGCATGTAGAACGAGGTCTTGCCCTGGCGCTGGGCCATCTGCATGCGCGCGTCGAAGGCGCGCAGGGTCATCATGTGGCGGAGGCCCTCGACGAGCTCTTCGTCGGTGAGCGAACCGGCCCACGGTCCGACCGCCTCGCCCTCGCGGTTCAGCACCCGGATGATCGAATAGGCGAGGTCGCGGATCGTCTCGGGATTGGCGTCGATGTCGGGGCGGCGGACCGAGCCGGCCTCGGGGATGCGCACGTTGGAGAAGTCGGGCGTGCCGCCGGGGCGAACCTCGGGTTCCGGCACATGAAACCTGAGCGGAGCAGCGTCGGTCATGTCGGTTTCCTCATCGACCCTGCTCGGCGGACCGCCGGCAGGTCCCTTTGCATCAAGATGGCAGGCCGAACGCCGGCACGGAAGGCCTTCCGTCCTGGCTAAGCTGCGAGATCGGGTGATGTCCGTGGGGCGGGGCGCGGCCCGTGTCGCGGCGGCTGCTGCGGCGCGCATCAGCACCCGCCGATCGCGCCCAGACGGCGCGCAGGTGCCGATTTCTCATTGTTTTCAGGTTCATACAGACGACCCGCCCCAGATCGTGCCGACGATATGGCATCGCGGCGGGCGCGTCGTGTCGCGAAATTTCTAAATGCTGAGGCGGCGCAGAATTTCGTTGCGAAGATGGCCGCGGAAAACGGTGTTCCTTGCGGCGGGCCGGTTCCGGCCCGCCGCAAGCGGCAGCGTCATGGCGCGCAGCGCGGCGCTTCGATCGGTCTCAGCCGGTCACCGCTCCACGGTTCGCCGGCTGGGAGAGCACCGAGAACTTGCCGAGCACGCCGCGGGTATAGCGCGGCTTCGGCTGCACCCAGGCGGCGCGGCGGCGGGCGATCTCCTCGTCCGGCACGTCGAGCTGCAGGAGGTGGCGGTGGGCGTCGATGGTGATCTGGTCGCCCTCCTGAACGAGCGCGATGGTGCCGCCGACATAGGCTTCCGGGGCGACATGGCCGACCACCATGCCCCAGGTGCCGCCGGAGAAGCGGCCGTCGGTGATGAGGCCGACACTGTCGCCGAGGCCGCGGCCGATGATGGCCGAGGTCGGCGCGAGCATTTCCGGCATGCCGGGTCCGCCCTTGGGCCCGAGATAGCGCAGTACCAGCACGTCGCCGGCCTTGATCTTGTCGGAGAGGATCGCCTCCAGCGCCGATTGCTCGTCGTCGAAGACCCGCGCCGGGCCGGAGATGACCGGGCTCTTCAGGCCGGTGATCTTGGCGACCGCGCCGTCCTCGGCGAGGTTGCCCTTGAGGATGGCGAGATGGCCCTCGGCATAGAGAGCCTTGCTGATCGGCCGGATGACCTGCTGGTCGGCGCGCGGCTCGCTCGGCACCTCGGCGAGCTCCTCGGCGAGCGTGCGGCCGGTAATGGTCAGGCAGTCGCCGTGCAGGTGGCCGGCCTCGAGCAGGATCTTCAGGACCTGCGGCACGCCGCCGGCCTGGTGCAGGTCGACCGCCATGAACCGGCCGGAGGGCTTCAGGTCGCAGATGACCGGAACCTTGCGGCGGATGCGCTCGAAATCGTCGAGCGTCCATTCGACTTCCGCGGCATGGGCAATGGCCAGATAGTGCAGCACCGCATTGGTCGAGCCGCCGGTCGCCATGATCAGCGAGACGGCGTTCTCGATCGACTTGCGGGTGACGATGTCGCGCGGCTTGATGCCCTTCTTCACCGCCTCGACCAGCACGCGGCCGGCCTCGGCCGTGCGGTCGATGATCTCCCGGTCGACGCTCGCCATGGTCGAGGAATAGAGCAGGGCCATGCCGAGCGCCTCGAAGGAGGAGCTCATCGTGTTGGCCGTGTACATGCCGCCGCACGAGCCGGTGGTCGGACAGGCATTGCGCTCGATGCCCTCGAAATCCTCCTCGGTCATGTTGCCGGCCATGAAGGCGCCGACGGCTTCGAAGGCCGAGACGATGGAGAGGTCCTGGCCCTTCCACTTGCCCGGCTTGATGGTGCCGCCATAGACATAGATGGCCGGCGCGTTGGCGCGCACGATGCCCATCATGCCGCCCGGCATGTTCTTGTCGCAGCCGCCCAGCACCAGCACGCCGTCCATCCACTGGCCCTGCACGGAGGTCTCCACGCAGTCGGCGATGACCTCACGCGAGACGAGCGAATATTTCATGCCCTCGGTGCCCATCGACATGCCGTCCGAAATGGTCGGCGTGCCGAACACCTGCGGGTTGGCGCCCGCCTCCTTGATCGCGGCGATGGCCGCCTCGGCGAGCGGCTGCAGGCCGGCATTGCAGGGCGTAATAGTCGAGTGACCGTTGGCGATGCCGATCATCGGCTTGTCGAAATCGGCCTTCTCGTAGCCGAGCGCGTAATACATCGCCCGGTTGGGCGAACGGGCGATGCCCTGGGTGATGTTTTTCGAACGCTCGTTGTACGGCATGTCTATCAAGCTCCCGGCTGCGGCGCCCGACAGGGCCGCTGGAGCCTATTTTGGATTGCCTCTAATCCAATGAGAAATATATTTTTGGCAAGCGATTAGGTCGGGAATGATATAAGTTGGCGGCGAATGGCGAGCGGCGAATAGGAGGCCGGTCGGTCGGCTGCATCCCCTCGCCATTCGCCATTCGCCATTCGCAACGCGCCCGATACCATGGATCTGCGCCAGCTCCGCCAGTTCGTCGCCGTCGCCGAAGAGCTGCATTTCGGCCGGGCGGCCGCACGGCTCAACATGACCCAGCCGCCATTGAGCCAGGCGATCCAGCATCTGGAGGCTGAGCTCGGTGTGGAACTGCTCGCCCGCACCAAGCGCAGCGTCGCGCTGACGCCGGTCGGGCGGCAATGGCTCGACGAGGTGCGCAAGGTGCTCGGCGATGCCGCCGCTCTGCCCGACATCGCCCGGCGCCTCGCCCTCGGCGAACTCGGCCAGCTCCGGCTCGCCTTCGTCAGCACCGCCGACTACAGCGTGCTGCCCGGCCTCGTCAGCCGCTATCGCGGGGTGGCGCCGGACGTCAAAGTCGCGCTGCGCGAGGCGACCAGCGATATCCAGATCGAGGCGCTGCTCAACGACGAGATCGACGTCGGCATGATCATTGCGCAGGCGCAAAGCTCCATGCCGCCCTCGCTCGGCTATCGGCCGCTCATGCGCGAGCCGCTGGTCGCCGCGGTGCCGGATGCCTGGGTGCAGGAAGGCCGCGCCGGCTTCACGCAAGGGGCGGTCGGCGCGGGGACCGTGGTCGCGACCCCGCTCATCCTCTTTCCCCGGCGCAGCGCCCCAGGCTTTCACGACGCGATCGTCGACTATTACGTGCAGAACGGCTTCCGCCCGACCATCGTCCAGGAGGCGATCCAGATGCAGACGATCATCGGGCTGGTCGCCGCGGGGCTCGGCATGGCGCTGGTGCCGCAATCGCTCACCAATCTGAACCGGGCCGGCGCGCGCTATCTGCCGCTCGCCGGCGGCGCGCCGCTGATCGAGACCGGGCTCATCTGGCGCTCCGAAGACCGCTCTCCGACGCTGCAGCGCTTTCTCGACATTGCCGGCGGCCTTGGCCCCGCGGTCTAGATCGGCTTCGCGCCGAGAGCGGTCGCCCAATGGGCGCGCCGCTCCTTCAGGACCCGGTCGCGGAACAGCGCCTCGTCCTCCTCCTCGATGGTCTCGACGACCTCGAAGGTGAAGGCATCCGCCCCATGCCGGTTCCAGGCCTCCTGGAGGGAAGCCTGGCGGTTGCCGCCGAACCTGAGGGTGAACCAGATGCGGTTCTGGATCGTCGACAGATCGGGCGCCTGGCCGACCCAGCATTCGCCCGAGGCCGTGCAGCGGACGGCATAGATGCCGGCCGCAACCTTGCGTTCCCGATAGGCGTTGCTGGCCGCCTTGCGCCGTTCCTGGTTCATCTCGCGCTCCTGGTCTCTCGCCCCATTATTATCCGGGTATATTGACAAATGCAAATTTAACCCGGATATAAATTGGGCCACAGGAGATCCCATGTCCGGAGCTGTTCCCAAGTCCTGCACCGCCTTCGCCGGTTCGCGCCGTCTCGCACGCGGCGGCATTGTCGATGTCGCGTTGGCGGTGAAGGCGGCCGAGGCGCGAGGTGAAGCGCCGATCGTCGTCTTCGACGACGCGAGCGGCACCGTCATCGACTTCGACCTGCGCGGCAGCGCGGCGGAGGTGGCGGCGCGGCTGG
>NZ_JAPSET010000104.1:0-5379 GCF_026847585.1 Phreatobacter sp. AB_2022a
CGCCCGGCTCCTCGCGCGGATCGACGATGGCGGCGACATGGGCGCCGGCCGCAGCCAGATCGAGCGCCGTGGCGGCGGCGGCGTCGTTGTTCGCGAAGATCACCGCGGTACGCCCGGGCAGCGCGCCGAACCGGTTGAGATAGGTGCGCACCGCGCCGGCCAGCATGACGCCAGGCCGGTCGTTGTCGCCGAAGACCAGCGGTCGCTCGATGGCACCGGCCGCGAGCACGACACGTTTGGCGACGATGCGCCAGGCGCGCTGGCGCGGCACATGCGCGGGCGGCACGGCGAGATGGTCGCTCACCCGCTCGACCGCGCCGAACGTGCCATGGTCATAGGCGCCGTAGACAGTGGTGCGCCTGAGCACGACCACCGTGTCGAGGCTCTCGAGCTCGGCGAGAACGCCGGCCACCCAGTCGGGCCCGGACATGCCGCCGATCTCCGACCGCTCGGCGATGAGCCGGCCGCCCAGCCGGAAATCCTCCTCGCACAGCACCACCCGGGCACCGGCGCGACCGGCGGCGAGCGCGGCCATCAGTCCCGCCGGCCCCGAGCCGACCACCAGCAGGTCGCAGAACAGGTGCGCCTTCTCGTAATGGTCGGGATCGGCACCCTCGGCGGCCCGGCCGAGCCCGGCGGCGCGCCGGATCAGCGGCTCGTAGACCTTCTCCCAGAGGGCCGCCGGCCACATGAAGGTCTTGTAGTAGAAGCCGGCCTTGATCAGCGGCGCGGCCAGGCCGTTCACCGCCATCAGGTCGAAGCCGAGCGAGGGCCAGCGGTTCTGGCTGCGCGCGGCGAGGCCGTCATGGAGCTCGACCGTGGTGGCGCGGCTGTTGGGCTCGCGCCGCGCGCCATCCGGGCGCAGCTCGACGAGCGCGTTCGGCTCCTCGGGGCCTGCCGAGAGGAGACCGCGCGGGCGATGATATTTGAACGAGCGGCCGACGAGGCGCACGCCATTGGCGACCAGGGCGGAGGCGAGCGTGTCGCCGGCAAGGCCCTGATAGCTGCGGCCGTCGAAGGTGAAGGCGAGCGGCCGACGGCGATCGACGAGGCCGCCCGCCGCGAGGCGGAACGGACCGCCCGTGGTTCCCCCGGGACCGGTCATGCCGCACCTGCCGCGGCGCGGGCGGGCACGACGCCAAGCACCTCGTGGCTGCGCACGTCGCGATGGACGACGAGCCAGGACCTGCAGCCGCCGACATGCTGCCAGAGCTCCCGGTGCGGGCCGGCCGGATTGTCGCGCAGATGGACATAGGCGTCGAAGCGGCCGAGCGCGTCGGGGGCCGTGGGGTCCGGCCGAACGGCAAGGCCGGCATCGCCGAGATAGGCGAATTCCTCCGAGCCACGCTCGCCGCAGAAGGGACAGGAAAGCCGCATCGCTGTTGTTTCCTCGGGGGCGGGATTGCGAGATCCGCGTCATCGGGACATCGCGCCGGCCGGCATCGGGACGACGCCCGGTGTCGACGGGCTGCTAGTGGAGATTGGGCTGCGCGCCGGCGCCCTTTTCATCGATCACGTGGCCGGTGGAGAACCGGTCGAGGCGGAAGGCGGCGTTGAGCTCATGCGGCGCATCGCGGGCGATCGTGTGGGCGAAGCACCAGCCCGAGGCCGGTGTCGCCTTGAAGCCGCCATAGCACCAGCCGGCATTGAGATAGAGGCCCTCGATCGGGGTGCGATCGATGATCGGCGAGCCGTCCATCGACATGTCCATCAGGCCGCCCCAGGACCGGAGGATGCGCAGGCGGCTGACCCTCGGCAGCAGCGAGACCGCGCATTCGGCGACGTCCTCCACGATGGGCAGGTTGCCGCGCTGCGCATAGGAATTGTAGCCGTCGATGTCGCCGCCGAAGACGAGCCCGCCCTTGTCGGACTGGCTGATGTAGAAATGCCCGGCGCCGAAGGTGACGACCGTGTCGAGCATCGGCTTGACGCCTTCGGAGACGAAGGCCTGCAGCACGTGGCTTTCGATCGGCAGCCGCAGCCCCGCCATGGCGGCGACGCGCGAGGAATTGCCGGCGCAGGCGAGGCCGATCTTCTTCGCGGCGATGAAGCCCTTGGCGGTCTCGACGCCGACCGCCCGGCCGCCTTCGACGCGGATGCCGGTCACCTCGCAGTTCTGGATGAGGTCGACGCCGCGCGCATCGGCGGCGCGCGCATAGCCCCAGGCCACCGCGTCGTGGCGCACCGTGCCGCCGCGCCGCTGCAGCAGGCCGCCCTTGATCGGGAAGCGGGCATTGTCGAAATCGAGCGCCGGGACCATGGCGCGCACGTCGTGGACGTCGAGGAGGTCGGCATCGACACCGTTCAGCCGCATGGCGTTGCCGCGCCGCGCGAAGGCATCGCGCTGGGCGTCGGAATGATAGAGATTGAGGACGCCGCGCTGGCTGACCATCGCATTGTAGTTGATGTCCTGCTCGAGCCCTTCCCACAGCTTCAGCGACCACTCGTAGAACGGCGTGTTGCCGGGCAGCAGGTAGTTCGAGCGGATGATCGTGGTGTTGCGCCCGACATTGCCCGAGCCGAGATAGCCCTTCTCGACCACCGCGACATTGGTGATGCCGTGTTCCTTGGCGAGGTAGTAGGCGGCGGCGAGGCCATGGCCGCCGCCGCCGACGATGACGACGTCATAGCCGCCGGGCTTCGGCTCCGGCACGCGCCAGACCGGTGCCCAGCGGCGATGGCCCGCGAGGGCATTGGCGATCAGGCTGAGGACGGAATAGCGCATGGGGATGTCGGCGGTTCTCGGAAGCGAGCGACGCCATGATGGCAGCGGCCGTGGCCGCCACTTATCCCTTGGCGACGTGAACCTGCCTAATCACGACATGGCTGCGATCGCTGACGCCATCCGTGCGGCGCTCATGCCGTGGCGCGTGGCCGAACCGCTTCGCATAGCAGCGCGAGAAATGGGTGGCGCTGACGAAACCGGTCGCCACCGCCACCTCCAGCACCGACAGGGTCGTCTGCTGCATCAGGGTGCGCGCGCGCAGCAGCCTCAGCTCCAGATAGTGCGCGCCGATGGTGCGGCCGAGATAGCCGCGGAACAGCCGCTCGAGCTGGCGCACCGAGAGGCCCGCGCGCTGGGCCAGCGTGTCGCGGTCGAGCGGCTCCTCGATCCGCTGCTCCATCTGCGCGAGCACGTCGAGCAGCCTCGGATGGCTGACCCGGAATCGCTGCTGCAGCGCCATGCGCTGCGACCGGTCGGGCTCGCGCACCTCGCTCTGGATGAACCATTCGGACACGGCGGTCGCCAGCTCCTGGCCGCGCCAGGCGGCAATCAGCGTATGCATGAGATCGAGCGGCGCGACGCCGCCGGAACAGGTGATCCGGTCGCGGTCGATCTCGTAGAGGCGGCCGGTCAGCGCCAGTTTGGGGAAACGCTCGGCAAAGCCCGGCATATGATCCCAGTGGATGGTGGCCCGGTAGCCGTCGAGCACCCCCGCTGAGGCCAGCACGTAGGGGCCCCCGGAAATGCCGGCGAGCAGCACGCCCTGCCGCGCCAGAGCGCGCAGCCAGGACAGGGTCGGGCCGTGGTCGAAACCCTCGATGCCGGTGCCGGCGCAGACGAAGACGATGTCGAAGCCCGGCTGCTCGTCAAGGCCGTGATCGGCCACCATGGCGATGCCGTTGGAGGCGCATACCGGCCGGCCGTCCAGCGACACGTGCTTCCAGCTGAAGAGCGTCACGCCGGACAGCTGGTTGGCGGCACGCAGCGGCTCGACCGTCGACGAATAGGGCAGCAGCGCAAAGCCCGGCATCAGCAGGAAGCCGGCCCGGATCGGCCGGTCGGTGATGTCGGGCAGGCGGGCGCGGAGCGAGGGGAGCGAGGGCACGGCGGTCGGCTTCGGAAGGGACTCGCGGGACGTGGCGGATCATGCGCCGCGTTCGTCGCGCGGCGTCGTTCAAGGATAGCTTTCGGTCGCTGCAGGACAAGTGGGCCGGTCGTTCTCAGACAAGCTGATGGCCAATCGCAGCGCATCGGCGCCGCCTGCCGGCGCCGTGGCGGACAAGAACGAACCACCACGAGGGGCATGCCATGAGAGCTTTCCTGCGGGCGGTGCTCGCCGCCGCCGCCGTCGCCAGCCTTGCCATGACGGCCAATGCCCAAAGCCTTCTCGACCGGATCCGCGCCAAAGGCGTGATCGTGATCGGCGTGAAGAACGACTATCGGCCCTACGGTTTTCTCGACCCGTCCGGCGCGATCGTCGGCTTCGAGATCGACATCGCCGCCGAGATCGCCCAGCGCCTCGGCGTGCGCGCCGACTATGTGCCGGTGATTGCCGCCAACCGCATGGAGTTCCTGCAGCAGGGGCGCATCGACATGATTGTCGCCAGCATGTCGGACACGCCCCAGCGCCGCCAGGTCGTCGGTTTCGTCGAGCCGCTCTATTATGCCGGCGGCTCGTCGGTTCTCACCCGCAAGACCTCGGGGATCGCCCGCTGGGCCGACCTGCGCGGCCGCCGCGTCTGCGCGACACAGGGCGCCTATTACAACCGCCCGATCACCGAGCGCTACGGCGCCGCTATCGTGGCCTTCCCGAGCGTGGTGGAGGCGCACAATGCGCTGCTGTCGGGCGACTGCGTCGCCTTCCTGCAGGACAGCTCGCTTCATGTCGGCACGCTCGCCTCGGGCGATGCGCGCTGGGCCGACTTCCACGCCCCCCTGCCGTCCGAGGACGAGGTAGGCTGGGCGGTCGGCGTGCCGCTGGCCGAACGCGACGGAGCCCTCGGCAAGGCGGTCAGCGCCATCATCACCGAGCTCGCCCGCTCGGGCCGGCTGCAGGAGCTGGAAAAGAAGTGGAACCTGCCGCCGAGCCCGTTTCTCATCGGACTGCGCCAGCGTCTCGGCAGCTGAACCGGGCCTGCGGCGGTGACGACAGGCGAGGGATCCGGCATGACGCAACCGCCACGCCAGAGACCTGCGGGACATGCCGCCACGCGGCTCGGCGCCTGGGCGGCCGGCTTCGACGCGGCGACCGATGCGCCGGCCGGCGTGCGCGAGGCGGCCCGGCGCGCGCTCCTCGACGTCGTCGGCTGCGCGCTGGCCGGCAGCCGGCACTCCACCACCCTGACGGTTGCGGACCATGCCCGCGCCCATCTCGGCGGCGGGAGCTGCAGCATCGTGGGCGGCGCGCCCGCCGGTCCGCTGGCCGCCGCCATGGTCAACGCGACCGCGGCCCATGTGCTTGATTTCGACGACACCTGTTT
This sequence comes from Phreatobacter sp. AB_2022a, assembly GCF_026847585.1. Lineage (NCBI taxonomy): Bacteria > Pseudomonadati > Pseudomonadota > Alphaproteobacteria > Hyphomicrobiales > Phreatobacteraceae > Phreatobacter > Phreatobacter sp. AB_2022a. The sequence goes on from NZ_JAPSET010000104.1 coordinate 5,206, forward strand.
CGAGGGCATCGCGCATATTTCCGCCGTGGTCTGGCCGGCGGTGCAGGCCGCTGCGGAGACCGGCGCGGCGACCGGCGGCGATCTTCTCTCGGCCTTCATTGCCGGCGCCGAGGCCGAGGCGGCCCTCGGCCGGTCGCTCGGCCGGGGGCTCTACGATCGCGGCTGGTGGAACAC
>NZ_JAPSET010000105.1:0-5338 GCF_026847585.1 Phreatobacter sp. AB_2022a
GGCACCGCCTGCCCCGCCGCCGAAGCGCACACCGCCGGCGGTCGGTGCGACCTCGCCGGCTTCGATGGTTCCGCCGATCTGGATCGCCGCGCGGGCGACATCGGCGCTGGTGGCGGCACGCGCCTCGACGCGCCCGCCACGCGCGCGGATCGCGCCGGTCTGGCGGATCAGCGCCTGCGACCGATCGGGATCATCGGACGGCACCGAGACGGTGAGAAAACCATCGCCCTCGACATCGACCGACACACGCTCGCCGGCGGCGAGCCCGACCCGACCACCCGGCGCCGTGATGGTGCCGTCGTTGCTCACCCGGCCGCCGATCAGCACGGCGTCGCCGCCGCCGCGCACCCGGATGGTTCCCTGGTTGGTGACACCGGCCGAACGGCCACCGCCGGCATAGCGCTGGCGGCCGGCCATGAAGTCGCCGTCGCCGGTCTCCAGCGTCGAGGCTGTGAAGCCGGACGTGTCGACCGTGCCGGTCGGGGTGATCAGGATGCCATTGGGATTGACGAGATAGACCTGCCCGTTCGCCTGGACGCGCCCGGCAATGGTCGATGAGGTGGTGCCGGTCACCCGGTTGAGCGTAGCCGCGCTCGCATCCGGCTGCCGGAACGACACGGTGCCGCCGGCGCCGACCGAGAAGGAATTCCAGTTGATGACGGCGCGCTGCGAGCTCTGGCTGACGGTCAGAGACCCCGCCGCAGGCGTGCCGATCGTCGCCCGGCCGCCAGCAACCGATCCGCCGGAGGGCAGCGCCTGGCTCGCCGCCGGTCGCGCGCCGAGCGGCACGAGGCCGGCGAGCAGGGCCAGCGCCGACACGGATTGCCGGAGCGCGAGGCGCCAGGCGACGGCGAACGGGGCGAAGCCGCAAGCAACGATCGCCGCGCGGCCGGCACGCCCGTCGTCGCGCTCCGTTCCCTTGCCCTGCCCTGTCATCGCAGAACGCCCTGTCCCATCGGGACAGAGCCGTCTCATGAAGGCCGGCCGGCTGTCTTCTCAACCAGCGCAGGAAGTGCGGCCTACCAGCGTGGCCGCGCCGCGTCCCGTTCAGACCGGCGCATCTGCCGCCTTGCAATGGGCGGCGATGGCCGGCACCAGGATCGGCGTCAGACCGGCGGCCAAATCGTGGCCCATGCCGGGAACGAGCTTCAAGGCCGCGCCGGCGACATGACGGGCCGTATCCCTGCCGGCCTCGACCGGCACCAGCGGATCGTCCTCGCCATGGATGACCAGGGTCGGCACGGTGATCCGCTTCAGCAGCGCGACGCGGCTGCCATTGGCGAGCACCGCCAGGAACTGTCGGCCAACGCCGGCCGGATAATAGGAACGGTCGACGGCGGCGCCGATACGGGCATGCAGGTCCTCGTCCGAGGTCGGATAGCCCGGGCTGCCGATGACGCGATAGACCTTCATGCCGATCGCGATCGCCTGCTCGCGGTCGAACGTGTCGGGGCGCGGCGCCAGCAGGGCCGCGATCGCCTCTGGCCGTGCCGGCGGCAGGTCCGGCGCGCCGCTCGACGACATGATCGAGGTCAGGCTCAGCACGCGGTCGGGGTGGTCGGCCGCGACGATCTGGGCGATCATGCCGCCCATCGAGGCGCCGACCAGATGGGCGCGGCGAAGCCCGAGCCCATCCAGCAGCCCGACCGTGTCCGCCGCCATGTCCTCGAGCCGATAGGGCGCATCCACCGGCTTGCCGGCCATGACGCTCGCCAGCGCCGCACCGATCGCCACCGGGGGGGCCCCCTCGATCTTGGTCGACAGGCCGACGTCGCGGTTGTCGAAGCGCACGACCCGGAAGCCTTCGTCGGCGAGCGCCCGGCAGAACGGCTCCGACCAGGCGGTCATCTGGGTGCCGAGCCCCATGATCAGGATGACGGCCGGCGCGTCCTTGTCACCGACCTCGTCATAGCAAAGCTCGATACCATTGGCCGAGACGACAGGCATGCTTGGCTCTCCGCTCCAGCGCCGGGTCTCGCCCGGCGGGCGCATCATAGCCACGCCTTGGATATCGGGCCTAGCCACCGGCCTATTCGGCGAAGACGACAGTCTTGCGGCCGTTGCGGATCACCCGGTCCTCGAGGATCAGCCGCACGGCGCGCGCCAAAACCCGCCGCTCGATGTCGCGCCCGCGCCGGACGAGATCGTCGGGCCGGTCGCGGTGCGAGATGCGCTCCACGTCCTGCTCGATGATCGGGCCCTCGTCGAGGTCCGACGTGACGAAATGCGCCGTCGCGCCGATCAGCTTCACGCCGCGCTCGTGCGCCTGGTGATAGGGCCTGGCGCCCTTGAAGCCCGGCAGGAAGGAATGGTGGATGTTGATGCAGCGGCCGGCAAGCCGGTCGGCGAGATCCGCCGACAGGACCTGCATGTAGCGGGCGAGAACGACGAGATCGGTGCCGGTCTCCTCGATCAGCCGAACGAGGCGCGCCTCCTGCTCGGCCTTGGTCGCGCTGGTCACCGGCAGGTGGTGGAACGGGATCTCGTGGAAATCGAGATGGGCGTAGACCTCCGCCGGGTGATTGGCGACGACCGCGGTGATGGTCATCGGCAGCTCGCCGGTGCGCAGGCGGTAGATGAGATCGGCAAGGCAATGGTCGAATTTGGAGACCAGCACCATCACCCGCTTGCGCTCGGCCGCCGCCCGGACGTTCCAGGTCATGGCAAGGCGCGCCGCGACGGGGCCAAGCGATCGCCTGACGCCGTCGATGTCCCCGGCCTGCACGAAGGCGACGCGCATGAAGAACAGGCCGGTTTCGACGTCCTCGAACTGCTGCGCCTCGGTAATGTTGGCGCCCGCCTCGAACAGGGCGGTGGCGACCGCCGCGACGATGCCCGGGCGGTCCGGGCAGGACAGGGTCAGGATGAAGGCCGTTTCGGCATGCAGCATGGCAGGGCTCGCGGGTAGCGCGGAACAGATGAGGCAGGAGCCATAAGTCGTTCCGGCCGCGCCGTCACCCCGGCCCCGCCGGTTCCGTGATCGCGCAGCCGTCGGCCGCGGCCGAGGCGAGCAGCCAGTCGCCCAGACTGCCGGCCATGCTGCGTGTCACCGCCAGCTCGAAGACCGGATCCGCCCCGCGATCGGGCCGGCGCCACAGGGTCGTGTTGACATGGCCGATCATGGTGGCCGCCGCGGCACCGACCGCGAAGGCCTGGCGGTGCAGGTCGACCGGACATCCCTTGGCGAGCACGGATCGCACCGCCGGGCCGGCCAGCCGGACGAGCGCGAGACCGTCGCTCTGGTCGCTGACCGCGCCGTGGGATCCGAGCGCCGCGGCGAGCGTCGCGGCGATGGCCCGGTCGGCGGAGACGGCGAGCCAGCGCCCCGGCCCGATCGCGACCAGATCGAACAGCGTGCCGGTGGAGAGCCGCGGCCGGCGCGGCGGCGCAGCGCCGTGGAGGCCTTGCAGCACGGCGGCGGCACCGCCGGCCCCGGGATCACGGTCAGCCAGCACCAGCGCAAGGCCGAACCCCTCGAGCGGAGTGACCGTCAGGCCGGCGCCGCCGCCGGCCGCACCGTGCCGGCCGGCGGCGAGGATATCGGCCCAGGCGCCCTGCGGCGCCCAGGCCGGACGGATCGCGGCGGCCTCAGCCATGGAGTTTGCTCCCTTCCGGATCGACAAAGACGGGCGAGCAGATCTCGACCTCGACATCGCCGCCGCGCACCGGGTCATAGGCGCGCAGGCGCTCGCCCTGCCGCGCGGCGCCGCGCCTGACGAGGCCGAGGCCGATCCAATGGCCGAGCGTCGGCGAGAAGGCGACCGAGGTCATGTGGCCCTCGTCCGCCTCGATCCGCGGCGCGGCGCCGAGGGGGATGAAATGGGCGCCGGCGCGCAGGCGCTGGCTGCGGTCGACCGGCCGGAAGCCGGCCAGCGCCGGCCGGTCCGGATCGGTCAGGGCCGGCCTTGTCGCCATGACCTTGCCGATGCAGTCCTTCTTCGCCGACATCAGGCGCCCGAGACCGAGATCGCCGAGCGTCGTCTGGCCGTTCAGCTCGCCGCCCGCGACGTGGCCCTTCTCGATGCGCATGACCGCCATCGCCTCGGTGCCATAGGCACAGGCGCCGAGCGGCTCGCCAGCCGCCAGGAGAGCCTCGAGCGCCGCCGCGCCAAAGGCCGCCGGCACCGCCAGCTCATAGGCGAGTTCGCCGGAGAACGAGAGGCAGAAGAGCCGTGCCGGCACGCCGCCGCCGACGGTGACGGCGCGCGCGGCAAGGAAGGGCATGGCCTCGCGCGAGACGTCGTGGCCGGCATCGACCACCGCCGCGACGAGCGCGCGCGAGCGCGGTCCGGCAATGGCGAACTGCGCCCACTGGTCGCTGACGGAAGCCAGGCGCACGTCGAGCTCGGGCCAGAGCACCTCGGCGCAGAATTCGAGATGTTGCATGACCTTGGGGGCATTGGCCGTCGTCGTCGTCATCAGGAAGTGCCGCTCGCCAAGCCGGGCGGTGGTGCCGTCGTCGAGCACGAAGCCATCCTCGCGCAGCATCACGCCGTAGCGCGCCCTGCCGACGGCAAGCCCTTTCCAGCCATTGACATAGACCCGCTCCAGGAAGGCGGCGGCATCGGCGCCCTGGATGTCGATCTTGCCGAGGGTCGAGACGTCGCAGATGCCGGCCGCGCCACGCACCGTCGTCACCTCGCGGCTGACGGTTTCGAGCCAGTCGGTCTCGCCTGCGCGCGGAAAATACTGCGCACGCATCCAGGCGCCGGCCTCGACGAAGACGGCGCCCCGGCGCTCAGCCACCCGATGGGCCGGCGGGAGGCGCACCGGCCGCAGCGCCGGACCGCGGTGGTGGCCGGCGAGCGCGCCGAGCGCCACCGGCGTATAGGGCGGCCGGAACGTGGTGGTGCCGGTTGCCGGGATCGCCTTCTCGGTCAGCGCCGCCATGATGGCGAGCCCGTTGACATTGGCGGTCTTGCCCTGGTCGGTTGCCATGCCGAGCGTCGTATAGCGCTTCAGATGCTCGATCGCGCGGAAGCCTTCCCGCTCGGCGAGCGCGACATCCTCGCTCGTCACGTCGTTCTGGAAATCGACGAAGCTCTTGCCCTTCGCGGCGGCCACCCGCCACAGCGGGCGATGCCCGGCCGAAGCTTCCGCCGTCTCCGGCAGGTTGGGCATGGCGGCGGCGAAGCCGAGATCGCTGGCCGCGGCGACGCCCGCCCGCGCGCCTTCGGCGAGCGCTTCCGGCAGCCCGAAGCTGCCGCCGGCCGCGCCGGCGACCGCAAGCCCGCGCGGCAGCTCGCCCGGCACGAAGGCGGCGCGCGCCTCGTCCCAGACCGGCCGGTGGCCGCGATGCGAAGCAAGGTGCAGCGTCGGGTTCCAGCCGCCCGACATG
>NZ_JAPSET010000106.1:0-5270 GCF_026847585.1 Phreatobacter sp. AB_2022a
TCTGCCGAGGGGGCCACCGGCGATGCCGCGGTCTCCGCCGGCGGCGCGCTGAATGCCTTCTGGATGGCCTCGGGGTCGGCCGTATAGGTCGGCGGCGCCGGCACGGCCGCCGCCACGGGATCGGCCGGAGCCGCAGGCGGCGTCGCCGACGACATGTTGGGCGGCGCCGGCGGGCCGATCGTGTCGCCGGTCGGCTGGGTCACCGCCTTGACGTCGTCCACCGCCGACTTGATCTGCTCGCGGGCATAATCGATCGGATTGAACGACGAGGTGGTGCCCTGCATGCTCTCGGTGACGCTGTTGATCGACGATTTGACCTTGTCGACCTCGGCTTCCTGCAGCGCCTGGTTGAACTGGTACTGGAAGTCCGATGCCATGCGGCGCAGCTTGCCCAGCGCCTGGCCGACGCCGCGCAGGACGCCGGGCAGCTCCTTCGGGCCGATCACGATCAGCGCGACCACGCCGACCAGTGCAATCTCGCCCCAGCTCAAATCGAACATGACATCACACCGTCCCGGTGGCGGGCCCGGTCCCTCACCCGTTCATGCCGGCCCTGCGACAGGCCGGGCGTGGCTCACCCTGCCCGCAGGCAGCTTGCCGGTAGCTTAGCTTGCCTTGGGCGTCTGGGCGGGGGTCGACTGGTGCTGCGCGGCCTCGGCCGGCGCATGGTCGATCGTGCGGGCCTCGGCGGGCGGCGCGGGCGGCGTTTCCGGCTTATCGTCCTCGGCAAGCCCCTTCTTGAAGGCCTTGATGCCCTTGGCGGCATCGCCCATGAACTCGGAAATCTTGCCACGGCCAAACAGCAGCAGCACCACGATCGCCACAAGGATCCAGTGCCAGGCGCTAAAGCTACCCATAACTCGTCACTCCTCAGGTCTGCCGCCGGCCCTCGACGGGCCCAGGGCGGCTTTGTCCGGTTGCGGCACAGGCGTGCCGTGTTGGGGGCAAACTAGGCTTCGGGTACGGCAAAAACAAGGACCTCGGATGCCGCAACGTCCACGCCGATGTCATGGCCTGTGGTCAACGTTTCCGCCGAGCGGACCCGCGCCTTGAGCGGTGCCTCCAGCCCCTGCACGGCAATTTCCAGGAATTCCACCTCGCCGAGGAAGCGTTTGGCCAAAAGCCGGCCCGGAACGCACATCTGGGCCGGCCGCGGAATGATGGCCTGCGGCCGGATGGCGGCGATGGCGCGGGAGCCCTCGGCCAGGCCGGGGGCGGCAAAATACCCCACCGGCGTCGCCAGCTTGCCGGACCGGACGATGCCCGGCACCTCGTTCACGTCGGAGAAGAATCGTGCCGCCTGCAGGTCCACCGGGCGGCGGTAGAGATCGGCGGCCGTGCCCACCTGGACGATGCGGCCGCCGCGCATCAGCACGATGCGGTCGGCCATGCGCATCGCCTCTTCGGGATCATGGGTGACGACGATGCAGGTGGCGCGCGTCTCCCGCATGACGGCGAGAGTCTCCTCGCGGATCGTGTCGCGCAGCCGGCTGTCGAGACCCGAGAAAGGCTCGTCCATGAGGAGGACCCCGGGCCGCGGCGCGATGGCGCGGGCGAGCGCCACCCGCTGCTGCTCGCCGCCCGACAGCGCATGGGGATAGTCGAGCGCATGGGCGGCGAGGCCGACCCGCTCGAGCGCCAGGCGCGCCACCGCCTCCGCCTCGCCGCGCGGCAGCGCACGCAGGCCGAACATGACGTTGGCGAGATTGGTCAGGTGCGGAAACAGCGCGAAATCCTGGAACACCAGGCCGACGCCGCGCTGTTCCGGCGGCACGAAGACGCGCGGCCCGGCCATTTCACGACCGTCCATCAGCACCCGGCCGGCGATCGGCCGCTCGATGCCGGAGGCAAGCCGGAGCAAGGTGGTCTTGCCGCAGCCGGACGGGCCGAGCAGGCAGACGATCTCGCCGGGCAGGATGTCGAGCGACACCCGGTCGAGCGCCCGTACCTTGCCATAGGCGTGCGACAGGCCGTCGAAACCGAGCGCGACCGCGATGGCCGGCCCCGCCGTGCCGCGGCGGCCCCAGGGCTCGTCCGCCGCACCGGCCGCCTCGACGCCCGCAGGCGTCATCGCACGTCCTCGTCGTCGCTCACCTCGGGCGCCAGCGCGAGATCGAGCCCGCCGTCATCGTCCGGCTCCTCGTCCTCGCGCAGGGTCTGGTCGTCGCTCGGCATCGGGATCTGGAAGCCCGGCGGGATGCGCCCGTCCAGCAGGCCCGCCGCCTTGAGGTCGTCAAGACCCGGCAAGTCACCGATCGCATCGAGCCCGAAATGTTCGAGAAAGGCCGGCGTGGTGCCGAAGGTCACCGGCCGGCCCGGTGACTTGCGCCGGCCGCGGATCCGCAGCCAGCCGGTCTCCAGGAGCAGATCGAGCGTGCCCTTGGAAATGGTGACGCCGCGGATCTCCTCGATCTCGGCACGCGTCACCGGCTGATGATAGGCGACGATGGCGAGCGTCTCGAGCGCAGCGCGCGACAGCTTGCGCTCCTCGGCGGTCTCCTTGTGGAGCAGGAAGCTCAGGTCCTCTGCCGTCCGGAAGGTCCATTTCCCGGCAACCCGCACCAGATTGACGCCGCGCGGGGCGTAGAACGCCTGCAACGTGACCAGCAGAGCCGGGATGTCCGCCCCTTTCGGCAGCCGCTCCGCGAGCGTCGCCTCGTCGAGCGGCCCCGCCGCGGCGAACAGCAGGGCCTCGACGATGCGCAATTGCTCGACCGGTCCCTCGACAATGCCCACCGGCTCGCCCGGGGCCGCCTCACCGTCACTGCTGTCTGTCACCGGATCCCTGTCCATCAGCTCGGCTTTTACCACGTCGCGGGCGCGTGTCGCGAATTCGAAGTTCGCGTTCTCCCCACATCCGGCGCGCCCTGCCCCATCGAGGTCAAAACGCCTGTGAAAATCAAGGTGTTACGAACGTGCCTTGAATCGGAAAATCACTGCGGCCGCCGATCCGCGCCGGGCGGAGACCGGTTGCCGGCCTAGCGGGCGCCCGGCTCCTCGCGCCGCTTGCGCATGTAGAGCGTGCCGAGCGGCCGCTCCTGATGAACCTCCAGGACGCCTTCGCGCACCAGTTCCAGCGACGAGGCGAAGGTCGAGGCCAGGACGGTCGCCCGACGCTCGGGCTCGACCAGATAGTCCATCAGGAAGCTGTCGAGCGGCGCCCAGTCCAGCGCCGCGCCGACCACCCGCTCGAGCAGTTCGCGCGCCTCGGCGAGCGACCAGACCTGGCGCTTGTGCATGTGCACATGCGACAGCGCGCTCTTCTGGCGCTGCTGCGAATAGGCCTTCAAGAGGTCGTAGAGCGTGACGTCCCAGCGATTGAGCGCGATGGCGACCACCGGCTCCGGGGCGCCGCGACCGAACACGTCACGGCCGAGCCGGTGGCGCGTCATCAGCTTGGCCGCCGCCTCGCGCATGGCCTGCAGGCGGTGCAGCCGGAAGGCGAGCACCTCGGCGAGTTCGGTCGCCGTGGGCTCGTCACCCTTGCCGGGTTCCGGCAGCAGCAGGCGCGATTTCAGGTAGGCGAGCCAGGCCGCCATGACCAGATAGTCGGCGGCAAGCTCGAGGCGCATCTTGCGCGCCTCCTCGATGAAATCGAGGTATTGGGTCGCCAGCGCCAGGATCGAGATCTTCGACAGGTCCACCTTCTGCGTGCGCGCCAGCGCCAGCAGCATGTCGAGCGGTCCCTCGAACCCCTCGACGTCGACGACAAAAGCCGGTTCCGAGGCGGCCCGCTCGGGGGCTTCCTCGAAAGGCAGGGTATCGGCGGCATCCTGGGGCGACTTGGCCATGGCAGATCCTGGCCGCGCGTCAGGCGCGGCCCTCGCGCGCGATCATAGACTGAAATGGCGCCGATGAGGCAAATCGGCGGCCTCCTGCGGCGTTTCAGACGCTGAGCGCATGGCTCGGCGCGAAAGCCGCCTGGGCCTTGAGATCGGCCCGTTCCAGCACGTCGAAGAAGCGCGCGCGCGCCTCCTCGACGTCGAGCGGCTCCGCCTCGTGGCGGATGCGGGCGAGTGCCGCCTCGGCGCGCCGGGCCGCCTTGCCGGCAAGGCGCGGCGTCTGTTCCGCGACCGCGCGCATTTCCGGGATCCTGCCGTTGCAATGCAGGGCGATGTCGCAGCCGGCGCGGAAGCTCGCCCGGGTGCGCTCGCCGAGCGTGCCGGCCAGCGCGTTCATCGAGAGATCGTCGGTGATGACAAGGCCGTCATAGCCGATCGTGCCACGGACGACCTGGCGCATCACCTTGGCCGAAGTGGTCGCGGGCCGTCTGGCATCGACCGCCGTGTAGACGACATGCGCGGTCATGGCGAGCGGCATGTCGGTCAATGTGCGAAAGGGGGCGAAATCGGTCGCTTCGAGCGCGGCGAGCGGCGCCTCCACCACCGGCAGCGTGTCGTGGCTGTCGGCAAAGGCCCGGCCATGGCCGGGCATGTGCTTGATCACCGGCAGCACGCCGCCGGCAAGCAGCCCTTCCGCCGCCGCCCGGCCGAAGGCGGCGACCCGGCCGGGCTCGTCGCCATAGGCCCGGTCGCCGATAATGGCGTGGGAACCTGCCACCGGCACGTCCAGCACTGGCAGGCAGTCGACGGTGATGCCGACGGATTTGAGGTCATGGGCGATCAGCCGCGCGCCGAGCCGGGCCATTTCCCGCCCGACCATCGGATCATTGGCGGCAATGCGCGAATAGGCCCTGCCCGGCGGATATTTGGGCCAGTGCGGCGGACCGAGCCGCTGCACCCGCCCGCCTTCCTGGTCTATCAGGACGGGGGCGTCCGCCCGTCCGCCAATGGCCCGGAAGCTGTCGACAAGCCGCCGGACCTGGTCGGGATTGTCGCAGTTGCGCCTGAAGACGATGAGCCCCCAGGGATCGAGGTCGCGATAGAACGCGACCTCGTCGGGCGTGAGCGCCGTGCCGGCACAGCCGACGATCAGGGCATGGACGGCCATTCTCGAACGCTTCAGTTGAGGACGCAGGAACCGCCCGAGGCCTTCAGCCGTTCGCAGAAGCTCTGCGCGTCGCTGCGCGAGAACGGACCGACGCGCAGCCGGTACCAGGTGCCGCGGCCGGGCAGCTCGGCCTGCCGGATGTTCGGCGTCTGGCCCTGCAGCGCCGGGAAGCGGCGCTGGGCGCTGGTGAAGGCATTGCGGGCTTCCGCCTCGCTCTGGTGCGACGAGATCTGCACGAAGGAACTGCCACCGGCCGCCGGCGCGGGCGCCGTGGCGGCCGGACGCACCGATGCCGTGCGCTGCGGCGCAAGGTCGATCGG
>NZ_JAPSET010000107.1:0-4847 GCF_026847585.1 Phreatobacter sp. AB_2022a
GGCCCTCCGCCGCGACTCGGCACCCCCCCGCAACGCCCGGTGCCGGCTTCCGGGCCATCCGTGCCATGCAGGCAGGCCATCGCAAAAAGCTGGGCCCATTGCATCGCCTTCGCCTTGCCAATCGCCGCATTCGCGGGCATAGAGGCGGCCATCGTGGAGACGTGGCCGAGTGGCTGAAGGCGCTCGTTTGCTAAACGAGTGTACGCTCAAAAGGTGTACCGAGGGTTCGAATCCCTCCGTCTCCGCCAGATTTTTGGGGAATGCAGACGAAACCTGGAGTTTTTTCGACAGGTCCGGCGCAGCCGCTTGAACCTCACCGGGCAGGCGAATCCCCGAAAGCTCCGCGATGTCCGGGCATCGTTCCCGATGAACAGCCGACAGGCATCGCGGCGGCACAGCCGGTGAAGCATCGAACTCTATCCACCAGCACCAATCAGGGCCCACCACCTTTGTCGATCCAGCATCAGACCAGCTTCAATGGACGTCGCGAAGCCTCCGAGAAGGCGAAACAGGCACTTCTCGAAAAGTTCAAGGCGCGCCCGGGACCTGACGATCCCGAGCGGATGAAGCGAGAGGCGGCGCGGCGAGCCATTGTCGAGGCGCGCGAGGCGCGCGAGGCGGCCCGAGCCGCCGAGCGGGAGGCCAAGGCGGCTCAGGAAGCCGCCGAGCGTGCAGCGCGCGAAGAAGAGGAGCGGGCGCGCGAGGCCGAGCGCCGCGCGCAGATCGAGGCCGACCGTCCCAAGGCCATGCTGCGCGAAGCCGTTCTCTATGCGACGCAGCGTGCCCAGCGCGGTTCGCGCCGCTGACGCCGCAGCATCCCACGCGCCTGCATCATCATCGGGAAAAGGCCGGCTTTCGAGCCGGCCTTTTTCGTTGCGCCGGGCCTGACCGATGCCGGCGGCGCGCGGACGGCGTGCCGCGAAAACGGCCAATCCCCTTGCCAAATCGAAAATTTTATTCTCATATCCTGGTGAAAATCGGGCATATGAGAAAAAATATCCTCATCTGCCTCGCTTGGCGAAACGCCATGTTCTTTTCGAGGTTCAGCAGAGAATGGATGCCATCGACCGCAAGATCCTGACGATTCTCCAGGATGACGCCACCGTATCGATCGCCGAGCTCGCTGAGCGAGTGCACCTGTCGCAGACCCCCTGCTGGAAGCGGATCCAGAAGCTCGAGGCGAACGGCTTCATCGTCCGCCGCGTCGCGCTGGTCTCTCCCGAAAAGCTCGGTCTCGGCCTGACGGTCTTCGTGTCGATCGAAACATCGGACCATTCGCGCGAATGGCTCGGCAAGTTTGCCGAGACGGTCTCGGCCCTGCCCGAAGTGATGGAATTCTACCGGATGGCCGGAGACGTCGACTACATGCTCCGCGTCGTGGTCACCGACATGGCCGCCTATGACACGTTCTACAAGCGGCTGATCGAGGCGATCCCGTTGAAGAACGTCACTTCTCGCTTCGCCATGGAGCGCATCAAGTCCACCACTGCCTATCAGGTTCCGGCCCTGCCCAAGCCCTGACGGTTCGATTGTTCCCCCGCAGCGCCCGCAGGCAAAATTATCGCGCTGAGATTTCGAAAAAACCGGAGATGAAATTCTCCATTTTTTGACGATCTTGCGGTTGCGGAAAATTTCATTCTATCTCAAGCCCAATCTCTGGCCGCCGGATCTCCCAATGTCGCTGTCTCGCCGTCTGCTCATCGCCGCCCCGATGGTGGCCACCTTCGCGTCGCGAGCCGTCGCTCAGGGCGGCACGCCGGTCACGGCGAGGATCGGCGTCATCCCGATCCTGGCCGCCGCGCCGGTCTATGTCGCCGACCGCGAGGGCTGGCTGAAGGAGGCCGGCCTCGGCACGACCTATACGACCTTCGAATCCGGCCCGAACATGATCCAGGCGCTGGCTTCGGGGACCATCGACATCTATGTCGCCGGCGTTGCCCCGCTCGGTGTCGCCCGGTCGCGCGGCATCGACATCAAGGTGGTGGCGACCACGGCGGTCGAGGAAATGACGGCGGTGGTGACGCCGAAGCTCGCACGTTTCTTCACGCCTGGCACAGCGCCGGCCGAGGCGTTCAAGCGCTATCGCGCCGCGACCGGCCAGCCCGCCCGCATGGCGACGCAGCCCGCGGGCTCCGTGCCCAATACGACGCTGCAGCATTGGCTGTGGGAGGTGACCAAGACCGACAGGGCCGACGCCACCGTCGTGCCGATGGGGATCGACGCCACGCAGCAGGCCGTCCTGGTCGGTGCCGTCGAGGGCGCGACCATCCGCGAGCCGGCCGTGACCATCGTCACGCAGCGTGATCCGGGCATCAAGATCGTCGCCCTCGGCGGCGAAATGTTTCCGAACCAGCCCGGCACCGTCGTCGCGGTGACCCAGGCCTTCCTGCAGCGCCATCCCGACAAGGTCCAGGCGCTGGTCGGCGCCGTCGTCCGGGCGGTCGCGCTGATCAAGCGCGATCCCGGCCGTGCCGCTCCGCCGGTAGAACAGGCCCTCGGCAAGGGCATCGTGGATACGGCCACCATCGCCAAGGCGCTGGTTTCACCGGCGTCGAAATTCACCGCGGATCCACGCAGCATCGTCGAGGCGACCGCCGCCCTGCAGCGCTATCAGGTCCAGCTCGGCGCGCTCGACCGCGAAGTGCCGCTGGACGGCCTGTTCGACGCGAGCTTCTTCGAGCGCGCCGCTGCCGGACAGTAATCCCGTGAAATCACTGCGCGTCCTGTTGCCGCTGGTCGGCCTTGCCGGCTTTCTCAGCCTGTGGGAGGTCGTGCCGCGGCTGGGTCTGGTCAATGCCGCCTTCCTGCCGCCGCCGAGCGTCCTGCCGGCCGCCTTCTGGCGCGAACTGTCGAGTGGGGCGTGGCTGGAAGCGATCCGCAGCAGCCTTGGCCACTATGCCATGGGGCTGACCGTTGGTTCCGCGCTCGGCGTCGGGCTCGGCATCGCCACCGGCATGTATCGGCCCGTCGAAAGCCTGGCCTCGTGGGTCGTTCGCCTGCTGCGGCCGATCCCGGGCCTTGCCTGGGTGCCTTTCGCCATCATCTGGTTCGGCGTTTCGCCAGCCGCCGCCGTCTTCATCATTGCGGTCGGGGTGTTCTGGATCGTCTATTTTGCCGCCCACGGCGCCATCCGCACGGTCGACCGCGACCTCATCGAGGTGGCCGACGCCTTCGGGTTCCGCTCGGGGCCGGAGCGGCTCCTCAAAGTGCTCCTGCCCGCGGCGACGCCCGGCATCCTCGTCGGCCTGCGCACCGCGATCGGACAGGCCTGGATGGCGGTCGTCGCGGCCGAGATCTTCGGCGTTGCCGGCCTCGGGCAGCGCATGATGCAGGCATCGAGCCTGCTCGCGACCGATATCGTGGTGATCTACATGCTGACCATGGCCGGACTCTACGGCCTGCTCGACACCGCCTTCGTGGCCCTGCAGGGATGGCTCCTCCGATGGCGGGCGTGATCGAGATCCGCGGCCTGGCGCTCGCTTTCGAGCGCGACGGCCGGCGCAACGAGGTCCTGTCGGGCCTCGACCTCTCCGTGGCGCGCGGTGAGTTCCTGGCGATCGTCGGCCCGTCCGGCGTCGGCAAATCGACGCTTCTGCGCGTGCTCATGGGGCTGGCGGAGCCGACCGCGGGCCATGTCGAGATCGCGCCCGCCGCGCCGGGACGGCGCGCCCTGGCCTTCGTGTTTCAGGACGCCCGCCTCCTGCCGTGGCGCAAGGTGATCGACAATGTCGCCTTCGGCCTCGAAAAAACCGGCCTTGGCCGGCGCGAGCGGCATGCAAAGGCCCGCGAAGCGCTCGGCATCGTCGGCTTGGCGGATCTGGCCGACCGCTGGCCGCACCAGCTCTCGGGCGGCCAGCGGCAGCGGGTCGCGCTCGCCCGGGCGCTGGCGGTCGATCCGGACGTCCTGCTCATGGACGAACCCTTTTCCGCGCTCGACGCCATCACGCGCGAGGGACTGCAGGACGAGCTGACGCGGATCCGCCAGGCCACCGGCAAGACGATCATCTTCGTGACCCATGATATCGACGAAGCCACCTATCTTGCCGACCGCATCGTCGTGCTGGCCGGATCGCCCGGGCGGATCGCCGGTCTTCACGCAATCGACCTGCCCCATCCGCGCGAGCGGCTCGACCTGGGTCTGCAGGGCACCGTGCGTGCCGTCCGCGCCGCGCTCGAAGGTGAACTGGTGGTTGACGGCGCGTCGATCTGACCGTCGCGAGTGCGGTGCATGTCAGCACCCGCGCAACTCCCGCGGGATTCGGCAAGCACGCGGAACCCGGCGAATCCCTGCGGCGCGGGTGCCGAGTCGCGATCGTCGCGGTTTCCTACCCAGAAACATCAAAATCACCGCTGTTTCGGCCATTTCAGTGCGTTTCAGGGTATGACCGCGCACGAATCGCTCGCGTGTCGGGCGATCTCGCGATGTGACGGGCGACCGCGCGCGGCCAGGTCCCGGCGTGCCGCACAGGTTAACGGCGGGGCTTCCGGCGTAGATCAAAATTGATCTAATTCCGTAAGGGTTTGCCTGATGTTTCCAGGCTTTCCGGGCGGTTAACGGCTGCGTGGCCTTCTTGCAACAGTCCGGGGCAAAGCGCGGCGCGATCCTATGTGGCACATTGTTTCCGTTGATTGCAGCAGAGCCATCGGCAATGGTGACGCTGCGACGAAGGGGGGCACCCCCGTCGCACCGCCTCTCTTGGGTTCGAAGGTTTCTCCGACCCGCGAAGACAAGACAGGCGGCTCGCGGGGAATTAAGGGCGAAGGCTCGTCGGGGAACCGGCAAGATCAACGAACCCCAGCTCCCTTTCAGGAGAAACTTTGGAGGTCTACAATATGAAGACGGTTAA
>NZ_JAPSET010000108.1:0-1680 GCF_026847585.1 Phreatobacter sp. AB_2022a
CGATCCGGCCAACAGCCTGCCGGCGACGCAGGCCGTGACGATCGACAACAACGCCCTGATGACGGGCTATGTGACGCTGTGGGACGGCGCGGGACACACCTTCAACAACAACGGCACCTTCGCGGTGCGCCACTTCGCCGACACCAATGGCGACGGCCTGCGCGACACCAAGGCGGTGTCGGTCTCCGACTTCGGCGGCCCGAACTCCTCCTTCAACAACAGCGGCACGGTCCGCTTCGCACCGGTCGCCAATGCCCCGGCGACGGATGCGACCGGCTACTACGTGCCGACCACCGGCGCCGACAGCCGGCCGCTGGAGGCAGGCTTCTACGACCTCAACCGCGAGGGCCTCGTCCAGGGCCAGTTCGTCAACCTGCAGACCTTCAACAACAGCGGCACGATCGACCTGCGCGGGCCGGAGATCGGCAACACGCTGGTCATGACCAGCAATCCCACGGCCGGCGGCGCGCCCGGCACCGGCACCTTCGTCACCAATGGCGGCCAGCTGCTGGTCAACACCCGCCTCAATGACGGCATCGCCCCGGGCGGGGCCGCCAACTCCTATTCCGACATGCTGATCGTCGACCGCACCCAGATGGGCTCCGCCCCGACCGCGATCGGCGTCAGCTACGATCCGGCCGTCGCCGGCGCGCTCACCCCCGGCAACGGCATCGAGATCGTCGAGGTGCGCGACAAGGCCAACTCCGCCGCCGGCGTCTTCACCCTCGGCAACCGCGTCGCCGGCAGCGCCTACGAGTACAGGCTCTACCACAACGGCGTCGGCGCGGATGCCGCCGACGGCAACTGGTACCTGCGCTCCACCCGCATCCCCGATCCGGAGACGCCGCCCCCGGCCCCCGGTCCGGACCCCGATCCCGGCCAGAGCCCGGGTCCCGGCCCGACGGCGCCGGACAAGCCCGTCGAACTGCCCGACTACCGTGTCGAGGTGCCGGTCGACGCCATCGTGCCGGCGCTGGCAAGCCGCCTCGGCATGACCATGATCGGCACGCTCGACGATCGCTACGGGCCGGACTTCGCTCCCTTCTCCGAACAGCCGCCGGCCCCGGCGCCGGCCCGCGAGATCTGGTGCAAGGACGCTGCCCGCAATTTCCGCTGCACGCCCACGCCCCAGCAGAACGCCTATTATGCCGGTGTCGACCAGCAGGCGCCGCTGCCGGCCGGCCACCTGTTCTGGGCCCGCGTCTTCGGCCAGTTCGGCGCCCACAATGCCGGCGGCCGCTCCGATATGGACCGGCTCAACGCCTTCGAGCGCAACGGCGCGTCCTACGGCTATCGCATGGGCGGCATCCAGTTCGGCGCCCATCTCTACCGCGACCCCCTCAACACGGCCGGCGTCTATGTCGGCTACGGCCGGATCGGCGCCACCGTCGACACGGTCTATGGCGAGGGCCGGGCCGGCTCGGTGGCCATGGACGCCTATTCGCTCGGCGGCTACTGGACCCACCGCCGGCCGGGCGGCTGGTATGTCGACACGGTGCTGCAGGGAACCCTGTACGGCGCGATCAGCGCGACCTCGGTGCTGGGCGAGAGCCTTGCCACCCGGGGCTGGGGGTTCGCCGCCTCGCTCGAGACCGGCCATCCGGTCGCGCTCGGCGCCGGCTGGACGATCACGCCGCAGCTGCAGGCGATCTACCAGACGGTCGGCATCGACGGCGGCGC
>NZ_JAPSET010000109.1:0-1266 GCF_026847585.1 Phreatobacter sp. AB_2022a
TGATCGGCCCCCACCGAGTGGTCAGGTTTGATTGTTAGTGCATTGTCGCCTCCGGCGCCATGGCCGGCCGTAGGTGGAGCGCAGCGGAACCGGAGGGTGGCCATGGCGGCGTCGCCGTTTCCGGGGCCGGTGGTCGATAGCCCAGCGAACTGTGGGGCCTGACGGTGTTGTAGTGCCGTCGCCAGGCTTCGATCAGGATACGGGCTTCGGCCAGCGTGTAGAAGATCTCGCCATTGAGCAGCTCGTCGCGCATCGAGCCGTTGAAGGACTCGCAGTAGCCGTTCTCCCACGGGCTGCCCGGCGTGATGTAGAGCGTCTTCACGCCGATCCTGGCCAACCATTGCTGCACGGCCGTGGCGATAAATTCAGGACCGTTGTCTGAACGTATGTGCGCCGGCGGGCCGCGCCTGACGAACAGCTCGGCCAGCGTCGCCAGTACATCCTCGCTCCTGAGCCGCCGCGCCACCGGCAAGGCCAGACATTCCCGGCTGGCTTCGTCGATGATCGACAGTATGCGGAACTTGCGGCCATCGTGGGTGCGACCCTCGACAAAGTCGTAGGACCACACGTGCCCCGGATACTCCGGTCGCAACCGGATGCACGATCCGTCATTGAGCCAGAGACGGCCGCGCTTCGGCTGCTTCTGCGGCACTTTGAGCCCCTCGCGCCGCCAGATGCGCTCGACCCGCTTGCGGTTCACGTGCCAGCCGGCATCGCGCAGCAAGGCCGTCACCCGGCGATAGCCGTAACGGCCATATTGCCGGGCGAGCGCGATGATGTCCTCCGTGAGAGCTGCTTCGTCGTCCGCCCCGCGAGGCGCCTTGCGCTGTGTCGATCGATGCTGCCCAAGCACGCGGCAGACCCGCCGCTCGGAGACAGCCATCATCCCTCGGATGTGATCGATGCAGCGCCGTCGGCGCGCGGGGCTCAGTAGTTTCCCCTGGCGGCCTCCTGCAGGATCAGCTTGTCGAGCGTCAGGTCCGATACCGCCTGTCGAAGCCGGGCGTTCTCCCGCTCCAGGTCCTTCATCCGCCGCGCCTGATCCATCTTCAGGCCACCATACTCCTTGCGCCAGCGGTAGTAGCTCTGTTCGGTAACGCCGATCCGGCGGCAGACGTCGGCCACCGTCCCACCCTGCGCCAGCACGATCTCAGCTTCACGCAGCTTGCCGATGATCTCCTCGGGCTTGTGCTTCCGAGCCATTCCATTCCTCCTTCGTGGTCCAGACTATGATAGTCGATGGGCCACTCAGAAGGGGGCAGATCA
>NZ_JAPSET010000011.1:0-151924 GCF_026847585.1 Phreatobacter sp. AB_2022a
GCGGTCGACGATGACGCCGGCCGGCAGCGAGACGATGAGCCAGGCCGCCGTCTGCGCCGCGACGAGCGCCCCGACGAGGCCGGGGCCGGCGCCGAGCACCAGCAGCGCGGTGACTGGCAGGGCGGCCAGTGCGATCTGGTCGGCCATCTGCACGAAGGCCGAGGTGATCAGGAGGCGGGTGAAGGCGTGAGGTGATGTCGGCGCGGTCATGAGCGGTCTCCATACCCTCCGATCCGGCGCGATCGCGAGGCGTATCATCCGTCCCATGCCGCTGCGCACGTCTAAATCCGTTTCTTGCGCTCAAATGCCGGGCGACTGCCGCATGCCGCGGATCCAGCCGCGGGCGCGCGAGAAACGTGTCCTCGGCATGGCGTGGGGGGGCCGGAAAAAGCGCTTGCGCGAGGCTTCAGGCGATCAGTGCGAAGCGGTCGACATCGACCATGCCGCGGTCCGAGATCTTCAGATGCGGGATGACCGGCAGGGGCAGGAATGCCACCTGCAGGAATGGCTCCTTCAGCGTCACGCCGAGCCCGCGGGCGGCATCGCGCAAGGCTCTCAGCGGCGCGATAAGCTCCTCGTAGGGACGCTCGCTCATCAGCCCGGCAATGGGCAGCGGCAGTTCGGCGCGCACCGCGCCATCCGCGACCACCACGAAGCCGCCGCGGATCGCCACCAGCCGGTTCACCGCCAGCGCCATGTCGCCGTCGTCGGCGCCGACCACGCAGATATTGTGGCTGTCGTGGCCGACCGAGGAGGCGATCGCGCCGCGCCCCAGGCCGAAGCCCTGGACGAAGCCGCGGCCGATATTGTCGTTGATGCCGTGGCGGGCGACGACCGCCACCTTGGCGACGTCCTGGGCGGCATCGATCGCCATGGCGCCGTCCCGCACCGGCAGGGTCAGCGTGAGATGGCGGGTGATGATCTTGCCTTCGATGACGCCGATGACCGGCATGGTCGCACCGGCGGCGGCGATCCGGAAGTCCTCGGCGGTCACGGTGCGCGCCTTCATGCTGTCGAGGCCGACCGGCGCCACCGGCGTCCGGCCCGCATAGGCGCTCTCGTCGACCGGAACGCCGCCCGCGAAGACGGCCGAGACCGCGCAGGCCTCGAGATCGTCGAGCAGCACGATGTCGGCGCGCTTGCCCGGCGCGATCATGCCGCGGTCCCTCAGACCGAAGGCTGTCGCTGCGGTCAGCGATGCCGAACGATAGGCCGCGAGCGGCGGCACGCCGAGCGAAATGGCGGTCCTGATGATGAAGTCGAGATGTCCCTCCTCGGCAATGTCGAGGGGATTGCGGTCATCCGTGCAGAAGGCGAGGAAGGGGGAGGTCTCGAGCGTCAGGAGCGGGGCGAGGGCATGCAGGTCTTTCGAAACCGAGCCCTCGCGGATCAGCACCGTCATGCCCTTGCGGATTTTCTCCAGGGCTTCGTCGGCGCTGGTCGTCTCGTGATCGGTGCGGATGCCGGCGCTCGCATAGGCGTTGAGGTCGAAGCCGCCGACGAGCGGCGCATGGCCGTCGATGTGCCGGCCGGCAAAGGCCTCGATCTTGGCGAGGCAGTCCGGGTCGCGATTGACGATGCCGGGCACGTTCATGAATTCGGCGAGGCCGAGCACCTTGGGGTGGTCGCGATAGGCAAGGAGATCGGCCGCCGTGAGGCGGGCGCCCGAGGTTTCGAGATGGGTTGCCGGCACGCAGGAGGAGAGCTGTACCCTGAGGTCCATCACCGTCCGCGCGGCGCCCTCCAGCATGTAGTCGAAAGCGGCGCGGCCGAGGACGTTGGCGATCTCGTGCGGATCGCAGATCGCCGTCGTCACGCCGTGGCGCGCGACGCAGCGATCGAATTCGAGCGGGGTCACGAGCGAGGATTCGACATGCAGGTGGGTGTCGATGAAGCCGGGCACGGCGATGCGGCCGCGTCCCTCGATCACGCGCGCGCCGCGGTAGGTGCCATAGGTGCCGACGATGGTATCGCCCGATATGGCGATGTCGGTCGCCACCAGGGCGCCGGTGACGAGGTCGTAGAGCCTGACATCGCGGATGACGAGGTCGGCCGGCTCGTCGCCGCGGCCTTGCGCGATGCGCCGGGCGAGCATTGCGCTGTCGATTGACGCCATGATCCTCTCCTGCTTGCGGGGAGGCATCGGCGCCGGCGCTTGCCGCCGCCGCCATGCCTCCACCGGCACCAGGTCAGGCGGCGACCCGAGCGAACTCGAAATGACGGCCGGGCGCCGCCTCGAACAGTGCCTTTGTATAGCTGTGCTGGGGCGACGCGAAGATGTCGACGGTCCTGCCGTGCTCGACCACCACGCCGCTCTTCATCACGGCGATGCGGTCGCAGATCTGCGCCGCGACCCTGAGATCGTGGGTGATGAACAGGACGGCCAGGTCGAACTTCTTCCGCACGTCGTCGAGCAGGTCCAGCACCTGGGCCTGCACCGACACGTCCAGCGCCGAGACCGCCTCGTCCGCGATCAGCACTTCCGGTTCCATGGCGAGCGCCCGCGCGATGCAGATGCGCTGGCGCTGGCCGCCGGAGAACTGGTGCGGATAGCGGTCGAGCGCATCCGGCGACAGGCCGACGAGCTTCATCAGGTCGCGCGCCCGGCTGATCGCCTCGCTTTCGGCCATGCCGAAATTGCAGGGCCCCTCGATGATCGAGGCGCCGACCGAGCGGCGTGGATTGAGCGACCGGTAGGGGTCCTGGAAAACGATCTGGCAGATGCGCCGGTGCTGCCGCAGCTGGCGTTCGGGCAGGACGGCGACGTCGAGGTCGCCGACCCGAATGGCGCCCGCGCTCGGCTCGATCAGCCGGGCGATGCAGCGGGCCACCGTCGACTTGCCGGAACCGGATTCGCCGACGATGCCGAGCGTCTCGCCGCTGCGCACCTGGATGTTCACGTCGGAGGCGGCGCGCACTTCGCGCCCCTTCTTGAAGAAACCGCCACCGCCATAGACCTTGCAGAGATTGACCGTCTCCAGCATGACCGGCCCGGTCTTGTCCTCGCGGTCGGGCGGCGTCAGGGTCGGCACGGCATTGATCAGCATCTGGGTATAGGGATGCTGTGGCCGCTTCAGCACCTCTTCAGCCGTGCCGGTCTCGACCACGCTGCCCTTCTGCATGACCACCACCCGGTGGGCGATCTCGGCGACGACGCCGAAATCGTGGGTGATGAACAGCACGCCGGTGCCACGGCGCTGCTGCATGTCGGCGACCAGCTTCAGGATCTGCGCCTGCGTCGTCACGTCGAGCGCGGTGGTCGGTTCATCGGCGATCAGCAGGGCAGGGTCGAGCACCAGCGCCTGGGCGATCATGATGCGCTGGCGCTGGCCGCCGGAGAGCTGATGCGGGAAGGCATCGTAGAGCTTCGCCGGATCGGGCAGGCGCACTGCGTCCATCACCGCCAGCACCTTCTCCTTGCGTTCGGCGAAGGAAAGGCCGGTATGGATCTCCAGGACCTCGTCGATCTGCTCGCCGCAGGTGATGACCGGGTTGAGCGCGGTCATCGGTTCCTGGAAGATCATCGACATGCGCGTGCCGCGCAGCGCCCTGAGGCGGCTGCCGCTCGCCTTCAGCATGTCCTCGCCTTCGAGCAGGATCTCGCCGCCGACCGGCGTCAGCTGGCCCTTCGGCAGGAGGCCCATGACGGAATGGGCGGTGACCGACTTGCCGGAGCCGGATTCGC
This sequence comes from Phreatobacter sp. AB_2022a, assembly GCF_026847585.1. Lineage (NCBI taxonomy): Bacteria > Pseudomonadati > Pseudomonadota > Alphaproteobacteria > Hyphomicrobiales > Phreatobacteraceae > Phreatobacter > Phreatobacter sp. AB_2022a. Next base: position 3,686 of record NZ_JAPSET010000011.1, read on the forward strand.
CGACGACGCAGACGATCTCGCCCGGATTGACGGAGAACGACACGCCGTCGACGGCATTGGCGCGGTCGCCGCCCTTCGGCAGGCGGACGGCGAGATTCCTGATGTCGAGAACGGGTGCGCTCATCCGCGTTTCTCCATTTTCGGGTCGAGCGTATCGCGCAGGCCATCACCCAGCATGTTCACCGCGAGAACGGTGAGGGCGAGGAAGATGCCGGGATAGAGGATGTTGTGGGGGAACAGGCGGAACAGCTGCCGGCCCTCGGCCATGATGTTGCCCCAGGTCGGAACGTCGGGAGGAATGCCGATGCCGAGGAAGGACAGGATGGCCTCGACCAGGATCGCCGACGCGCAGATGAACGTGCCCTGCACGATCAGCGGCGCGATCGTGTTGGGCAGGATGTGGCGGATGAGCAGCGCCAGGGTCGGCGTGCCAACCGTCACGGCGGCCTCGACATAGGGCTCCTCGCGCACCGACAGCACCACCGAGCGCACGAGGCGCACGACGCGAGGCACTTCGGGCACGACGATGGCGACGATGACGGTCAGGATGCCGGCGCGTGACAGCGACACGAGCGCGATGGCGAGCAGGATGGCCGGGATCGCCATGAGGCCGTCCATCAGCCGCATGATGACGCCGTCCAGCCATCGGAAATAGCCGGCGAGCATGCCGATGATGAGCCCGGCGACCACCGACAGGAGCGCGACGGTCACGCCGATGAACAGCGACACGCGGGCGCCGTAGACGACACGCGAGAAGACGTCGCGGCCGAGCGTGTCGGTGCCCATGTAATGGGTGATCGTCTTGCGGGTGCCGTCGTCGAGCCGGTAGGAGCTCTCGGCCATCGGCACGCGGTTGCGCGCGCCGGGATTGATCGCCGAGGGATCGCTGGTGGCGATCAGCGGCGCGAGCAGGCCGATCAGCACCATGACGAGCACGATCGCGGCACCGGCGATGACGGCGGGATTGCGCTTCAGCTTGCGCCAGACGTTCGGCTTGGCGGGGGCCGGGGCGTCGGCTGCGGCGAGCGGCGTGGTGGTGGCGGGGGCGGTCAATAGCGGATCCTCGGGTCGAAGATCGTATAGGAGAGGTCCACGAGCAGGTTGATCAGCACATAGACGAGCGAGAACAGCAGGATGATCGCCTGGATCACCGGAAAGTCACGGGCGAGCACGGCATCGACGGTCAGCCGGCCGAGGCCGGGGATCGAATAGACGCTTTCGGTGACCACGACGCCGCCGATCAGCAGAGCGATGCCGATGCCGACGACGGTGGCGATCGGCACGGCGGCGTTCTTCAGCGCATGATGGAACAGCACGCGCAGCTCGGTCTGCCCCTTGGCACGGGCCGTGCGGATATAGTCTTCCGACAGCACTTCCAGGACGCTCGTGCGGGTCATGCGCGCGATCAGCGCGATATAGATGACCGAAAGCGTGAAGGCCGGCAGGACGAGGCTCATGAACCAGGGCCAGACGCCGTTCGCCAGGCGCTGGTAGCCCTGGACCGGGAACCAGCTCAGCTTGATGGCGAAGATGTAGACGAGCAGGTAGCCGATTACGAAGACCGGCACCGAAAAGCCGATCACCGAGAAGCCCATCACGATCCTGTCGATCCAGGTGCCCTGCTTGTAGGCCGCGACGACGCCGAGCGGGATGGCGATGATGACCGCGATGATGATGGTCAGGGCTGCGATCGACAGCGTCGGTTCGACGCGATCGGCGATCAGCTCCCAGACCGTCTTGCGGAAGAAGAAGCTCTCGCCGAGATCGCCGCGCAGCATGTTGGCGATCCAGATGAAGAACTGCGACACGATCGGCTGGTTGAGGCCGAGCTTCGTCCTGATCTCGTCGATCTGCTGGGCCGTGGCATTGTCGCCGGCGATGACCGCTGCGGGGTCGCCGGGGGTGAGCCGCAGCATCAGGAAGACCATCACCGCGACGGTGAGCAGCACGGGTATGGTCGAGGCGAGGCGCCGGAGAATATATGAAACCATGTAATACCGATCAGACGCTGAAAAAGAACGAGCGACGAGCAAAAAGAAACGGCAGCCGGCATGGCCGGCCGCCGTCTGCATGCAGGGTCAGGCGCCGCGGCCCTTCTCGATGTTCCACATGATCGGCGCGGGCGCCGGGATCCAGCCGGAGACGTTCGGACGCGTCGCGCCCGGCAGGTACCACTGGCCGAGATGGACGTGGGTTGGGAACTCCGCACAGCGGCGCTGGACCGCCTCGGCGATGCTCTTCTGCTCGGCCAGCGTGCCGGCGCGGGCGAAACGCTGGCGCAGCGCTTCCATTTCCGGATCGTTCGGCCAGCCGAAGGCGGCCTTGTCGCCGGAGGCGTTGAAGAAGCCGGCCATGACCGGATTGAGGATGTCGGCCGACACCCACGAGGTCAGCATGGCGTTCCAGCCGCCCTGGGCCGGCGGATCCTTCTTGACGCGCCGGGCGACGACGGTCTGCCAGTCCATCGACTGCATGTCGACGACGAAGCCGCCGCGCTCGAGCAGTCCCTTGGCGACCGGAGCGAGGTTGGTCAGCACCTGCAGATCGGTCGAATGCAGGAGCACGATCGGCTCGCGGTTGTAGCCGGCCTCCTGGAGCAGCTGGCGCGACTTGGCGAAGTTGGATTCGAGCTTGTCTTCCCAGCCCGCATCGGTCGCCAGCGGCGTGCCGCAGACGAACATCGCCTTGCAGACCTTGTAATATTCGGGATCGCCGATCGTCGCCTTCAGGAAGTCTTCCTGGTTCAGCGCATAGAGCACGGCCTGGCGGACCTTCGGGTTGTCGAAGGGCTTGACCGCGTGGTTGAAGCGCATCGTGTACTGGTTGCCGAGCGGGTTCCAGTCGACGATCTTGATCGAACGGTCGGCCTTGAGCAGCGGCAGCAGGTCGTGGTTCGGCGCCTCGATCAGGTCGATCTCGCCGGCGAGCAAGGCGTTGACCGCCTGCTGCTGGTCGGCGATGGCACGCCATTCCACGCGATTGACCTTGGCGACCTTGCCGCCGGCGAGGCCCGACGGCGGCTCGGAGCGCGGCTTGTAGCCGTCGAACTTGACATAGACCGTCTTGTCGCCCGGGCGCCATTCCTCGCGCACCATTCGGAACGGACCGGAACCGGTGAAGTCCGAGATCTGCGTGTTGGGATCGGTCTCCGCGACCCGCTTCGGCATCATGAAGGGAACGTTGGAGGAGGGCTTGCCGAGCGCGAAGATCAGGAGGCCGGTCGGCTCCTTCAGCTTGATCTGGAAGGTCTTCGGGCTGTTCGCGGTCATGCTCGCGACAAAGGTCAGCACCGTCTGGCCGAGCGCGTCCTTGGCTCCCCAGCGCTTGATCGAGGCGACGCAGTCCTCCGCCGTGACCGGCTGGTTGTCGTGCCACAGGAGGCCGTCGCGCAGGGTGAAGTCATAGGTGAGCTTGTCGTCGCTGACGGTATAGCCTTGCAGCATCTGCGGCTGGATCTCGCCCTTGGCGTCCATGGCCAGCAGCGTGTCGTAGATCATGTAGCCATGGTTGCGGGTGATGTAGGCGGTGGTCCAGATCGGGTCGACGATCTTGAGATCCGAATGCATCACGCAGCGCAGCGTGTCCTGTGCCTGCTGGGCGCTGGCCGTGGAGGGTGCGGCAAGACTGCCTGCCGTTGCGGTGGCGGCGGCGCCGGCCATGACGGTGCGGCGAGATATTTTCATGGACGACATGGCAAAACTCCTCGGAGAATGCGGGTGGGCAGGCTCGGCCACCGGTCAGCGGAAGGGATCAGACGATGCTTGCTGGAGCCAAGTCAATCCCGATCCAGAGGGCCCGTGCGCGTAATTTTGATGCACGCACAGCCCTTAGGCAGACCGCTGATACGACAATCAGACCCGGGCGAAGGGGCGGGCCGTTTCGAAGGCGCGCATGGCTTTGAGGACGAGCGCATCATTGCGCTTGGCGCCGACGATGTGCAGCCCGACAGGCAGGCCGTCGGCATCGAAGCCGCAAGGCACGGTCGCGGCGGGCTGCTGCGTCACGTTGAAGGGAGGCGTGAACGGGCACCAGTCGGTCCATAGCGGTCCCCATTCGCTCTGCCCGGCAAAGCCCGGCGGCGGCAGGTCGGCGCCGAGGGGGATGGCGCCTGTCGGCATGGTGGGCGTCAGTAGCAGGTCGTAGGCCTCGTGGAACTTGGCCATGGCGATGACGGTCTTGGTGCGCCGATAGAGCAGGGCGTCGATGAGCGCCGAGGCCGGGAAGGTATCGCCGGCACGGGCGCAGCCGAGCAGGCCGGGATCCATTTGCTTGCGTTCGGCTTCGTTGAACGCGGAGACGGCGAGAGCGGCGCCCGCATTCCAGATATCCCAGGCGATCGGCGCCGGGTCCTCGATCGGCGGATCGACTTCGTCCACCGTCGCGCCGAGATCCTCGAACACCCGTGCGGCCTCCGCCACCACCTTTTCGACCGTGGGGTCGATCTTGCGCGCGAAGCCGAGCCGCGGTGAATAGGCGATCCTGAGGCCTCTGACCCCGTCCTCCAGGCCGACCGTGAAGTCGGGGGCAGGTGTATTCCAGGCCATTGGGTCGCGCAGATCGGGACCGGAGAGGATGGACAGAAGGCCTGCGACTTCCCCGACCGTCTGGGCGATCGGGCCGAGATGGGCGAGCTCGCTCATCACCGAGATCGGATAGGCGGGAACGCGGCCGAAGCTCGGCTTGATGCCGGCGACGCCGCAGAAGGCGGCGGGAATGCGGATGGAGCCGAGACCGTCCGAGCCGAGGTGGAAGCGGCCGATGCCGAGCGCCGCGGCCGCGGCGCCGCCCGAGGTCGAGCCGCCGGCGGTGCGCTCCTGGTTCCAGGGATTGCGGGTGTGGCCGGTCAGGGGCGAGGAGGACAGGCCGATCCAGCCGAATTCCGGCATGGTCGTCGTCCCGAGCACGACGAGGCCGGCCTCCTTGCAGCGCGCCGTGACCGGCGCGTCGAAGCCGACGGGATCCGCCGCGGCGACCTTCGAACCCTTGCGGCTCGGCCAGCCGGCGACCGCCATATTGTCCTTGATCGTGACGGTGACGCCGTCGAAGCGGCTGAGCGGGGTTCCCTTCAGCCACCGGGCCTCCGCTTCGCGAGCCCAGTCGAGGGTGCGCTTCCGGTCGATGGTGACGAAGGCATTGACCGTTGATTGTGATGCTTCCGCCCTGTCGAGCGCATCGGTCGTTGCTTCGACCGGTGAGAGCTGTTTGCGCCGGAACGCCTTGCCGAGGGCAAAGGCGTCGAGATCGGAAATGCTGCTCATTCTTTTGTCTCCCCTGACATACAGGCTGCCACGATCGAGCAGGGCTGATAAGCCCCCCGGACCGACAAATCCGGCATGACGCACAGGGAATGAGATTATCGGTGAGTGCCAAGAAAGGAGAAAAACATACTCATCTGAGCAGATATTCGCGGATGAGTGTTCTCGCGCGATGCAGGCGTGCCTTCACCGTCTCGCGCGTGGTGGCAAGCGCCGTGGCGATTTCGTCGATGGTCATTTCGTTGATGTCGCGCATCAGCGCCACGGCTCGATAGTGTTCCGGCAGGGCCGCGATGGCGGCGGCGATGTCGAGGCGTATCTCGGGGTCCGGACGGCTTGCGAAATCGCGTTCGAACGCGGCCTCGACTTCGGGCTCCTGTGGCACGAGCCGCGCGCGGCGCGCGAGCCGCAGGCACTCGCGTCCCACGACGACGAACAGCCAGCGCCACACTGCCCCGAGCGAGCGGATGGTCCCGACCTTGCGGGCGAGCAGCCAGAGCGCCTCCTGCGCCGCGTCCTCGGCATCGGCCGCGCCGCGGCAGGCGCGGCGGGCGTAGCGGCGGATATCGGGTTGGGCTTCAGCCAGCACAACGGCGATGGCGGCGCGGTCTCCGCGCCGCGCCGCTTCGAACAAAGGTTCATCGAGGCCTTTCGCCGTCATCGTCCCCGCCTCTGGCCGCGGCCGAGACCTGCTACCGCGCAGAACGGGCAATAGCCGACGATGCCGGTCAATGCGAACACGACGCCGACGGCAGCGCCGGCCAGCCCATAAGGCGGGCCGGCGAGCATATAGGAAGCGGTGGCGCCGCCGAGCCCGAGGGCGATGCGGCTTGCCTGCTGCAGGCTGCCGATATTCTTGCGATAGAAACCCATGATCGTCGTCTCCGGTGCGGCCGCCTCCGCGGTCCTACAGGTCAGAGAGGCCGGCGACGGAACAAGCGGTTCGCGGTCGGTCCGTTTTTTTTGTCCGCATCGGCGGCCCGTCCGAGCGCGGTGCCGCATCCGGTCTCGATCCCTGCCATGTCGGCCATGGCGGGGTTTGCCAATTCCGGCTAGGTTCGCCGCCCGTTTCGACCGATCGATGCCTTCCCATGTCCAAGACCACGCGCGCCACCCAGGTGCTGACCAAGGCCGGGGCCGTCTTCACCGTCCATGCCTACGACTACGATCCCGGAGCCGACCGGATCGGCCTGCAGGCGGCGGACGCCTTGGGCGAGGACCCATGCCGCGTCCTGAAGACCCTGATGGTCGAGGTGGACGGCAAGCCGGTCTGCGTGGTTCTGGCGTCCGATCGAGAGGTTGCCATGAAGAAGCTGGCGGCGGCCGTCGGCGGCAAGGCGGCGAGCATGATGAAGCCGGCCGATGCGGAGCGGCTCACCGGCTATCATGTCGGCGGCATCAGTCCCTTCGGCCAAAAGCGCGCCGTGCCGGTCGTCATCGACGCGGCGGCGCTGGAGGAGACCGCCGTCTATCTCAATGGCGGCCAGCGTGGCTTGCAGATCCGGCTGGACCCGAAGCTGGCGCGCGATCTGCTGAAGGCGGTGGCAGCGCCGGTGGCAGTCTGACGCAAGGTGGAAATCACGCCGCGCCGACCGACAGGATGTGAGCCTTGTCGGGCGGCACGCGGCCATCCAGCACCGCGCGGTAGACGCGCTCGACGGCGGCATGGCCCGCGGCCTTGTCGATCGTGAGCCAGCACGCGGCTTCCGCCGCGAAGGCCTGCCAGGCGTCGGCGAGCCGGGATTTCAGGCCGTCGGCACCCCATTGCCGGCGGCGTGCGACGATATGGTCCGCCGTGAAGAACAGGGTCGGTTGCGGCCCGGGCAGGAGCTCCGCCCCGGCGCGATCGTCGAGCGTTTCCCAATGGGTGAAGCCGACCCGTGCGCTGTGCCTGAGGACCGGGCCGAGACGGTGGTGCACGGCCCGCCGGACCGCCGCATTGCCGGCGATGTCGACATAGACCGTCGGCACGGGCGACAGCGTCGCGATCTCCGCATAGGGCAGGACCGCGTCGTAGGCGCCGTGGCGCCGCACGAACCCGACATGGCCGGCCGAGGTCAGGCCGACGAGCTCGCAGGCGCCGAGAGTCGAGCGCTTGACGAGGAGGGCAAGGCCGAGCGCGGTCTTGCTGGAGGCGCTGGAGATGATGATGCGCCGGGCGCCGAAGCCCCCTTCCTGGGCCAGGAAGGCCGCGCAGAAGAAGGACAGGCTGAACAGCGGCCGCAGCACCAGGTGCAGATCTTCGTCGGCTTCGTCCTGGCCGGTGCGATCAGTCAGCACATATTCGTTGTAGGTCGGCGGCAGGCCTTGCCGGTGGGCCGCGCCATCGACGAAGCGCGAGCCGCGGAGATGATCGGGCCGAAGCCGCAGATGCGAGGCCATCGGCAGGAAGCCGTAGATGCGCGCGCCGACGCCGATCCCCGCTGCGCGCGACGCGGTGACCGTGGCAAAACCCCAGACCGGGATGTATTGCCAGCCGTCCGCGGCCGGAAAGAACCGGGCGAACGGCATAGGCTCGTCGAGCCGGCCATAGGTGATATTGTTGGCGGTGAAGGCGAACTTGTCCGCCGTCACCAGGATTTCGCCAGCCGCGAGATCGCTGGCTTCGGGGGCGGGCGCACGTTCCCACGACCAGCGGCCAAGGTCGTGCCGGCCGACGCGGAAGCCGCTGAACCCGCCATCCCCGCATGGTGCGAGCGCTGGCGCAGCACTCTCGATATCCATGGATCCGTCCTCGCTCCGGCGCGGTCGGCGAGGGTGCCCGCCATCGCGCTGTGCAAGGTTAGGCCAATCCAATATCATGAAGGAAATGCATTGTTTGGATAAGGCGGAATAAGAACTGTGCATCTTTCCCGAGTCGACCTGAACCTCCTCGTCGTTTTCGACACGATCGTCGCCGAAGGCAGCATTACCCGCGCCAGCGAGCGGCTGAACCTGTCGCAGCCGGCCGTCAGCCACGCACTGGCGCGCCTGCGCCAACTCGTCGGCGATCCCCTGTTTCAGCGGCACGGCCGGGACATGATGCCGACGCCGCTGGCGCGCCGGATGGCCGAGCCGATCCGCCGATCGCTGCACGAGCTCGCAGTGACGCTGGCGGCCACCGGCGGTTTCGATCCGGCCAGGGCAACGCGCCGTTTCGTCATCGGCATCCGGGACGTGCGCGAAGGCGTGATCCTGCCGAGCCTGATGGGGCGGATCGCGCGCGATGCGCCCGGTGTCGATATCGCGGTGGTCCGGGCCGGTCGCCGCGACCTCGGCGCGGCGCTCGCCGCCGGCACGCTCGATCTCGCCATCGATGTGCCGCTGCCCCTGCCGGCGGAGATTCGCCGGCTGACCATCGGTGACGAGCGCCTGGCCGTCGTCGCCCGCCGCGGCCACCCGCGGATCGATGCGAAGCTCGACCTTGCCGCCTATCTTGCCGAACAGCACGTCGCGGTGTCGCAGCGCCGCCGCGGCCAGACCGCCGAGGATTTCGAGCTCGGCCGGCGCGACCTCGGCCGGCGCGTGCGGCTGCGCTGCCAGAACTATTTCGCCGCCTGTCAGGTGGTGGCCGAGACCGACCTGCTCCTGACCATGCCCGAGCGCCATGCCGGCCTTCTCAATCGACGCTTCGGCAACCAGATCCTCGCCTTTCCCCTCGATGTCGCGCCCTATGACGTCTGTCTCTACTGGCACGCCCGCGCCGATGCCGATCCGGCCAATGGCTGGCTGCGCGATCAGGTCCTCGCCGCGGCCGGCCTTCCATCGCGCATCAGCGCGCTCGCCGCCGGCGGCGGGCCGCCTTGATTTCGGCGATGCGTTCGGCGTCCTCGACTTGCAGGTGCCGACCGCGCTCCAGGATTTCCAGCGCATATTCCTCGTAGGTCAGGCCGAGACGGTCCGCCTTGTCGGTCCTGAAGCGCACAATATCGGCCGGGACCTTGCGCCAGGCTTCAGCATGGGCGCGTTTCCAGTGGAGAAAGCGGTGAGGGTCGCCCTTGCCCCAGGGCGGACCTTCATAGTCGTCGAGGGGCGGGCCGCCATTGTGCCCGGCATTGGTCGAACGGCCGAAACGCGGTGCCACGGACCATATGGCCTTTCTTTTATAGTGGATGCATTTCCACGATAAGAGATGAGACTGTTCCGATCAATGGCTTTGGTCTGTCCGGCTCGAAAAACCGTACCGCTCATCGCTGGGCGAGCCGGCCTGCGGACGACGGAGCCGGACCGGCGCCGAAGCCTCGCGGACCCGCACGCCGACCATGGAGCGCCGCGTTGTTTCACCTGGCGCAGGCGCTCTGCTGTTGCGGCAGCGCCCCGATCGTCATGCCGGCTCCGGCGCTTGTGCACCGAAGCCGTGCCGGTGGGCGCCGGCCGATGTCACATCTCCATCACCATGCCCTGCGGGAAGTAGCGGAAACCTTCGCCCACCTTGGCGACGTGCCCGATGCCCGGCCAGGCGAAGTGATAGGCGAGGATCGGTGTGCGGTTGGCCGCAAGTGTGGTCAGCATCTTCACCCGCGTCTGCGCCGACTGCTTGGGGTCGGAGTCATAGGCGAACTCTGTCAGTGGCTTTTCCATCAGCAGCACCGGATGATGCGTCAGATCGCCGATGTAGCAGAGCTGTTTGCCGCCGGACTGGATCATGAAGATCGTGTGGCCGGCGGTATGGCCGGGCGCCGAGATCGCCTGGATGCCGGGCAGGAATTCCTGGCCATCGCGGAAGAACACCATGCGATCGCGGTTGGGCAGGAGATTGTGTCTGGCGACCTCGACGAAGGCCTTCAGGGGACCGTTGAGATTCTTCTCGTCGGTCCAGAAATCGAAGTCGATCTGGGAAATATAGTACTGCGCGTTGGGGAAATAGCGCGAGCCGTCCTGGGCGACGCAGCCGCCGCAATGGTCGACATGGGCGTGGCTCATCACCACGGCGTCGATGTCCTTCGGATCGATGCCGGCCTGCTTCATCGTCTGCAGCAGCTTGCCGGTGCTGGGCCCGAACAGCTTGGAAATGCCCATGCCGGTGTCGAACAGCACGAGCCGGTCGCCGGTATTGAGGATCAGGATGTTCTGCTCCAGCACGGCGTTGGAAGTCGGCAGGAAATTGTCGGTGAGCTGCCGGTTCATCTCGGCCGGTGTCAGGCCGGTGAAGTTGGTCGCGGGGTCGCCGAGCGGCAGCGTGCCGTCGGAGACGATGGTCGCCTCGGCATCGCCGAGCTTGAAGCGGTAGAAATAGGGGGCGGGCGTGCCGATCATCGGCGCGCGGGCGAAAGCGGCGTCCGGCCGGATCAGGCCCAGGGCGCCGGCGGCGGCGCCGCCCATCAGCATGTTGCGGCGTGAGATGGACATCAGATCGTTGGACATGTGTTTCCTCGTAAGCCGTTTGTCGTTGCCTCGTTCCACCTGTGCCTTGGCTCTCGTGGTCGCATCCGGTGGTCCGATGCGGCGTTCGAAGGATAGGGCGCGCGGTGTTCAGGGCCGCGCTTCGGCCTCCATGCAGATCCGGCCGCCGGCGTCTTCGGTCCAGGCGGCCAGCGTGCCGTCGGCGCCCCGCGTGCCGGCGATACGGAAGGCAGAGCCGGCGATCAGCGGCGACAGGCCGCGATAGCGGAAGCTTGCGGGCGGGCCGCCGCCGAGCACGGAGACGAGATTGAAGAGGAGCGTAGCCTGGATCGGGCCATGCACCACCAATCCGCGATAGCCCTCGGTGCCGGTGACATAAGGAAAGTCGTAGTGGATGCGGTGCCCGTTGAAGGTCATGGCGGAATAACGGAACAGCAGGACGGGTGTCGCCGCGACGGTCCAGGCAAGGTCCGCCTGGCGCGCGGCCGGAGGCGGTGCGGCCGCGGCGCCGGCCGGGGCCGCGGGGGCCTTGGCTGCATCGCGGTAGACGATGTCGTGCCGCTCGATCACCGCCGGGCCGCGGCCGCCGTCATAGGTGTGGCGCACCGCGACGAAACAGAGCGGCCCCGATCGGCCCTCCTTCACGGTGACGTCCTCGATCACCGAGCGCTTCTCGACGCGGTCGCCGACCTTCAGCGGGCCGCGCGTTTCGATCCTGCCGCCGGCCCACATCCGGTTTGGCAGCGGCACCGGGGGCAGGAAGCCGCCGCGCGAGGGATGGCCGTCCGGGCCGAGCAGGCTCATCGGCGCGATCGGCGGCGCGAGGCACCATTGCAGCGCGAGGGGCGCCTCGCCCGCGCCGACCGGTGCAAGGCAGGCCTCGAAGGTCGCCTGGTATTCGGCGACGAGGCGGGGGGTGACGATGTCCTCGCTGACCTCCGAGCGGCCGATCCAGGTTCTCAGATGGTCGATGTCGACGGTCATGGTCTCGTTTCTCTGATGGACATGCATGAGGGACGGCGCGGCGGCACGGCCGCCGCCCGCGTTGGAGGTCAGACGGTTCGGCCGCCGTCAACGGGGAATTCGACGCCGGTGATGAATTCGGCCTCGTCGGAGGCGAGATAGAGCGCGGCGTTGGCAATGTCGGCAGGGCGCGACATGCGGCCGAGCGGAATGGTCGCAACGAACCTGGCGCGGTTCTCGGGCGTGTCGGGCACGCCCATGAAGGCTTCGAGAAGGCCGGTCTCGCCCATGACCGGGCAGATCGCATTGACCCGGATCTTCCACGGGGCCAGCTCGACGGCGAGCGACTTGGACGCCAGGTTCGCCGCGCCCTTCGAGGCGTTGTACCAGGTCAGGCCCGGCCGTGGCCTGAGGCCCGCGGTCGAGCCGACGTTGAGGATCACGCCGCCGCCATTGTCGCGCATGACCGGCGCGGTCGCGCGCACGAAATGGAAGATCGACTTGACGTTGACGGCGAAGACCCGGTCGAAATCGGCCTCGGTCACCTGCATTATCGGCTGGTTCTTGTGCGTCACCCCGGCATTGTTGACGAGGACCTGTGGCGTTCCGAGGCGTTTGACCGTCTCGTCGACCACGCGCGCGACGTCGCTGCCCGCCGAGACGTCGGCGGTGATGGCGATGGCCTTGCCGCCGATCTCGCGCGCCACCCGCTCGGCGGCATCGCCGCGCAGATCCACGACGGCGACGGCCGCGCCCTCTTCGGCAAAGCGTTTGGCAATGCCTTCGCCGAAGCCGCCGCCGGCCCCGGTGACGATGGCGACCTTGTTGTTCAGACGCATGATCTCTCCTTCAGGTTGGCAAGAGGGGCTCACAGCCCGTGTTTGATGGCGACCGTCTTCGTTGCAGCAAAGCCGTAGAGCGCCTCGAAGCCCTTCTCCCGGCCGTGGCCGGATCCCTTGACCCCGCCGAACGGCAGCTCGACACCGCCGCCCGCGCCGTAATTGTTGATGAAGATCTGCCCCGAGCGGATCCTATGCGCGAGCCTCAGGCCGCGGCCCATGTCGCGCGTCCACACGCCCGCGACGAGGCCGAAGGGCGTGCCGTTGGCGATCGCCGCGGCCTCCTCCTCATCCTTGACGCGCATGGCCACCAGAACCGGGCCGAACACCTCCTGCTGCGCCAGCGGATGGTCCGGCGGCACGTCGCCGATCAGCGTCGGCTTCACGTAGAAGCCGTCCTGCGGCACGTTGCCCGCAAATGCGCCCTCGGCGAGGATCGGCAGCCCGTCGCGGCGCGCCATGGTGAGGAAGGTGTCGACACGCTGCTTCTGCTTGGCGTTGACGAGCGGCCCGAGGTCGAGGTCCTGCGCGGCCGAGCCGACGCGCAGGGCGCGGAAGCGGCCGGCGAGATCGGCCGTGAAGCTGTCGTAGATGCGTTCCTCCACCAGCACGCGCGAGCCGGCGCTGCAGGTCTGCCCGGCATTCTGCGTGATCGCCTTGACGATGGTGGCTGCGGCCTCGTCGAGATCGGCATCGGCGAACACCACCTGCGGCGACTTGCCGCCGAGCTCCAGCGTGACCGGAATGGTGTTGCGCGCGGCGGCGGCCTGGATCAGCACGCCGACCTCGTGGGAGCCGGTGAAGCTGATATGGCCGATGCCGGGATGGCTCGCGAGGGCGGCGCCGGCCTCCTCGCCGAAGCCCGTCACGACGTTGAACGCGCCTTTCGGAAAGCCCGCTTCCTCGGCGAGGCGGGCCAGTGCGAGGGCGGTGAGGCAGGTGTCCTCGGCCGGCTTCAGCACGATGGCATTGCCCATGGCGAGCGCCGGCGCGACCGAGCGTCCGGTCATCTGCAGGGGATAGTTCCACGGCACGATGTGGCCGGTGACGCCGTGCGGCTCGTACACCGTCATGACCGTGTAGCCGTTCTGGAATGGAATGGTGTCGCCGTGCACCTTGTCGGCGGCGCCGGCATAATATTCGAAATAGCGGGCGCAGACGCCGACATCGGACCGGGCGAGCGTGAGCGGCTTGCCGACATCCTCGCTCTCGAGCCGCGCGAGCTCCTCGCCGTCTCGGCGGATCAGGGCGGCGAGGCGATTCATCAGCCGGCCGCGCTCGGCGGCTTCGGTGGCGCCCCAGGCCCCGGCCCGCGCGGCATGCCCGGCCCTGACCGCCCGGTCGACCTCGGCTGCGCCGCAGCGGGCGACATGGCCCGTCACCGATCCGTCCGAGGGATTGATGATCGGAAAGGTGAGGCCGGTCGCAACCCACTCGCCGTCGATATAGGCACGATGAATGGTCATGTCGTTTCACTCCAGATGGGCGGATGCGCGGTCGGCGCATGTCCGGCTGGGTTCCGCGGCGAAGCTGCGGGCCTCAGGCCTGGATCTCTCCGCGTTCGATCACATAGGTCCTGTCGACCAGGCCCTGAAGCAGGTCCGGGCTCGATTCGGTGACAAGGATGGCGACGTCGGGCAGGGCCGCCTTGAGTGCGCCGAGCGCTTCGGCGTACCGCAATGCCAGGGCCGGCGCGAGGCCCTGGAACGGTTCGTCCAGGAGGATCGCCCGGGTGCCCGACATCAAGGCGCGGCCGAGCGCGACCATCTTGCCCTGGCCGCCGGAAAGGCCGGCCGCCTTGCGCGGCGCGAGGTCCTTCAGCTCGGGCAGCAGGGTGAAGACCTGATCGAGCCGGCGGGCCACCTCGGCGCTGCCGAGCCTGAGTACCTGGGCCGGCAGGACGATGTTCTCCGCGACCGTGAAGCTGCCGAACAGCCGCCGCTCCTCTGGCGCATAGCCAACGCCGATGCCGGCGCGGTCATGGGCCGGCATTGTGCGGCAGTCGCGATCGTCGATGACGATCGTGCCCTCGCGCACCGGCAGAAGGCCCATCAGCGCGCGCAGCGTCGTGGTCTTGCCGGCGCCGTTGCGGCCGATCAGCGCGACGCGCCCGCCGGCCGGAACCGTCATCGACAGTCCGCGCAGGACACGCGCGCCGGCAATGTCCACCGAGATCCCGTCAAGCCGGAGCATGGCTGAGCTCCGTCTGCCGGATGCCGATGACGTCGCGCTGCACCGCCGGGTCGGCAAGAACGGTGGCCGGCGCGCCCAGCGCCGCGATGCGCCCCTGGTTCCACACCGCCACCCGGTCGGCGAAACGCGCCACCACGTCCATGTCGTGCTCGACGAAGACGGCGGTGACGCGGGCGTCCCTGAGCACGCGCACGAGCGTTTCGACGATCGCCATCTTCTGGGCGGCGGCAACGCCGCTGGTCGGTTCGTCCATCAGGATGACGCGCGGCTTCAACGCCACCGTCATGGCGATGTCGACGAGCTTGCGTGCCCCTTCGTTCAGCGCGTCGGCGCGCCGCCCGGCGAGGTCCGCGAGGCCGAAGCGCTGGAGGATGTCGTAGGCCTCCTCCCGGTAGGCCGGGCGCAGCAGGTCGCGCAGCGCCGACCAGATCGACTGGCGCGCGGCGACCGCCAGCGCGACATTCTCCAGCACCGTATGCTCCGTCATCAATTGCGGCAGCTGGAACGAACGGCAGATGCCGAGCGCCACGATGTCGCGCGGCTTCATGCCGAGGATCGGCCGGCCGTCGAAACTGATCTCGCCGGCCTGCGGCTTCAGATAGCCTGTGGTCATGTTGATGAAGGTGGTCTTGCCGGCGCCGTTCGGGCCGATGATCGCCAGGAACTCGCCGTCCTGCACGTCGAGGTCGATGCCGTCGGCGGCCTTGACCCCGCCAAAGGCCAGCTTCAGTCCGCGGGCCGACAGCAGCACGCTCATGATGTGCCCCCTTCGGTGCGACTCCGGCGCTCGGCGAGCGGGCGCAGCATGCCCCAGAGGCCTCCCGGAGCGAACAGGATGACCAGGAGCAGGACGATGCCGAGGATCATCTGCCAGCCGTCGGCGGCGAAGGCGGCCGCGTAGACGCGCGTCAGCTCATAGGCGACCGCGCCGAGGAAGGGGCCGAAGACGCTTGCCGAACCGCCGAGGATCGCGATGAACACGAGTTCGCCGGAGGTCGTCCAGTAGGCGAGCGAAGGCGTGACCTGGCGCGTCGCGAGCGCCAGGATGAAGCCGCCGCAGCCGGCGAGCAGTGCCGAGAGGACATAGGCCGCCAGCAGGACCAGGCGGGCGGGAACGCCGAGGAATTCGAGCCGTGCTTCGCGTGTCTTGATCGCGGCGAGGGCCTGGCCCATCGGCGAGCTGAGATAGATCCGGACGAAGCAGCCGAGGCCGAGCGCAAGGCCGAGGGCGAGGATCAGCACGATCCAGTTCTGCGTCTCCACGGACGGCTGGAACCCGGCGAAGGTGACGGGCGCGAGGCGAATGCCGTCCGTGCCGCGCGTGATCGCGTAGAATTTCTCCAGCAGCGAATAGAACACCATGCTGAGCGCGAGGTTGAGCATGCCGAAGAAGATCTCGCGGTAGCGCATCACGAACAGGCCGACGACGAGGCCGGTCGCGGTCGCGGCGAGCGCGGCGAGCGGCAGCAGCAGCAGGACTTCGGGCACGACCGGCGCGAGAAAGGCGGTCGCATAGGCCGAAATCGCCAGATAGAGAGCATGGCCGAAGCTGACCTGGCCGGCACGCAGCAGCAGCAGGATGCCGGTCACCGCCATGCCCTTGGCGACCGCGAGCGTCAGCACGAAGCGCAGCCATGGCACGCTCCAGGCGATCAGCAGGATGAGCGCGGCGGCGGCGAGCGCCAGAAGGAATTCGGTGCGGCGCGTCATATCCGTCGCGCCTCCGTGACGCCGAACAGTCCCTGCGGCCGGACCAGCAGCACCGCCACCATGATGAGGTAGGGCACGACCACTTCGAGCTCCGGCTCGAGATAGACGGCGAGCGACCGGCCCATGCCGATCAGCAGCGAGGCGATGGCGGCGCCCTCGACCTGGCCGAGGCCGGCGGTGGCGACGACGGCAAACGACAGGACGATCGTCTGGGCGCCGATGCCGGGCACCAGCGAGGCCGTGGGCGAGGCGAGCGCGCCGCCGAGCGCGGCGAAGATGGTGCCGAGCGTGAAGGTGAGGAGCGCGATCCGCGAGGCGTTGATGCCGATGGCCCGCGCGGCCTCGCGGTCGGTGGTGACGGCCACCAGCATGCGGCCGAACAGCGTCCGGCGCAGCGTCCACATCAGCCCGGCGAGGGTCAGGATGGCGACGCCGGGCAGGAGGTAGAGCTGATAGGCGTTGAACGGGATGACATCGCCGGCGAAGGGGATATCGACCGTGCCCATCAGCTTGACGGGGGCGTCGGAGACCACCGGCTGCACGCCCCAGACGAGCTTCTGCGCGTCTTCCAGGATCATGAACAATGCGAAGGTGACGAGCAGCTGCAGCACCGGCTCGCTGTTCTCCGTCTGACGCACGAGACGCTCGATCGGCGGTCCGAGAATGACCCCGACGAGTGCCGCCGCCACCACCAGCATGGGCAGGGAGAGCCAGCCCGGCAGGCCGCGCGCCGCGACCGCGAGGCCGAGCGAGGCCGCGGCATAGCCGCCGATGGCAAAGAAGCTGCCATGGGCGACGTTCAGGACGCGCAGCACGCCGAACACCAGGGTGAGGCCCACCGCGACCATGAAGATCGCGGCGGCCGACGACAGGCCGTCGAGCACGGCGAGGCCGAGCATGAAGGCATTGTCGGAGAACCAGCTCGCCATGGCCCTCAGCCCCGATAAGCCACCGCCTGGGGCACCTTGCCGAGAATGTCCGGCTTCAGCCCCTTGAGCCAGTCGCCGCTCTTCTGGCCGACCGGCGTCGTGATCATCTCGGCAGGGAACACCACCATGTCGGTGAGGACGGGGAAGGCATATTTGTCGGTATGGATCGAGCGGCCGATCAGCTGGTTCTCCAGGCCCTGGCCGTCGGGACGGATCTTGATCGTCGAGGTCGGCGAGGGGAATTCGAGGCCGCGGAAGGCATTCGCAAGTTCGGCATCGGTCGGCCAGGCGCCGCCCTTGGCAGCCAGTGCCTTCTCGTAGCCTGCCTTCATGCAGGCGACGGCCTGGGCCATGTGGTAGCAGGAATAGATCGGGTAGACGTTGAAGCGCCTGCGGTAGTTCTCGACGAAGGTGGTGAGCCGGGCCGGATCCTGCGGCGAGGGATGCAGGAACCAGTGATCGCCGCGGGCACCGATGATGTGGCCGGCCGGCAAGGTCTTGCCGACGCGCTCCAGCGAGGATTCGGCGAGCGGCAGCACGAACAGGCTGCGGTCGAACAGCTTGCGGTCGGCGGCCTGGCGGATCAGCGCGTCGAGATCGCCGCCCCAGGAGGTCGACAGGATCACGTCGGGCCGGGTCGCCAGCAGGCGCGTGACTTCGGTCGTGAAGTCGGTGGCGCCGAAGCGCGGGAACATCTCGGCGACGACGCGCACGCCGGGCTTGAGCACGTCGAGCGCGGTCTTGAACAGCTCCCAGGAATCGCGCCCCCAGGCATAGTCCTGGTTGATCACCGCGATGCTGCGGAAATCCGGCTTCACCTTGAGCAGATAGAGCAGGGGCGCAAGGACCTCCGGCGTCGCATTGCCCTGGGTCCGGAAGGCATAGTCGTATTTGCCGTCCTCGAAGATGCGCTGCGTGCCGCAGTCCCACAGGAGGGTCGGGCGCTTCAGCTCATCGGCGAGCGGCGCGCAGGCGATGCAGTCGGCCGACGAGATGGCCGAGAAGATCAGGTTGACGTTCTCGCTCTGGACGAGGCGGCGATATTCGCCGACGAAATGATCGACGCCCGGACCCTCGTCGACGAAGATCGGCCGGACCTTGACGCCGCCGATGCCGCCCGCCGCATTGATCTCGTCGAACAGCATTTCCGCGGTCTGCCGGCCCGGCACGCCGAACACGCTGGCCGGCCCCGACAGATAGGTGGCGATGCCCACCCTGATCTCCTGGGGCTTGGCCGCCTGGGCCTGGGCCGTGCGTCCGGCCAGCACCAGCGCGCCGGCGCCGAGCGCGCCGAGCGCCGCGCGCCGCGTCAGGCCATCGGTGGACTGCCAAGCGTGGCGATCGACTTCGGTCTCAATCGTCATGGTCATTTCCTCCTGGTCTGGCCATTGGCTGGCTCTGATGAAAGCTTGTGCCGCGGAGGTAATCGTGTCCAATATATACGAGACGCATCTGTGATAGGTTCTGATTATGGAGCTGCGACACCTGCGTTACTTCGTGGCGGTGGCCGAAGAGCAGAATTTCAGCCGCGCCGCGGAGCGCATCGGCATTGCCCAGCCGGCGCTCAGCATCCAGATCCGCGATCTCGAGCGGGAGGTCGGCAGCCCGCTGTTCGAGCGTCTGCCGAAAGGCGTCGCGCTGACCGAGGCGGGCGCGAATTTCCTCAACGATGCCCGCGGCATTCTCGCCTCCGTCAAGCAGTCGGTGCAGCGGGTGCGCCGGATCGCCGCCGGCGAGACCGGCCATATCCGGATCGGCTTCACCGGCTCGGCCTCGTTCCATCCCTTCGTCGCCGGGGCGATCCGCGACTATCGCAATGCCTATCCCGACATCGAGGTGGAGCTGATCGAGGAATATACCAGCAACCTCATTGCCCGGCTGCGGGATGACGCGGTCGATGCCGCCTTCATCCGGCCGGCGACCGGCGAGGCCGAGGACCTGCGGCTCTGGCCGCTGCTGCGTGAGGAGATGCTGGCCGCCATGCCGGTGGAGCATCGCCTCGCTCACCAGTCCGCGGTCCGGCTGTCGGACCTGCGCGACGAATGGTTCATCCTCTATCCGCGCGCCAGCGGCCGCGCGCTGTACGACGCCATCATCGCCGGCTGCAACGCCGCCGGGTTCGAGCCGCGCATCGGCCAGCAGGCGCCGCAGATGGCCTCCATCGTCAACCTGATCGCGACCGGCATCGGCATATCGATCGTGCCGGCCTCTATGTCGCAGCTGCTGCCGCAGGGCGTCACCTACAAGCGGCTGATCGGCGGCGGCCCGAAGGCCGACATGTATCTGGCCTGCCAGTCGGTGCGCGTCACCGAGGCGGCCCGGCGCTTCGCCGACCTCGTCCGCCGCCGCAGCGGGCTCGCCGCCGGCGCGGCGCGCGAGGCGGGAGAGGGCGCTCCGCCGAGCGCGGCGAAGGGCCGGAGACGGACCTGAACAGCGTCAGCCAAGGACCGCGGGCGCGCGCCTCTGTCCCCCAGCTGCCGGCAGCGGATCGGTGCCTTCGCTCAGGATGTCCAGATAGCGGCGGTAGCCGAACACGCGGCCGCGCCTGCGGCCGGTCACCTCCTCGATGACGCCGAGCCGCTCGAGGTCGGCGAGGGCGGCGTTGACGGTAGGCATGCTGAGACCCGTTTGCGCGACGAGCTGCCCGGCGGTCAGGAACGGGTGCTGCTGCAGGAGCTCGTGGACGCGCAGCGCCGAGCTTGCCCGACCGCTCTCCGCGGTGATGTGCTCGCGATCGGTCCGGAACAGGTCGACGATGCGCGTCGCGGCGTCGAAGGCCTGGTTCGCCGTTTCCGCGACGCCTTTCAGGAAGAATTCGAGCCAGGCCTCCCAGGCGCCATGCTCGCGGACCTCCTGCAAGAGACGGTAGTAGTCGGCGCGATGCGTTTTCAGAAAGAGGCTGAGGTAAAGCAACGGCCGCCGCAACACACCGTGGACGCACAGATAGAGTGTCACCAGCAGGCGGCCGATGCGGCCATTGCCGTCGAGGAAAGGGTGGATCGTCTCGAACTGCACGTGCAGCAAGCCTGCCTTGATCAACGCCGGCAGTCGCGACTGGTCCTCGTGCATGAAGGTTTCGAGCGCGGCAAGGCAGGTGTTGAGCTCGCTGACCGGGGGCGGAACGAATAGCGCATTGCCGGGGCGGGTGCCGCCGATCCAGTTCTGCGAGCGCCGGAACTCGCCTGGGCTCTTTGTGCCGCCGCGGCCGCTTTGAAGGAGGCGGCCGTGCATCTCGCGGATGAGCCGAAGCGACAGCGGCAATTCCTTCAGGCGCTCGAGGCCAAACATCATGGCATCGACGTAATTGGATACTTCACGGATGTCGTCGATCGGCTGGCCGGCCTGCGCCTCCGTCTCGAACCGGAGAAGGTCGGTGAGAGTCGATTGCGTGCCCTCGATTTGCGACGAGAGGACAGCTTCCTTTCTCACATACATGTAGAGGAACAGTTCGTGACGGGGGAGGAGCGTGGTGATGCCGTCGAGCCGGCCAAGCGCCCGTTCCGCGAGACTGAGATGCGGCAGGAGGGCGAGGATATCGACCGGGGGCTGCGGCGGCAGTGCAGGCGGGACGAAGGCGCGGACCATCTCGCCGCCAACGGGCGTTTCGACGAACCGGCCAAGCCGCGCCGCGGCTGTGTGAACCTTGACCATGCGGGCACTATGATGGGTCGGCCTTATTTAAGCAATTGCCTGTTTGTTTAATTAGCGGCCATGCCAAGGCAAGCTCGCTTAAATAGCAAGGAGCCAGCGTCCGGCGTTCTGTGGGCGCCATTCCCTCATACCGACAGGCAAATCCAGCGCCTCGTTCATTCGCAACGCGAAAGAGGGGCGAAACATGCGCCAAAATGGCGTAGAAGACGGCTCCGAACAATGCATGATCCGGAACCGACCGAAAAAAATGCTGAAATCTCAAGCGTATAGATTCTCCGTGGCGCCGATGATGGACTGGACGGACTTCTAAGGAAATACCTAGATTTCGGCGCCACGTCGTACTATTTGTCGTACCTTGATTGTTCGCGCGAGTGCGCCCGCTTATTGAAAGGTCAAGGTGACCTGCTTTGCCTCTTGCTCGCCATAGACAACGGCGGTCAGTCGTTTGAAGGCCACTTCTACGGCCGTGGCGGCCTTCTCAGCGCTCTCTGGCGGCGCCTCGTTCCTGGCCACCAAGCTTGCCATCAGCGCAGACAGCTTTGCCGCTCGGTGTGCCGCGAACAGCGCATCGCCGAAGATCTCCCAATTGAAAGACTCGACCACAATCGGAGTGTCGGCAGCAGTGGTCGTGGCGGTGATGTTGGACATGGAAACCTCATCAACGAAAATCGTTTACTATTATAGGAAAGCGTGAAACGGAACGAGTGTCAACGCTTTTCGTTTGCGATATATGATTATCGTGAAGGAGAGACCAATGACCCCCTCTCAATCTCGCGCCGCCCGCGGCCTGCTAGACTGGTCGCAAGCAGAGTTAGCGGCCAAAGCGAACCTGAGTGAAAGCACCATCCGTGACTTTGAAAAAGGCCGGCGTGTTCCGACGATCAACAATCTGACCGCCATCCGAGCCGCCTTAGAAAAGGCAGATGTTCAGTTCCTGGACAATGGCGACATGGCGACTGGCCCCGGCGTGGTGCTACGTTCATGACGAAAGATGAAGCCGAGAAAGCTATTCGGTACCTTTGCCACGAGTGGGCGAACGAACGCGCCGTAGGTCGAACCGTCGAAGCGCCAGCTAGCTTCCCTAATTTCAAAGCGTGGCTGTTAAGCAAGGGATACGGCCACTATCTCAATTTGCGATCTGTTGCGGGCGCCCACGAAGACGCCGAGAGATGGTTCGACCAGGAATTCAAGCAAACTTGGCGAAATTAGGCGTCGGTAGGTTGTGGACAATCTGCAACCCGTGACCTCTCCCTAGTTTTTTTCCTGCCGGTGAATTCAGCACGTGCATGTAGCCTCGCGCGCATGACCGAAGAAGCAAAGCTCGGCAAGATTTACACAACCGACGAGGCGGCCGAGCGACTGCGGTTGACGCGACGCGCGATAATCAAGCTGGCACGGCAGCATGGCCAGTGTTCAAGAGTCGGGCGCGACTACCTCTTCTCGGAAGCTGACCTGCTGGCGCTGTGGCAAGCCCTCCGCGAGCCGCCAGTCGAGCGACGCGTCACCGCTGTGCCGGTGATGCGGCCGAAAATTTATGAAAAGGCACTTGAGGTCCTGCGTTGGTCCGGTAACAGACCGCCAACCAAGGCCGATCGGCGTGAGCTTGAGATCTTGCGCAGGCTTGAATCGCAAAAGGGCGGCAAGTCGTACAAACAAATCCCTCGGGCCGGTGAAACAACGGTTCGACGCTTGCTCAAGTTAGGTTTTGTGATGCAATGCGGAGAAGATAGCGATGGCCGCGCGCTGATCCGCGTAGCGCCGGAGGGCCGCGACCAACTACGCATCGCTGAGCGCTGGGAGGGCAAGCGGAAGGCCAGATGATTGTCAGCCACCTGGTAGTGCGATCTTCAACCTAACCAAGACTGTGGTCGGACGCGGATTGATCGGCCAGCGTTCTTGCGAAAATTGCACTGGTAACATTCCGCCTGAAGGTTGGAGATGTCATTCGTGCCTCCGGCGGTGACATGGACCTTGTGGCCCTTTGTCCAGACAAACCGATATCGGGGATCCGGGCGGCGCGGGATATGTTCCCACGGACGTCCGCACTCGGCGCAACACGGCGATGCGGCTAGCAACGACCGCCATTCAGCGACGGTGTGATGACCCCCGTTAGCTTTCATCCTTTCGTTTCGCCGCCGTGCGCGAGCATTACGGCAGTCCATGCACCGACTATTGGAGTTGAAGCGTACGCTCCCACATTTGGTGCATTGCCGACCCGACATCTCGCCCAATTACGCTCGCTCCCCCCGGCGCCGCGCCAGCCGGCTCTATCCGCACAAATCACTCCAGCCGGATCGTCCGCTTCACCTCGCGGGCTGAGACGGTAAGGCTGGCGCAGGCGTGATCTGCACGCTGGATGTCGGCGACACGGTCGTGATCGTAGGCGCCGACGTGGCACGCTCTTCAGCCCTTCTTTGCGGCGCTGGTCGCTGCGCTCGCTCCATCACGCGTCGTGCTGTCGTTGTTGGTGTTGGAGGAGAAGCCATTGTGGCTCTCACTGCCACGCAGCGTGTGTCGTGCTCCGAGCGTGTGGCCAACATGAACCCATACTCAGCCATGCATGATTTCGTCGTGGCGACGGCGATCTGGGAATGTGTGATGCCCGCAGCTATGCCGGACGCAATCGCGCCGCCGATGCCTCGCCCCACCGGCATCCCGGCCGTGCCTGCCGTACCCGCCGCCTCCGCTCTGTTCTGGCAGACGAGCTTGGCCTGCTCAAACAAAACGCGAAGTTCGGGGTTGTCGGCCGCTCGCTGGCAGTCAATGCGCCCCCAGATTGGTGGGTTCTCCTGCTGTGCTGTCGTTTGACACCCACACAACAACATCCCGGCAATCGCCGCGATTTTCTTCATTCTCACCCCCCCAACCTTCGGTAAGCGAACCTTATAAACGCGACCTATGGGTGGCAAGATGCACTATGGAATCCAGTTTCGTAAGCACGTTCGTATTTGTTTGCTCGCAACGTGATAGCGCTCTGACAATGCCACGAACGTTGGTCGTTCGAACTGCGCGGCGCACTGCCCACGGCACTCCTATTCCGTGTCGCCATGAAAAATGCAATCCATCGGTGACCCGCGTGACACTGAATGGTATTGTGCCCCCGGATCGCCACCGACGCTCGTTGATTCAGCATTACCCACACGCCTGGCGGCACGGCGCGAAGTTGTGCCGGGGTAGCGGGACCTGCCCGCACTGAAGCAATGTGAGGCGTCAACATGCGAAACATGTTGCGGTCCAGGTTGGTGAGTGTGCGGGCTTACGCCCGGCGCCGGTTAGGTCGTATTGAGCGTGTCCGCGCTCATTTCCGCGCTTGGCCGGGGCAGCTCTCATTCAACTTCGAATTCCCGGTATCGTAAAACCGGGACTGGTCGGTGGCGATCTACAGTATTTTCGATTCTCGGAATGTATTATCGAAAATTGTTATGAATCTAACGCCATTGATAAGGCCAACGTGACTGGCGACCGCGCCCTAGGTAAAAGGTTATCGGTCGAAGGAGATCTTCATAGCTAGAAGATTATCTGTAAGGCCCCTCCCGACCGAGGCCGGTCCAGCGTATGATTGAGTTAGATCCTGACAATCCGGAACTGACCGACGAGCAAATCAAGTCGGCACGGCCATTCGTCGATGCGTTTCCAGATCTCGCCGAACGCATTACGCGATCACGTGGTCGCCCGAAGAGTGCACCCATGAGCGAAGTCGTTTCGCTTCGGCTGTCATCGGAGATGATCGCGAAATTCAAGGTCACAGGGCCAGACTGGCGATTGAAGATGGCCAAGGCGTTGGAAGGGCGAAGGTGTGAGCACGCGAAGCTGGGCTGACTCTTGAAGACGCGTATCGCAGCATGCCCGCTCTTGAAAGGAAGCGGGCAATGAAAATCGCTGTGGTATGTCGACATCAAAAGACCCCTACATGAGCCTTTCAACGCGTCGTGGAACTTCTTAGTTGTCCCGTGTTGCGCGTGGACCCTTGCGGGCGGGGGGAACTATCGCAGCCAGTCAATTTCCCGGTCTGGAAAACCGAAGGGGGCCTCGCGGCCTCCTCGGCATGTAGTGCCCGTCTAGGGCAGCGGACACCCTTTATCAGGACGCCGCGTAGTATAGAATTATACCGCCGACGTCTGATACTTGATCATCGTCGGATCGTAGGCGCCGCCCAACAGATATCGAAACCATTCTGACGATTAGCTTCAAACGTGGGGCGCTGAGCTCGCTGCAAGCGATAGCCCCAGCGCGCTTTGGGACATATAGTGAACACGCAACTGGCAAGGTGATTCGGGCGAGTCGCGGTCTGTCAATCGCGTTATGTCGAATAGTGGATTGACAGGACCGGCCGGCGGCGTTATCTACCTTGGGTCGAGTACGCGACCTAGTTGATTAACGAAATATTGCCTGATATGAAAAACGGGAGCGCCGGGGAATCACCCCTTCGCTCCCGTTTC
Source organism: Phreatobacter sp. AB_2022a (assembly GCF_026847585.1). Taxonomy (NCBI): domain Bacteria; kingdom Pseudomonadati; phylum Pseudomonadota; class Alphaproteobacteria; order Hyphomicrobiales; family Phreatobacteraceae; genus Phreatobacter; species Phreatobacter sp. AB_2022a. The sequence goes on from NZ_JAPSET010000011.1 coordinate 28,987, forward strand.
GTCATGATGGGTCCAGCTTACTTTCCGGTGAGCCACCTTGAGTGAACCTGGACACGTCTTGGCTTCGCATCCTTGCCGTGCCTCCAGTGAGGCGGAATGTCAACCTTCCAAAAGAGGAATGATATTCTATGGCAGGCAACAAAATCCTCCCACCTGGGAGCACTGCACCCAAATCCGGTCAATATGAAATGGTTGGCCCCCGCGGCGGCAGCCTCAATACCGAACGAACCGTCGTGCGGGGCGAACCCCTGCCTCCGACGCGTGCGCCAGGGCAGGGCTATCGCTTGGTGGATCCCAGCAACAATGGCGCTGGCCGCAAGCGTTAAGAAGACTGGAGCGGCCCCTCAAAGGGGCCGCTCCACCCACGTCACCCAACCACCGGCCGCTGTTGGAGCCCGTAAGCCCCGGCCATTGCATTGCCGATCGGGCTGTTTCGGCGTGAGATGTTTCGTGCCTGGCGCGCCTCAATCCGATCGGCCATCGTCTCCAGGTCGATCACCATGTTGCCTTGGCTATCGGAGCGCACAGAGGCCGACATGGCCTGACCGTTGTTGTTGACGATCACGTTGCCCGTGAACCCGCCCTGGCCCTGACCGCGCGACGATGGCGTATAGCTGACCCCAAGTCGCCCGCGGCTGTCGCGCTGCAGCGGCATGATCGCCTCAGGCCCAGCCTCTCCCATCAGCCCAGTGCCATTGGCAAACGGGAACAGGGTCGGTCGATCGACGATGCTGTTCGTGAACGCAGCACCGAGCGCGAACGGGTGTAACCCGGCGGGGCCGAAAATGCCGCCGTTGGCCATGAACGGACCCGTGCCGGTATAGCCGCCCGCGCCGTACGAGAACGACCCGCCAGGAGTGCCAGCAAAGCCACCACCGGCCGCCCCGCCAACGCCGAACAGGCCGCCGAGCCAGCCCATTCCGCCGCTGCCGCCCAGAAGGCCGCCAAGCAGTTGCTTGATCGCGTTGTCCATCGCCATTGACAGCAGGCGGTCACCGACGCGAGCCACCTGATTGCCGAGCGCGCCCCACAATGTCGCGCCGCTCCGGAGATCCTGCAGCATGCCGCTGCCAAACCCGGAAAACAGGTCGCCGGTCAGTCTAAGCTGCTCGTTGAACCTGACCTGTGCCGCCACCGCCGAGTCCATCTGCGACGACCAGCCCTCGCCGTAGACGTTGCGCATGGTCTGCGCGACGCGTCGTTCGCTGTCGGGCAGGAACATGGTCTGACTCTCGAACGTCAGATCCTGCCGCAGCCGCACGAGCGCCTGTTCCTGGCGCGCCTCGCCCATAGCCTTGGCGAGTTGCCTATATGCCTCGGCTTCTGCGAACGGAATCTGCGCGCTGTCGCCAAGTTCACGGCGATACTGACGACGTGCATCGGTCATCAGTTGCTGTTCAACGCGCACGCGCTCCTGGACAGCAATCGAGCCACCCATGGTGTCGATTTCGCGCCGCAGCGTCTCCGCTGCATCAAGCTGGGCGTTGCGTCGCTGCCGGAAGGCCTCGCCGAGCTGGAATTGCGATTGCTGCAATTCGCGATCGCGCGCGATCCGAGCCGCATTGTCCACTTCAGCTTGGGTGCCGGCCGCGCCGCCCTGCTGGCGCGAATTCAGATAGACCTGCGCGGCAGCAGCGCTGCCGCGTTCCCCCGCCGTCCTGGCCTGCCTTAGCAGGGTGTCGACGCGGGCCGCCTCGTTCGCGTTGTCGATCGGCGACAAGCGCTGAGCAAGAATGGTGGCAAAACTCTCGGGCCGGAGAGCGCGATTGCCGTATTCGTCCTGGGGACCGTACAGGTCTGGCCGAAAGCGGGCGGCTCCTCGGGCGTTGAGATCGAACACAGCTCGGCCGTCATCGCGCAAACGCCCTTGTAAGGCGCGCGCCGTGGTCGCGTTTCGCGCCAGCGCGTCGAAATACTCCTGACTGCCAGGCATTTCGCGCATCAGCCGCTCAGCGTCACGCCGGGTGGTCTCCAGTTCGGAGATCATTGGCCTGATGTCGTCGATCAGCCGTTGTCCGGGCTGGCCCTGTCGACGCGCGCCATCGACCGCAGCGTCATGCACGCGATTGTTTCGCGCGGCCAATGCAGCAGCCGCTGCCTGCTGTTCCGTTGATGAGGTGAGTGCTTGCGCGCCGACGACGAGTGCATTCTGGGTCGTAAGTTGTATCTGCAGCTCGGCATTGATCTGCCGCTCAACTCCCAGTCTGCGGCTCAACGCTTCCTGTGTCTCGCCGAACGTCGACCGAGAGCCGAGAAACCGCCCGGTGGTTCGATCGACGACGGCGTCGCCAGCCGCCTCAGCCTGCAGACTCCTAATCCTCTGATCAACGAGGCTCTCGACGCTACCGCGGCTGGTCAAGTAGCGATCAATAGCCTCGCCGGAGGCGGTGACGGCGCCCGACGCCGCTACTTTCACCCGGTCCCATGCGCGTGCCCAGAAATTTGTAAGCTCCTCGGCCCGGCCAAGGCGCGGGGCGATGGCGTCGAGGAGCACCTGCTGCGCTCGCTGCTCATGACCGCTTTGACTGAGATAACGGACATAGTCCTGTGTCCGTTGGTTCAGCCCCCCGACCGCCGTATTGAGCGTCTCCGCGCCACGAGCGGGATCTGCAAACGACGCGGCAAGCATCTTGTTCGCTTCGACCGCATCGAGACCAAGCGTGGCTGCGAAATCTCGCCGAATGCCAGCAATCGATCCGATCATCTGCGGACCAATCCGGCCCGTCCCGGCAAGGGCGCCAACGGTTCCGCGGTTCTCAGCAATCGAGCCGCCTCGCAGGCTAGCGGTGGCAGCCGTGATCGCGTTCAACTGTCCGAGCGTGGCGCCTGAATCTTTGCCCAGGCCGACTAAGGAGCGCTGCAATTCTTTCTGGCCATCGGCCCAAGCGGAATAGGCGTAGGCCGCCGCCGCCGCCATTGCCAGGAGGCCACCGGTCGCCAGGCGTGCCGGCGTCAAAACCGAGCCGACGGAAGATGCAAAATCGCGAAAGACGGATGGTTGATCTTGCCAAATCTGAAAGACTTGGCCGCCCTGTGTGGCAAGGACCTGAAATGGGCTCGAGCCCGATGCCAGCATCGTCGCTATGTCATTGACCTGGAAACCCAAATTGCGAACGGCATAAGCAGACGCACCGGTTGATTTTGCGAAATTGTCATTGGCGCCCGCCAGGCGAGTGGTCGGCGCGATCGTGCGCTCGACGGTCTCGCGATAGCGCGCAAGCAGATCGTCGCCTTGCTCCCTGCTAGTGATCCCCAAGCTGACAGCGCGATCAATACGAGAGGCGGCCAGCTCGATCCGCTTGTTCGCCATGAACGCCGGATCAACTCGCGCATGGATGGCGTCGATCTGTTTGGCTGCACGATCAATCGTGACCGAGTTGAGCGAGACATTCTGGACACGGCGAACGGCCGCCGACAGATCGTCGGATTTCTTGGTCGCAACGTCAGCCGCCTGGCTAGCGCGCCCCATATCGCGAACGTACTGGTCGAGTTGAACCGCAGCCCGGCCGGTGTCGACAATGAGCTCTGTGACGACTTGCTCAGCCATGCTCGTCTTTCATCGCGCGATAAATTTCGGCCACCTGGAGCTCGTCCAGCATGATGATCATCGACACCTCCCAGGCCGTGAGGCGGCTGGATGAAGTGATACCGTCATCTGATTAGGCGCGACCTCGCTTGTTACGAGATCTTCGTGCCGCCTTCGGTCCGCCCGATCTGGGCGGATGGATTCTCGCACGCTCGTTGCCGTAAAATTCGATTAATGCGTGTCTTGCGGCAGCTCGCGATTGCCGATAGACCAGCATTTCCTGCGGCGAAGCGCCCGCACACAAAGCCGCAATCACTGCCGACTCAACTGCCAGGTCGATACGCGCCTGATAGTCCGACGGAATCGTCAGATCGCCCCATCGCAATGAGCCATTTTCGGCTGCGAGGGTATCAGTCTCAAACACGCAAGTTTCGAGAAACGTCGCGGCATCTTCCTGGCCGTGTTTTGTGCCAAGCGCGTGCCAATCTTTCGCGACGGCTGGCGTGAGAGAAGAGATCATGTTTTTTCCCAAAAAAATCGCCCGCGCCGGTACATCCGCGGGCGCGGGCCAAGAGTTCGCGCTAGGCCTCGCCATGGCACTACCTCACAGGGTCATATTCTGATTTGCGGATGCGTGCGCGAGGGACCCCGTGCGGTTAACGCCCTTTTGAGGCGCCAGAGGCGCGACCCACCCCTCCCTGGGGGCGAGGATGCGCTACGGCGCGATGCCGCGCAGCCGCATCGCGGCCTCGGCCCGTCGTCGAGCGGCGGCAATGCGGTTGCCCTCCGCCCGAGTTAGGGCGACGGTCGTTTGACCGTAAGCGGGGGCCGGGCAAAGCGAGATTTCGAAAAGATCCGCCTTTTCAATCGTCCGCTCGGGAAGCCCATGGCCCGGATCTGCCCAAGACTCGGCAGTAACCTTAAAGCCGAAGCTCATGCCGGTAATATCGCCTCGCCCGACGGTGCTGATGGCACGCAAGGCGTCGGGATTGTTTCCATCAAGATCGAGCGAAAACCAAAGGCCACGCCGGTCTTCCCTGACCCGCAGGGTGCCGGCGCTGGTGCGACCAAGCGGGCGATCCCAATCATGATTCCACAACGCAAGAACGTCATCGCTCCGGAGGCTTTCGGCAAATGCCCCGGGCGCGACGCGCTCCCGAAACATGCCCGCGATGGCGGTCCACTGGTTGAACACCGCCGCATAGCCCTCGGCCGTGCTGCCCTCGACGCGCGCGCCGACATTCCGCGTTTCAGCGCTTGGCAAACTTCCGCTCCATCTCGATAGAGCGTTCCGCCACGGATTTCCGCGGCCTGCGTCGGGCAACGATCTCCCGGGCGAACTCCGCCGGATCGAACTTGTCCCGCCGGATCGTCTGTCCGCGAAAGGTCACCGATCGGGTGGCGTTGATCGAACGTTTTCTATTAGCCCGCTCAACCGACATGGCCCGCCCCTCGCACCTCGTTGAGAAAAAACTGGATTTTGCGCGAGGCATCGCGCGCGTTGCCGAGGAAAAACGGCCAAACTGGTCCGAATGCGCTCGGAGCGGCATCGACATCTTCCAAGTCGGAATGCAGCGTCATCAGCTCGACGTGCGCCAGATCAAGTGCCTTCATCGCCTGGATGACAGCGCGGACGCGGCGGTCAAGTTCGGGGCGAACGGCCTCGCGCACCTTCTTAGCCGCGTCGGTCTGTCGAAGCCGCAGTCGTTCGGTGAGCACACTAACAGCGGCTTCAAGGTCGCGCTGACGGCCTCGCAGGTCCGCCAGATTAGCGCGTAGAACAGCTTTGCTGTTCGGCTTATCGCCGAGCAACGCAGCAACGCTGGCTCGAATTTCCGGCGACTTGTCGGCAGCGATTGCCTTCTCAATTTCAATCTGTTTGCGCCTTGTCTGGCCGAGCTCGTGATGCAGTGATGCAAGACGCTCAAGCATCGCACCGTATTCGTCGTCCGCCTCTGCGAGGGTGGGCACCTTGAATGCCGCTGAAGCCGGCGCCTTGGATTTGAGAAATGCCATCTTCACTCCTGAAACAAGTCGCGAACCGCCGCGCCGAGCGCAGCACTGGGAATGGCAGTCGCGGAACGATGCGTGGTCGCGTCCCAATGCGATGCGAGATCGCCGACTGAGCGGAACCGCTCCACCCCGAACTGGCTGGAAACGACGATCTCCGGCCACGTGGTGACGAACTCGATCGCCGAACTGGCAAGCATGGCCTGTTCGTCCATCGAGCCGAGCGCCATTGCGGCCAGATCGGCGAGGCGCTGTCGGGCCGTCGGGATGTGTTTCGATGCACCAACGAGCGACGCGCCGCCCGGCGTCATCGCCCCATATTTGCGGACCGCATCCGCGACCACGTGGAGCGCCGGATCGATGGCCCGCGCCATAGCAAAATTCATGAAATGGTCGAGCCCGATAATCGGACCAACACCGGGGGCGCCGGATGGAAGAAGCCCGGATTCCTGTAGCCTTCGCGCGATCGTGCGCGATCGCGCGCGATCGAAGCCAAGGCGATAGTCCAGCACCGCCACGGCGTCATTGATCGAAGCCATTTCGGCTCCTTAAGTGTTAAAAATTGCAAATGTGTCGGCAAAGCAAAACGCCGCCCCGAAGGGCGGCGTCTGCGGCGGTACGGTTGGGGGGACGTGTCCCCTCAATGAGTATCGGGGCGACGTGGCAAAAAGGGACTTAGGCCGCCACCTGCTCGTCATTGAGCGCGGCTCTCAGTGCGGCGCAGGCCTCGAGCAATCGCGCCCTGCCGAACCGCTCGGCAGTCTTTCCGGTTTTGCCGAAGGCCTCGCCGATCGTCGCGAAGTTTGCAGCTTCAAGCGCGAGGTCGAGCGTCCGGACATCGTCACCCGACAACACCTCGGTCAAGCGCCGGATCTCGTGCCGGGCTGCTCGAGCTTGCCACGGGTTCGGGGGCGCCGCAGCCGGCGGCGGTGCGCCCCGAGATTCAGGCCGTGGACGAAAGCGTTCGGTGGCCGGCCAGAGGCGCCGTCGGCCGTCACGTCCGATCACCGACAGGCCAAGAATCCGCCCGGGGCGCTCGTCCGAAATGGCCAGCCCACCGAGCCGCACGAGCCTGCCGTCACGGTCCCGCTCGATGTCCCCACCGACGGGCACCAGTCGCCCGGCTCGTCGTTGAAATACGACGCTCTCAACCGCCGCCATTAGCTCGTCAACGCTCGGACGGGCGTCGAGATAGCCGTCTTCCCGCAGCGGCTCGTTGTCATTCGCGGCAAGCAGTTCGCCCGCAATATCGGCGAGCCACGTAGTCGGCACATCACCGGCCTCGGCCGCGGAGCGCAGTTGCCGCCACCGCAACAGCGGGCGCAGTTCGTCTGCAAGCTGACGATGACGGGGCGAGGATGGTCGCGGCTTCCGGATCATCTGATTATCGTTGGCAGACGCGGTTTCGCGCCAGCGCGCCAGAATGGCGCGATGCTCGGCGGGTGTGCGCAAATGGCGCTCCTGAGTTACGAGGGAACTGTGGCCGGGTAGGCAGCGGGCGGACCAATCGTCAAGGGGCAGCCCGGATTCACGAAATCGAATTGCCCGGTCTTGGGACTCTTCACCGAAAAGGCCGCAGCCCCAACGCGCGTCTCCCTTTGCGAGCGCTAGGGGTAAGCAATCACACTCCGAAAGGACGGTATGTCGACCGACAAAGCGTCAGCCGCTCGCGCTGCGGCCGAGCGTATTCGTGGCCGAATGCAGCTTGCGGCGGAAAGCATCATTGAAGTCGGCCGCGAGCTTATCGAACAAAAGAAGGCCCTCGGCCACGGCGATTTTTTGCCATGGATCGAAGCCGAATTTGAGATGCATCGAGATAGCGCTCACCGCTACATGACGATTGCGGAAGAAATGGGCTCAAATGTCGAACATGTACGACATTTGAGCCCACGAGCCCCCTACGCCCTGGCCGCGCCATCCACTCCGGAATCTGTGCGCGAAAACTGCCTACGCCGCCGCCTCCCAATCGTCGTCGGACCAGATGCCTGCGGATCGCAGCAGGTCCGTGCGTCCGGCCTCTTCCAAAATCTCTACTGGTATCCAGGCCCACACCATTTCGCCCGTCTCGGCGTCTTCACCAAAACAAAAGAGGGACTCGCCGTCGGTCTCGACGGTTTCATTGATTGTGTGCGGGTCGATCACAAGTGCGATCCTGTCAATTGTTCTCTATCTCCCTCCATCAGACTCATCAGAGTCATCATTCTATATATTCCTCAGCATTCTATAAGAGTGATGACTCTGATGAGTCTGATGGAGGGAGATAGAGGTTTCAGACTATTCGGCCAAGAGTGATGACTCTGATGAGTCTGATGGGGGGAGTCTATAAGCGCCGTATCCCACCTTCTCGACCTCGCCAGACTTGACCATCTGGCTAAGCCGAACGTTGACCGTGTTGGTCTTCTTTCCAACGGCCTGTGCGATTTCTTCTGGCCGGAGTGCCCCCCGCGCGTCGGCGAGTGCCCGAATAATTTGTTTGCGCTCGTCGGAACGTTTGACGTCTTCGCTGTTGCCGACAACGGACCAACGGCCGCCATCGAACCTGAGCGCCTTGTCGATCTCGTCTACGTCTCGTCCGCGCCCGTAGAGCTTGGGGCCACTAGTGTCGCGCGTCAGGACCAGGATCGCGTCAGCAGCACCGGTCAAGCCGTTCGTGCCGGACACGGCCTCGAGCGGGTCCACAGCTTCGGCTTTGCGGACGTGGGTAACGACGACCACGGCGACGCGATGCTCGCTTGCCCATCGTTGAAGAGGCGAAATGGCCTCATAGTCGGCGGAATAGGGATCCTGGTTCCGGCCCTTGGGAGATCGGACCATCGCCAGGGTGTCGATCGTCACCAAGCGCGGGTTGGCCACTGAGTTGCGCCAATCGTCCAGCGCCTCAATCAGGCCTGCATTGATCTTGGGCGCGGCCGTCGCCGTCCTGAGCCGCGACACGTCAGGACGACTTACAAGCTTCGGCAGGAGAGATAGCAGTCGCCCCTGAAGGCGCCTCTCGTTGTCTTCAAGTGCGAGATAAAGGACGTCACCCTGATCGCAAGGGATCGCACCCAGCGCATTCCCACCTGTAGCTACGGCTAAACTAACACCGAGCGAGAACCAAGACTTTCCCAACTTCGGCCGGCCAGCAAGCAATGTAAGGCCCTCAGCGATGTAGCCTGGAACCACATATCTGACTGGCTCGAATTCCATCGCGAGCAGGGAGCTTGCGTCAACGGTTTTGAGAACACGCTGCGGTCCTGTCTTGGGCGAACGATTGTCGTTTGCGTGTGCCCGCCGTTGCCGAGGCCGCACGTAGCCGCCGTCGACCATCTCACCGCCTGCTAGGGCGCGCTCGATGATCTCTCGCGCCGCGGCTAATTCGTGGGAATCGCCACGACGAATGAAGTAGCGACCGTCAAGCGTTCGCACGACGGTCGCGCCGGGATTTACGCGAGCGCTGTATGAGTCGAAACAATCGATCCGCAGGCAAAGCCGGGCGGCATCCGCGGCGGACAGGCCGGCGGAGGGTTCTTCGGCGGAAGGTTCCGGCGCCCACTCGAAAGCTTCGCGGTCGGCGTCAAAGTCTGGCTGGCCATCGACCATCGGTGCCAGCAGCACGTCCGCGCAACACCGATCGGCGAGGCTGTGGGCGCAGGCCAGTGGGTCCATGCCGGGTTCAGGCTGCAAAGGGCTTGCTGACATCTTCAAGGGCGTCCTTGGCCATCGCAATCAGGCGCTGGCGAACATGGGGTGAGAAGTTTGCAACCGGTCCGCCGGTACGCATCGGCGAGTACACGAACTCGCGCCCATCTGGCGCCCGTTCGACGGTCAGGTCGTAAACCACGACCCCCTCGATCGGCTCGATATTGAAGCGTGCGAGGCACACGAAGCCTCGTCGCGACGGCCTGTCTCCAGGCCGCACGTCCTTGATGCGCAACGCATCCTCCTTTGAGGACCCGGCCAGGGTTGCCGCCCTGGGCCGGAGTGGTGCTGTGGGTGAGATTTAGGCGGCCTTCGCGCGTGCGTTATCATTCGCGTGGGCATAGACCCCCGTGCGCCTGCGAGTGGCGAGCCACGCGCGTAGGTCCGCTTCGTCATACCGGACGGCAGCCCCGATCTTGTAGAAGACCGGGCCGTCGCCGCGCATGCGCGATTGATTGAGCCAGCTAGTGGATTTTCCGAGAAACTGGGCCGCCTCGGAAGAGGTGAGCATCGTCGATCTCCAATGCAGGGATCGTAGGGGAGGGTTATGGCGCCTCAGGTGTGCGCAAAACTCCCTGTAAGCGTCGATGCCAAAAAACGACAAGATCTGTCAGGTGATTTTTAGTTTTTTCAGCCAATGCCAGTCCGCCCACTTGTCGCCCACCTGTCTGAGGTGGCCGTAGCGCTGGAGGCTTGGCCACGATCGATGGCCCGAAACCGATGCAACCTGCGGAATGGTGCGGCCCATCTCGAACAGCCGCGACACGCCCTCATGACGTAGATCGTGGAAATGCAAATCGTCGACGGCCAAAAACTGGCAAGCGCGCGTGAAGGCGGCACCCACTGCGTCTGTTGAGATTGGGAAGATTCGATCGCCGCCCCGTGGCATGGACAACGCAATGGCGAGCGCCTCATCCGGCATCTCGCACCAGACATCGTTCCCACGCTTTTGTCCCGGGTGTTTCATATCGCGTACCAGGACGCGCTTGCCGCCTTCGTCGAGGTCGACCCATCGGATACGGCAAATTTCCTCAAGGCGTCGGGTGGAAAAGATGGCGAAGGCGACGACGACGTGCATCGGTGCGGATCTTGGCGAGCGAGCTTGGCGATCAATGAAGTGCTGCATGATCCGATCAATTTCAGCGATAGTTGGTCGCCGCTCGCGTTTCGACGATTTCGTGATCCTGCCCTGGCGAGCGAGAACGTCACGCGCAGCCTTCATTTCATTCGGATCGAGCTGGATGCCGCGTGACGGACGCGCATCGCGAAACACGGCGGATAGATGACTGACGTAGTTGCCCACTGTTTGAGGTTTGCGACCCGCGCTCAGTAGGTCGGTCGCGAATTGAACGATGTCATGGCTGCGGATTAATGCGCAGTCCATTTCCGCGACAGGATGAGATTTGATTGATCGGAGGACCTGTTCCTTGGTCCGGCCAATTGACTTGTTGTCTTCCTCGTAAAATTCGATAGCGGCACGGAGTGTCGTCACCGGCCGGTTAAGTTCCTCGATGGCGCCGGGACGATCGAGTTCGCGCTCGCGAAAAGCAGCCCAGGATTTGGCCTCGCGAACGCTGTTGAATGTCTTCGCCTCTCGCCAGACAATGTGACCGTTCTTTTTCTTTACGATTTGTGCCGTGTGACCGGTCGAGCCGTCTTTTCGGCGACGTGATATGATAGTGCCCATCGGTACGACATTGCCTCCCAGTGGTACGACAATGTCATACTCAATCCTACAAATGGCTGCAATCTCATGAAAAGCGATGATGGCAGCTAAAAGAGTTAGAATGGTGCAAGATATTGATTAATAAGGGAAAGGCAGGAAAATCAGGCGCTTGGCGATTCTCCGTGGCGCCGATGATGGACTGGACGGACCGGCATTGCCGGTTCTTCCATCGCCTCATGACGCGCCATGCGCGGCTCTATACGGAGATGGTCACCGCCGGCGCCGTGATCCATGGCGACCGCGCGCGGCTCATCGGCCTGTCGCGGGCGGAACATCCGGTCGCCCTGCAGCTCGGCGGCGCCGATCCGGCCGCGCTCGCCGAGGCGGCCCGGATCGGCGAGGATTTCGGCTATGACGAGATCAACCTCAATGTCGGCTGCCCGTCCGATCGCGTCCAGGGCGGCCAGTTCGGCGCCTGCCTGATGGCGACGCCCGGGCTGGTGGCCGACTGCGTCGCCGCCATGAAGGCCGCGGTGCACGTGCCCGTGACGGTGAAATGCCGGATCGGTATCGACGACCAGGATCCCGAAGAAAGCCTCGACGCCCTGGCCGACGCGGCGGTCGCCGCCGGCGTCGACGCGCTCACCGTTCATGCCCGCAAGGCCTGGCTGAAGGGCCTGTCGCCGCGCGAGAACCGGGACATACCGCCGCTCGACTACGGCAGGGTGTTCCGCCTGAAGGCGCGCCTGCCGGGGCTGCCGATCGCCATCAATGGCGGCATCCGGACGCTTGCCGAGGCCGAGGCGCTGCTGGCGCCGCGCGGCGGGGTCCGTCTCGACGGCGTCATGCTCGGCCGGGCGGCCTATCAGGATCCGCATCTGCTCGCCGCCGTCGATCCCGTGCTGTTCGGCGTGCCGGCCCCCGTCGCGAGCCTCGACGAGGTGATTGAGCGCTTCGTCCCCTATATCGAGGCGCAGCTTGCGGCGGGCGTCCGCCTGTCCGCGATGACCCGGCACATTCTGGGGCTCTACCAGGCCGTTCCTGGTGCGCGGGCCTTCCGCCGCCACCTGAGCGTCGAGGCCGTGAAGCCCGGCGCGGATGTCCGGGTCGTCAGGGATGCGCTGGCGCTCGTCGTCTCCGCCCGGGGCGACCACGCCCTGCGCGCCGTCGCCTGAAAGGTCTCCCGTCCATCGCTCGGCGCCCGCCAGGCATATTCTCATTGCAATGCAACCAAGTCGACGCGGGCAGTTCCGCCATGCGTCAGGGGCACTTGAACGCGCCGTGCGCTAAGTCCAGTGTCCGCCGCCTTCGCACTTGCGAAAAGCTCCACGTATCTGAAGGTCATCATGCTCTTTGGCGTCCCCTACGACCAGCTGGCCATCCTGGCCTTCGGCCTGCTTGCCGCTGGTGCTGCCACCGGCATCCTCGCCGGCGTCTTCGGTGTCGGGGGCGGGGCTGTCATCGTGCCGGTGCTTTATGAGCTGTTTGGCGTCGTCGGCGTGCCCGTGGAGGTGCGCATGCCGCTCTGCGTCGGAACCTCGCTCGCCATCATCATTCCGACCTCGATCCGGTCGTTCCAGGCCCACAAGGCGCGCGGCGCGGTCGATCTCGACGTGCTCAAGGCCTGGGCCGTGCCGGTCATTGCCGGCGTCGTGGTCGGCAGCGTCATTGCGCGCTACGCCCCGCCGGTCGTGTTCAAGCTCGTCTTCGTCTTCGTCGCCGGCCTGTCGGCCTTCCGCCTGCTGACCGGCAAGGAGCTGAAATTCGGTACCGGCATGCCCGGTCCCGTCGGCATGGCCGCCTCGGGCGGCGTCATCGGCATTCTCTCCAGCCTGATGGGCATCGGCGGCGGCCAGCTCGGCAATCTCGTGATGATGGCCTATGGCCGCACCATCCATAATGCGGTGGCGACGTCCTCGGGCCTCGGCGTGCTCATCTCCATTCCAGGCGCCATCGGCTATATCCTCGCCGGCTGGTCGAAGGCGGCCGACTATCCGGCCGTCGCGGCGATCCAGTTTCCCTTCGCGCTCGGCTATGTCTCGCTGGTCGGCTTTCTCCTGTTCATCCCCACCTCCATGTGGACGGCGCCGCTCGGCGCGCGTCTCGCCCATGCCCTGCCGAAGCGGCAGCTGGAGATCGCCTTCGGCCTGTTCCTGCTGATCGTCAGCGGCCGCTTCCTGTGGGACTTCATCGCCCGTTAGGGGGATTGCGACAGGCCGGCCTGGCCGGCACTTTGCTGCACCGCAAATGGGAGGCACCGTTGAGCCATATCGCGCAATCCGAAGGGCCACGCGTCACCGTTCCGCTGATCCAGCAATGGAAAGGCGAGGGCCGCCGCCTGGTGATGACGACGGCCTATGACGCGGTGGCCGCCCGCATCGCCGATCCCGTGGTCGACATGATCCTGGTCGGCGACAGCGTCGGCAATGTCTGTCTCGGCTTCGACAATACCCTGCCGGTCAGCATGGCCATGATGAACCACCATCTGGAAGCTGTGACGCGCACGCGGCCGCGCGCGCTCGTCGTCGCCGACATGCCCTATCTGAGCTTTCATCTCGGGCCCGAGGAGACCATCCGCAATGCCGGCGGCTTCATGCAGCGCGGCGCCGGCGCGGTGAAGCTCGAAGGCGGCGCCAAGCGCATCGACATGGTCAGGGCGCTTGTCGACTGCGAGATCCCGGTCATGGGCCATCTCGGCTTGACGCCGCAAAGCGTCAACGTCATGGGCGGCTTCAAGGTTCAGGGCCGCGCCGCCGCCGATGCGCTGCGCCTGCTCGACGACGCCCATGCGCTGCAGGAGGCCGGCTGCTTCGCCCTGGTGCTCGAGGGCATTCCGAGCGAGCTTGCCGCGCGCGCCACCGAGACCCTGCGCATCCCGACCATCGGCATCGGCGCCGGCCCGCACTGTTCGGGGCAGGTCCTGGTGTTCCACGACCTTCTGGGCCTCATCCAGGGCCACAAGGCGAAGTTCGTGCGCACCTATGTCGATGGTTTCGCGCAGCTGCAGGACGGTATGGCGCGTTATGCCGAGGACGTCCGCAGCGGCGCCTTTCCCGGCCAGGCCGAATCCTATGCCCTGCCGCAGGCCTTGCAGGCGGCCGTCGCGGCATGGACGCCGAAATCCTAGCGGGATTCCCGGCCGCCCCCGAAGTCAGGGGCCGGCGACGGCCGAGGCCACCGCGTAGTCGGCCGCCAGCCTGATGTCGCGCAGCGGCCGCACGAGCTGGATCGTGGTCTCGTAGAGCGGGTGTGCCTTGTAGGCGGCGAGCGCGGCATCGTCGTCGAATTCGCCATAGACGACCACGTCGACATCATTGCCGAGCTGGTCGGTCTTCTGGTTGCGCGCGATCTCGAGGCGGCGGGCGTGCGGAATCCGGGTCAAGTGCGCGAGGCCTTCGACGATGCGGCCGATGTCGGCCTTGTCCCTGGCGCTGAACAGAACGATGTGGCGGATCATGGCTGTGCCCGAATGGGGAGGGGCCTTCTCGCTATCAGGTGAGGCCTGCGATGCAAGGCGCATTGTGCCTTGGCGGGTCGGCTCCGTGCCGCCACGATAGCCAGTCTTGCTTCTTCGCTCTTGCCAGATATTAGGAATTATGTCTTAATGCATGGAATGTACCGTTGGGCTTCATGGCCCCGGACAGGATTTCCACAAAGCACATCCGATCATTGCGGTCGCTATCGCGGCACAATTCCGCCGCGAATGGCGGCTTCGTCCTGGCTCCCTGTCGTGTCGACTTATCCACAGCCGCCAGATTGTGCTTGACGAATGATAGGAATTAAGTCATAGTACGAGAAATAGACGATCGGAAATTCCGCACAGCGGCCGGTCGGTCATCTCCCGACAATCTGGAGCCGAACAGGCCGCAACGGCGCCACCCCTGGCGGGGCAGGCGGTGTGCGGGCCTGTCGACCCTCGCGGCTGCTGAGCCGCGCAGGCACCAGGCCAGTCATTCCGGAACGGAGCTTTCAGTGGCAACGCAGACCGAAACCAAGATCGTGGAAAGCCTGTTCGCCGAGCTTGCGGCGCTGGCCTTGACGCCGCCGCTTCCCATTGCCCTGCCGAACCTCGACTTCACGCCGCCCGCCGATGAGAAATGGCTGCGGGTCAGCGAGGCGCCGAGCCCCATTCTGCCCGCGGCGCTCGCGGCGGCCGCGCCGGCCTATCTCGCCATCACGCCGGGCGCGCGGGACTATAACGGCACGATCCAGGTCGACGTCGTCTGGCCGCAGCGCACCGGCATCACCGCACCGAAGGAGGTTGCGGGCGCGATCGCCGCGCATTTTTCGCCGGCCAAGGCCATCTATGGCGACGGCGTGAAGGTCAAGGTCATCCGCTCCCATGTCGGCGCCAAGGTGGATGAGGCCTCCCGCATCTACCTGCCCGTGACCATCCAATACCGCGCCTTCGCCTGAGCCGCTCCGGCTTCGCCCCTTCGAGCTTGCCCCTGTCCCGGCCCCGGCCGGTCACGTCAGCCCCGCCATCCGGCGGGGTTTTTTTGTTGGAGAAACCTGATGATCACCACGACGTCCGGCGCCAAGGTCTATGTCGGCCCGACCACGCCCGCCACCGACGCCGCCGGCTATGCCGCGCTCACCTACACGGAAGTCCATGAGGTGGAGAGCATCGGTGAATTCGGCGAACAGTCCGCCGCCGCGACCTTCACCGCCATCGGCTCCCCCATCGTGCGCCGGGTCAAGGGCGCGCGCGATCCCGGCACCCTGCTGCTGACGCTTGGCCGCGATGCCCTCGATCCGGGCCAGGTCGCGCTGCGCGCCGCCGAGAAGACCAAGTTCGCCTATGCGGTGAAGATCGTCGCGGCGGATCGCGCCGACGCCAACGACACCGACACGGTCTTCTATTTCCACGCCATGGTGCAGTCGGCGAAGACCACCTTCGCCGATGCCGACAAGGTGACCAAGCAGACCTTCAATCTCAGCATCGTCTCGCCGATCATCGAGGTCCCCGCCACGGTCGTGCCGTGATCCGAGGGACGACGCCGATGCAGGGTGATGTCGAACTCATGCTCGATGGCCGGCCGGTCGTGCTCAAATGCACGCTCGGCGCGGCGATCGAGATCGACGAGCGCCTCGGCGGCTTTGCCGAGGCCTTCCGTCAGCTCGCCGGCTTCAAGCTCGGCGCCTTCACGGTGATCGTCGCCGCCGGTCTCGGCCGGCGGCCGAACGAGGTCAAGGAAGCGGTCTATCGCAGCGGCATGGCCGACCTCATCGCGCCGCTGACCGACTATCTGACGCTCCTGTCGAATGGCGGCCGCGCGCCGCCGGCAGTCGAGGAGGCTGCCCGGACGGGGGAAGGGTGAGCCACGCGGCTTTCCACGCGTGGCTTTTCGAAATCGGTACCGGCTGGCTCGGCTGGTCCGAGGAGCAGACGCTTGGCGCGAGGATCACCTCCATCCTGGCCGCCTACAAGGGCCGCCTGGATCTCTTGCGCACGATTTTCGGCGGCAAACCGGCTCCGGCCGACAAGCCGCCGGTGTCGGGGCGTGAGGTGAAGGGGCTCTTGCGCACCCTCAAGGCGGCGAGGGAGAGCAGGGCCGGTCCATCCTGATCGCCCCTGCCTCTGACCGGCCGCGCCGACGCAAATCACCTGATGCGCCGGCGGCCTCGTGCCGCCGGTGCCCGGCCGTGTGGCCTCTGAACGCACGCCCGCTCGATCATTTGCCGGGTGAAACCGGCCTCTCGTGATGTCTCAATCGATGGAACCTGTCATGGATGCCGCACTCGACCTCAAGATCGATACGGGCCAGGTCTCCGCGGCCACCCGCGAACTGGACAAGCTCGCCGCGACCTTCGAAAAGGCGGAGCTTGGCGCGTCGCGTCTCAGCAAGGCTGCGACCGTGGTCGATGATGCAACCCGCAATCTCTCGCGCAGCCTCAACGACCAGACGGACACGATCGGGCCGCTGAACAAGGCCGAGCGTGGTTATGACGGGCTTGTGGAACGCCTGCACCAACTCGAGCTGCTGCGGAACGGCGTGACCGTCACGGCCGATCGCAGCCCGATCGCCCGCAGTGCGCTGGGCGCCACTGCGCCGCTGCCGCAACCGCGCCCGCCGGAGGCCCCGGCGCCTGAGGGTATCGGCGCGCTCGACGACTACACCAAGAAGCAATGGGAGGAATTTTCCGGCGGCGCGCGGAGCAGTGTCTCCACCATCCTGAAGGAAATCTCCAAGGGCAAGCCGGTCGGCGATGCCCTGCTGGCCGGCGCGCGCGGCTTCAGCGACAAGCTCATCGACATGTCGGTGAGCCGGATCTTCGACTCCCTGTTCGGCAAGACCAGCGCCGGCCCGGCCGGGTCGGGTCTGCTCGGCAGCCTGTTCAGCTGGCTGTTCCCGGTCGCGAGCGCCAACGGCAATGTCTTCAGCCCGATCGGGCTTCATGCCTTCGCCGACGGCGGCGTCGTCTCCCAGCCGACGCTCTTTCCCTTCGCCGGCGGCATGGGCCTGATGGGCGAGGCGGGACCTGAAGCCATCATGCCGCTGCGGCGCAATTCCTCCGGTCAACTCGGTGTGATGGCGGCAACCGGCGCGGGCGGCAGCGACCGGCCCGGTGTCATCATCAACAACTACAATGGCGGCGAGGTGCGCGAGCGGACCGGGCCAGACGGCTCGACGGTCGTCGACATCTATCCGGCGCTGCAGGCGCAGCTCGCGCGCGACGTTGCCGGCGGCCAGGGCCATCTCGGTTCGGCCATCCAGGAGCGCTTCGGCGTCCACCAGAACGGCAATCTGCGCGGCTGAGCCTGGCCGCGCGTCCGCCTTTTCCCGCCTCATCAGTTCAGGAACGACCATGACACTCCCCGTCTGGCCGGCTTCGCTCCCCCGGGAGCCGAAGACGGATGGCTATTCGCGCCAGAAGCGCTTTCCGCCCGTGATCACCGAAATGGAGGATGGCCCGGTTCTCGCGCGCCCGCGCAGCCGGATCCGCGCGCGGCGCGACACCGCCAATTTCGTCATGGACGGCAGCCAGCTCGCGACCTTCGAGAGCTTCTTCGACGATGTCCTGCGCGACGGCACGCTGCGCTTCACCATGCCGACCGCCAATGCCGACGGCAGCTATGCCGACCGCACCGTTCATCTCGACGGCGAGCGGCCGAAGATCGTGCCGTTCAGCGACGATGCCTGGCAGGTCACCCTCTCACTGACGGTCTATTACTGATGTCCATCATCTCCGCCGCCATGCAGCAGGCCTATGCCACGAGCCCGTCGGACGACATCATTTCGACCGTCGAGCTCAACCATGCCGCCTTCGCCGAGCCGCTGCGCCTGGTCACCGGCCAGGATCAGCCGCTGACGGCGACGCTGGAGATGGAGGCGCCCTTCGATCCCGGCCAGGCGGTGACCTTCACCGCCGTCGCCTTCGCGATCCAGCCGCCGGGCCATACCGGCAACGGGCCGACGCCCGCCACCGTCAAGATCGACAACGTGTCCGGCCAGATCGCCGCCATCCTCCGGCAGGCCATAGCGAGCAACGCGGCCGTTCGCGTCATCTACCGCGAATATGTCGCCTCCGACCTCTCCGCGCCCGGCCAGGTCATCCGCGACCTCAAGCTCAGGCGCGTGACCGTCACCGGCAGCACCGCGACGGGCGAGATCGGCTACGAGGAGATGCAGTCCAAGGCCTTCCCCCGTCAGATCTATGACAAGGCCCGGTTCCCGGCGCTCTACGTGCTGTGACCCTCGATGCCTTTCTGAATGCCATCAACGGCGAGCCGTGGACCGAGGAACGCAATTGCTGGGCGCTGACCGCCGAGATCCAGCAGCGCTTCTTCGCCCGCAGCCTGCCTGTCGTCGCCTATCCGCCCTCGGGCCTTGCCCGCCACCGGCTGTTCCTGTCGCATCCCGAACGAACGCGCTGGCGGCGCGTCGACGGGCCGTGCCACGGCGCCGTCGTGCTCATGTCCAAGCGTCGCAAGCCGCGCATCGATGAACATGCCGGCGTCTGTCTTCTCATGCCGGGCCCGATGATCGTCCACGCCGACCGCCCCCAGGGCGTGGCGATCGAGGATCTCATGCTGGTCGAGGCCCGCGGCTGGCTTCCCGAATTCTACGAGCCCCTATGACCCAGATCGCTTTTGCCAATGTCACCGGCGGCGAGTTCGCGCCGCGCATCGACCTGAAGGGGCGCCGGCGCCGGCTCGACCGGATCGTCAGCGCCCATGCGTCGCGCATGAACGGCGCGCCGTTCCTGGTTTCCGTCCATCGCCCGGGCGAGATCTTCGCGCCGACCGAAGAGTCGGTCTGGCTGCCGGAGGTCGACAAGGCCTATCCCGGCCGGACCTGGGCCGACCGTGCGGTCGCGCGCGACGAGATCGTGCTGTTCACCGTGCTGCCCCAGGGCGGCTCGGGCAGCCAGTCCGGTGCCAAGATCGGCCTGGCGGTCGCCTCTATCGCGCTCATCGCGTTCGCATGGTGGGCTGGCCCTGCAATTGCCAAAGGTCTTTTGGCTGCTGAAACCATCGCGGCGACCTCGGTAGGGCCGGTCGGCAACGCCATCACCGCCGGTATCCTTGTCGGCGGCGGCGCGCTGCTGGCGGCGCTGGCGCAGCAGAAGGCGCCGGCCAAGCTCTATGGCGTCACCGGCGGCGGCACGCTCGGCCGGCCCAACGAGCGCATCCCCGTCGGTTATGGCCGCTTCTGGCATGCGCCGGATCTTGCCCAGCCTGACTATTTCACCCACGACGGCGAGGACATGACGCTCTACAAGCGTCTGATCGTCGGCTGCGGCAAATACCGGATCAGGACGATCCGCGCCGGCGCCACCACGCTCTGGGCCGAGGGCGCGGCCAGCGGCCTGCCGAATGGCGGCCCGACCTCGGCCGGTGTCACCACGCCCTTCACCGGCACGCAGGTGGAGTTCCTCTACGGCCAGCCCTCGGCGCTCGTGCCCGGCGATGTCCTGACCTCGCCGAGCGTGTCCGGTGCGGTCCTGCCGCTGTCCAACGATCCGAACCCGATCGCCGGACCCTTCGTGGTGACCCCGGTCGGCGTCGAGATCTCCCGGCTGCAGGTCGATTACAGCTTCCCCAATGGCTACTGGAAGACCAATACCGGCACGACGCTGGAAATCGACATGCGCTTCGAATATGCGCCGGTCGACGATGCCGGCCAGCCGATCGGTCCCTGGCAGACCCTTTACCGGGAGACCAATCCCGCGCTGAAGGTGATGCAGCCGAAGCGCTTCACGAGGACCAAGGACGTGCCGCTCGGCCGCTATGCCGTGCGCGCCTACAACAACCTGCCGCGGCTCGACGTCGATTCTGAAGCCAAGTTCCAGCGCAACATCCAGTGGGACGCGCTGCGCGGCCACATGCCCGATGTCAGGGTGCGCGAGGGGCTCACCGAGCTCTGCATGAAGATCCGCAGCGGCAAGTCGCTGACCGCCACCGCCTTCGCCGATATCCAGGTGGAGGTCGAGCGGCTCGGTCCGGTCTGGAACGGCAGCGAATTCGTCGAGGGCACGATCCGCAACTGCGTCGACTGCTATGTCGACGTCCTGCGCGACCCGGCCTTCGGCGGCGGCGTGGAGGCTCATCTCATCGATCTTGCCAAGGTGCGTGCCTATCAGGCCGTCGGCGGCCATTCGCTGACCTTCGACGGGCTGATCCGCGGGCCGGTTTCGCTCTGGGACGCGGCGCGCACGATCATGTTCCCGTTCCGCGCCGAGCCGGTGCGGCTCGGCGCCGGCTACAGCTTCGTCCGCGACGAGCCGAAGGCCGTACGCCGGCACACGTTCAGCCGACGGCAGATCGTGCGCGGCACGACCTCGCTCGATTTCCAGCTCGAGGCCGACGACGGCACCTCGCACGTCATCGTCGCCTATACGGAGGCGGCCGATCCCAAGCGCAAGAACACGGCGGAGGCCTATTACGGCATGCCGTCGACGACGCCGCGGCGGATCGAGATATCCGGCATCTCGACCTATGCGGCGGCGGTCGAGACCGCGCGCTGGCTGGCCGCCGCCGGCTTCTATCGGCGCGCCACCGTCTCGTTCCAGACCGAGCTCGCCGGCCGCCTGGTGCTGCGCGGCGATCCGATCGCGGTCGATTCCTGGTTCGTCGCCTCGCGCCAGGTCGCCGGCGTCACCGGCGCGGCCGGACTGACGCTCGCGCTCGACATGGACCTCGCCGTCATGGCCGGCGACTATGCCATGCTGCGCGACAGGGGCGGGCAGGAATGGGGACCGGTGCGCCTCGTTCAGGGGACGGGCCTTCGCGAGGTCGTGCTCGATGCCGCCGATGTGGCGGCCGAGGAGGCCTCCTCCGGCGTGGTGCTCGCCGACGTGCTCGGCGATCCGGAAAGCGCGCCGCCGAGCATCATCGTCGGGCCGATCGTCGAGCATGGCGAGCAATGGCTGGTGGAGAGCCAGCAGCCGAAGGACAAGGGCCTGACGGCGCTCACCGCCAAGCTCGACAGCGCCGCGGTCTATGATGCCATCGGCGCGGTCATCCCGCCCGATACGCCGCTCACCTGGCCGCTCGTCAGCGACGAGGCGCCGGCGATCTGGACGCTGTCGGCCAAGGTGCTGCAGCACACCTCCTCGCTCGAGCTGCAATGGGCCGTGCTGGCAAGCCCCGGCGCCGCCCGCTTCGAGGTGCAGCTCAGCCAGGACGGCGCCGACTATTCGACCATCTACGACGGCGCCGCCAATGCCGGCACCGTGCCGCTGCGCTATTCGGACACGCCCGTGCAGGTCAGGGCGCGGGCCTATGGCGCGACCGGTCTGCCCGGCGCGTGGAGCCAGCCCTATCAGCTGGTGGTGCCGAAGCCGGTGGTGACGGCGACCGATGTCGAACACGACGTCATCGCCTACACGATGATCAACGGCGCCATGCGCAACGCGCTGGCCGAGGCCAACAAGCAGCGCGACGAGATCAGGGCCGAGGTCGAGGAGCTTGCCCAGGGCCAGACCGAGATCATGGAGCAGGTCACCGAGATGGGCATCCGCCAGGGGCGGCGCCTGGTCTCTGTGCAGGGCCAGGCCGAGGCGCGGCTCGTCGAAATGCGCGAGGTCTTCACCGACCCGGTGAACGGCTTCGCCAAGGCGAGCGAGCTGAAGGGCCTGCAGGCCGAGATCAATGATCCGGTCACGGGGCTGGCGAAGACTCGCGCGGAATTCACGCAGTTCTCGTCGACC
Organism: Phreatobacter sp. AB_2022a; assembly: GCF_026847585.1. Taxonomy (NCBI): domain Bacteria; kingdom Pseudomonadati; phylum Pseudomonadota; class Alphaproteobacteria; order Hyphomicrobiales; family Phreatobacteraceae; genus Phreatobacter; species Phreatobacter sp. AB_2022a. The sequence continues at coordinate 51,027 of NZ_JAPSET010000011.1, forward strand.
CAAACGGAACGCAATTCAGCGACGGCCTCTTCGCTGATTGATCTCGCCGCGCGCATGACGACGGCGCAGGCCGGCGTCGATGCCAATGCCTCGGCGCTGGCGAGCACCAATGTCACGGTGAGCAATCTCAACGGCACCGTTTCGGCGCAGACGAGCCAGATCAACAATCTGCAAGCCTCGGTCGGCAGTCTCAGCGCCAACGGCCTGTTGCAGTTCCGCCAAGCGGCTTCGCTGCCGGGCGGCGCGGCGTCCGGCGTGCAGATGCTGGTCAAGGCGACAGACGGTGGAGGGATGGCTGAGGCCGGGATCGAAGCCTATGCGCAGGCGGGCGGCGGCAGCACGCCGAAAGGCATGGTCGTACTGGTCGGCAATCGTATCTACCGCCGACCGGAGGCCGGCGGCGCGCCGCAGCTCATGGTGGATGAGCATGGGCGGTTTGTCCGCAACGGCATCGCATCCGGTACTTCAAGCGAATTACGCCGGGTCCTCCGCCCGGTCGATGTGGATTATGTCGACATCGGCGTCGGCGACTGCCCGGGTGGTGGAGCTAACGGCTGGGCCGAGTTTCCGATCGGTGGACCAATAAGGATTACGCCTAATCCTGGGGCCGTGCCGGGCGCCGGGATATCGGATGCACCGGTCATGGGATTCCTGCGCCTGAAGTCGGTTTCAAGCGGCACGCACAGCATCGGCGGCACCGGGACCGCCTGGCCGTGGGTCTATGTCGATTTTCGAGTCATTGGCCGCAGCGGCGGCGGTGAGGTTGAGATTCTGTCGCCGCAAGAATTTGGCGTCATCACGTTGCCGGCGCAGACCGCAAACTGGAGCGCTTCCATCAACCAGATCCTCGACACGGGCTGCAATACCGTACCGGCTGGCGATTGGCAGTTTCTGGTTCAATGGCGGTTACGGACAGCTTGGACCACCCAACCGATCCCCGCCAGCCAGCAGCGTATCAAGCTCTCTGGCTCGGCCGTCATCGACGCTCGCTTCTGCTGATTTTTCGCTCGGGGAATACAAATGGCTTACGATAAATTGCTCACCGCCGCTCCCGGCGTGTGGACGATCACGCTCGCCCAGGGCAGCGCGACCGCACCCGTCGCGGGTATCCTGCTCGTGACGGCGGGCGCCCGCGAAGGCGATGCGGTTCTCGACGACGAAGGTCGCGTTCTCGTCATCAAGGCGCTGACCGAAACCGAAATCACCTTCGCATGGCCCTACAAGGCCACGACGCGGACGATCGATCTCGTCATCGAAGAGCGGTCGATCAACCGGGCGATCAACACCGCAAGTTCCGCCGCGGCCATTGCCGCGCTGGCGCGCCTGCAGAATGCGGCCAACCTGGCGCCGAACTATCCGGTTCTGTCTCATGGCAACACGCCGCCGGCCGTTCCCGCGGACGGCGACCGGCATCTCGTCGGCCTCGCGCCGACCGGTGTCTGGGCCGGCAAGGCCAAGCATCTGGCACTTTACAGTGCCGCAACGGCCGAGTGGTCATTCACGCCGCCTGAAGACGGCATGAGCGTGGTGCTCGCCGGCACGTCGGCGCGGCTTCAATATAACGGTGCAAAGTGGGGGCTCGACGCCCTCGGCGCGGCCGGCGGCCAATTGACGGGGCCGCTCGATTGGGCGCCTGCAGTCGACGTCGCTTCGGCGCCGATCATGGATCTTGGAGCGGCCAATTCCAACCTCATCAACATCACTGGTACTGCGGCCATCTTGTCGCTTGGCATGGCGGCCGATGGCGTCCACCGCACGGTCAAATTCGCCGATATCGTCACGCTAGTTCACAGTCCTGTGCTGATGCTCCCGGGCGGCCTCGACATCACGACGGCGAATGGCGACGGAGCCGAATTCGTCAGCCGGGGGAGCGGCAATTGGCAGTGTTTCAGCTATACGCGGATCGACGGGACGCCCCTGGGGCTTCGCGCAGGCTCGGTGGCCACGGCCAAGCTCGCCGATGCTGCGGTGACCAACACAAAGCTTGCCGACATGGCGACCTCGCGCATCAAGGGGCGTGCGTCGGTTGGAATGGGGGCGCCTGAAGACCTCTCGCGCGACCAGGTGCGCAATCTGATCGGGCTTCCGACGACGACCACCGCGGGTCGCGTGCCGCGCTTTGGCGATACCAGTGGCACGATCGAGTCTTCATCCGGGATCAGCATCGACGCGTCCGGCAATACGACCTTCCATGCCGGGATTGGTCAGTTCGCCGGGGCAGTAGGCTCGAGACAGGCCATGCGGAATCTTGGCTGGTCAAACGGCCAGATTCGCATTCAGGAAGAGCTTTATCTCGACGGTTCTTACCTGCTGCATATTTGGGACGGTGCTGGGAATTACGTTCGAACGCCGCTGCAGGTGAAGTATGACGGAACGTGCTTGGGCTACACGTATCAGTCATCCCAGTTCTTTGGATCGTCAGGCATAGTGATGCGGGCGACCAACACGACGTCGTCCGTTGAGATTTATGGAGGGGATAGCTACAGCAACGGCGCCGCCATTAGTGTCTTTGGCAAGGACGTCGCCACGGCGAATAGCCAGATTCGTTTCCATACCAATGGAGTTGCCCGGTTCGCGATCGACGCTACGGGCACCTTCGTTCCCTTCAGCGATGGCGCGCAGGACATCGGTTGGTCCGGCGCTCGCATGCGAAACATTTTTGCGACAAACCCCAACATCGTCACGTCGGACGCTGCCGAGAAGAATTTACTTGGTGATGACGACCAAGCGCTTCTGGCTGCTTACGACACGCCTGTCCAGTTCTGGCAGTGGAAATCGGCGGTCGATGACAAAGGCGAGGATGGCGCGCGGATCCATTTTGGGCCGACTGCGCAGGCGTTCCGCGACGCATTGATTGCGCGCGGGCTCGATCCGAAGCGTTATGCGGCCTATTGCGAAGACCCACTTTTCGACGATGTCGATCAGCAACACACGGTGAGCGAACAGGCAAAATCCGTGCGATCGGTAACGCGACAGGACATCGAACTTCGGGACGGCCGGGCGGTCCTGGTTACCAAGACTGTCGACGAAGACGTTCTCGAATTTGATGAAGTACCAGTCGAGACCAGCGACGGCCTACCGCTCCTTGGGGCGGATGGAAAGCCGACCCTGCATCGCGCGCCGCGAATGGTCCAAGTGGTGAAGACGATCAAGGGCAAAGCGCCTCGCCTGGATCGGCAAGGCAAGCCAGTCGTTCGGCATGGCCTGCGCTACGAGTATTTCTTTGCCATGCGGAGTGAGGCAGCAAGGCGCATCGCGGACGGCACTTTGAGCTACGTCGCGCAACCGGCAGCACCTCGATCCCTTGCTTAGGCTGCTGTTGCCCCTTGGCCGAGCGTTGCACAGCGGCATGGGCGCCGGTCTCCCGCGATTCCATGCATTAAGAACGATCCATGCTTGAGCCGTTATGGTCGACACGCTTCGAGGCGGCAGCCTCCGCTCACCACATGTTTCGGCTCCACCGTCGTCTGCGCCATAAGCGCTAAATCCAGGAACAATCGATGTCTTACGACAAGCTGCTCGCCGCCGAGCCCGGCGTGTGGACGATCACGCTGACGCAGAACAGCAGGACCGCATCCGTTGCCGGCATCCTTCCGGTGACCGCCGGGGCCCGAGAAGGCGATGCCGTTCTCGACGATGAAGGCCGCATTCTCGTCATCAAGGCGCTGACCGAAACCGAGGTCACCTTGGCCTGGCCCTACAAGGCCGCGACGCGCACGATCGATCTCGTCGTCGAACAGCGTTCGATCAACCGGGCGATCAACACGGCCAGCTCGACCGCCGCCATTGCGGCCTTGACGCGCCTGCAGAATGCGGCCGACCTTGCGCCGAATTACCCCGTTCTGTCCCATGGCAATACGCCGCCGGCAGCTCCGGCGGATGGCGACCGGCATCTTGTCGGCATCGACCCGACCGGTGCGTGGGCTGGCAGGGCTGAACACCTCGCGCTTTACAGCGCTGCCACAGGCAAATGGTCCTTCACGCCGCCGCAAGACGGCATGAGCGTCGTGCTCGCGGGCACTTCGGCGCGGCTTCAATACAATGGCACGGCCTGGGGCATCGACGCGCTCGGCGCGACCGGCGGCCGACTGACCGGGCCGCTTGATTGGGCTTCTGCCGTCGATGTCGCGTCGGCGCCGACCGTCGATCTCGGCGCGGTCAACTCGAACCTCGTCAACATTACTGGCGCGACGGCCATCGCGGCCTTTGGCACTGCGGCTAACGGGGTCTGGCGTTTGGTGCGGTTCGCCGACGCGCTTGTTCTGACGCATGGGGCGTCGCTTGCTCTTCCCTCCGGTGCCAATATCGTAACGGCAACCGGGGATTGGGCGCTGCTTGTTAGCGGCGACGGTGTCTGGCAGTGCGCGGGCTACACACGGGCCGACGGCACGCCGCTCTCCCTCGGGGCAGGCACGGTGACGACGACCAAACTTGTCGATGCCGCGGTCACCAATGCCAAGCTCGCCGACATGGCGGCAGGTACGATCAAGCTACGCGCGCTCGCTGCCGGCAGCGGCCCGCCGATTGACGGCACACCGGCGCAGGCGCGGGCGATCGTCCAGGTGATCGATCCGACGCCGAGCCTGATCGTCAATGGGGCGATGCAGCACAGCCAGGAGTACGGCAACACGGCCGTGCCGATCACTGGTACGGGCGCCTGGCCATATATCGCCGATCAGATGTATGTGGCGACAGTCGGTGCAGGCATAGGCATTACCGTCCAACGCGTCGCTGCGCCGACGCCAGGGGGCGCCACCAATCGCCTTCGGCTGACCGTCACGACGGCCAAGGCGGCGGTGGCGGCCGGCGATTTCATGCTGGTTCAGCAAACGATCGAAGCCCAGGCGCTGGCCGGCACACGGTTCGGCTCAAGCGGTGCGCGGCGTTTGCTTGGCTCTTTCATGTTTCGGGGGCCAGCCGGCACGTACGGCTGGAGGTATGCTAGTGCCGGTGGCGCGCGGTGTTTTCTTGGAACGTTCACGATCACCTCGGCGCAGGCCAACACGGACACGCTCCAGACGATCTCGATCGATCCGGACGCAATCGGACCGTGGATACTGACCGGGGCGGGCGCAGGGGCGGCGTTTTCGGTGACGCTCGCCTGCGGGGCCAATTTTTTCGGCACGCTCGGTTGGAACACTGCCGATACGATGTCGACCGCCGCACAAATCAACGGTCTGGGCTCAACAAGCAACGTCTTTGAAATCGGAGATATTGATCTTTATCCGGATATCTCGGGTATCGGTTCAGTAAGACCATTTGTCGTGCCCGATCCTGCTGCCGAGCTTCTGCGTTGCTTACGATACTACGAAAAGAGCCTCCCGGCCGATAAAAATCCCGGTTCACCCACCAATTTGTTCAACCAGTATCCCATGCCCAATGGTGGCATGTATGCGACTGTTCGATTTAAAGTCCAAATGCGAGCCAGTCCCACTGTGTCGATTTATGACACTGCAGGAAATGTCGGTCGAATTACATACTACGATACTGATTGGCGGAACGGTGGAAATTACTCTTGGGTTCTCGCAAACGAAAATGCATTATTTGTTCAAGCGAACATAGTTGGAGGTCTTATCGGCTGTTTTGAGTATGTAGCTAAGGCGAGGATGTGAGCATAATCGCGCGGGACTCTGCCAACGGACAATCAGTCCATGTTGTATTAGCTGATGGTGAGCGGTTCGGCCGGCTTCGCCGGCCCTACCGAAATCTCCATCCCCGTCGCCCCCGGCAACCGCGAATATGACGAGCTGATCGCGCGCGAGATCCCGATCGCGCCCTACGAACCGCCGCCGGTCGACCTGGTCGCCTATGCCGCCCGCCGGCGCTGGGAGATCATCGAGGCGGCGACCGTCGATGTCGGCGGCGTCGCGGTGCCGGCGGATGCGACGACTCGCGCGGTGGTGACGGCGGCCTATGTCCAGGCGGTGGCCGCTTCCGGTTTCACGATCGATCCCTGGAAAATCTCTCCCGGCCATTACGTCACGCTGACCGCGGCGCAGGTGATCGCGATCGGCGACGCCCTTTCCGCCTACGTGCAGTCCATGTTCGCCAAAAACCGCGACATCGACGATGCCGTAGCCGCCGGCACAATTACCACGACGGCCGAGATCGACGCGGCCTACGCGACCTGACCTGACACCTCACCAATGAGCCCACCCACCCCGGCGCCGCCCGCGCCGGGCTTTTGGCGTTCGCCTTCCCAGTCCACCCCAACCACAAGGAAGCGGTCCATGTTCGACCGGCGGACCTTCTTTGCCTATGCGCGCCGGGCGCCGTTCGGCGGCCGGCTGTCTTCCGCTCAGGTCGACGGCCTGACGCGGATCCTCGACGAGTGGGACGCCTCCCATCTCACCGATGTCAGGTGGCTCGCCTACATGCTGGCGACCGCCTTCCATGAGACCGGCGCCGCGCTGCAGCCGATCCGGGAGCGGGGCGGGGAGGGTTATCTCAGGTCCAAGCCCTATTACCCCTGGGTCGGCGAAGGGCTCGTCCAGGTCACCTGGGAGCGCAACCACCGCCTGTTCGGCGCACGCCGGCCGGGCCAGCTCCTGACCTGGGAGAAGGCCCTGCCGGCGCTGTTCCGGGGCATGGAGGAGGGGCTGTTCACGGGTAAGCGCCTCGCCGACTTCTTCAGCGCGGTGAAGGACGATCCGGTCGGCGCCCGGCGCATCGTCAACGGCACCGACAAGGCCCGGCTGATCGCCGGCTACCACAGGAACTTCCTCGACGCGCTGAAGGCTGCCGACAAGGCCGGGCCGCAGCCGGCGGATGTCGCGCCCGACGCGGCGCGCCCCGACGAGGTCAAGCCGGCCGAGAGCGCCGCCGCGCTCACCACCGGGGGCCTCTTTGCCGGCGGCGTCGCGGCCCTGCCCGCGCTCGGCGGCATTGCCAATGGCTGGGCGCTGGCAGCCCTCGGCCTGGTGCTGGCCGCCGGCGGCATCGTCGCCTGGCTGGTCCTGTCCGGCCGCGTCACGATCAGCCGGAGCCCCGCGTGATGTTGCAGCTCCTTGCGAACTGGCGGCCGATCGCCGCCGCAGCCGGCATCGGCCTCGCGCTCGCCGCGGGCTGGCTCGCCGTCGACCGGATCAGGGAAACCGGCCGGCGCGAGGTCCTCACCGAAATCGACACGGCAAACAGGGAGGCCGAAGATGCGGCACGCAAGGCTCGCGGTCCTGTCCGCGCTTGTTATGACGATGGCGGGTTGTGGGACGTCACGGCCGGCGAGTGTCGCCCGCGGCGAGTGCCGGGTCTTCGGTGATCCCGGCTTTCCGGTCAGGGGGCAGACGACGCGCGATCAGATCTGGATCGACGAGACGGTCGAGAGCGGCATCGCCGCCTGCGGCTGGCGGCGGCCGAGGGCGCGATGAAGATCAATCTCGATCTCAATTTCTGGTCCATCGCCACGACCATCGTCGGCGTCAGCATGGGCATCGCCTATATGCAGGCGGACGTGCGCGAACTGAAGGCGGAGGATGTCAGGCTGATCGAGCGCATCCGCGCGGACAAGAGCGAGATCACCGAGCGGGTGCGCCGCATCGAGGAGCGCACCGAACGCGACCGCGACACCATCGCCACCATGCAGGGCGACATCCGCGTCATCAGGCAGATCCTCGAGGGCGCGCGCGGACGGGGGCCGTGACGGCGGCTCCGCCGGCCGCGGGCTCGAGGCTCACAGGAAGCGGATCCGCCCGCCCGTGGTCGCCGCGATCGTGCCGAGCCGGCGGGCATGCACCATCACGTCGGAGGCGACCAGCTTGCCCTTGAGGTCGGCGTCCTGCACGCGCGCGCCGAGCATGCCGTAGCCGTCGCCCCCCTTGAGCATGAAGTCGTTGGTCGCGACGCGGTAGATCCTTTGAGGGTCGAGCGGCGCGCCGCCGACCGTCATCGCCACCACCCTGTCGCCGGCCGGCCGCGACCGGTCGACGATGGCGGTGAGGCCGGAGACCTGCGGGAAGCGGCCGGCGCGATGCTCCACCTGGCTGACGCCGTTCTCGATCGCCGCCTTCAGGTCGGCGCCCGAAACCGGCGCCACCACGGTGCGGTTGCCGAAGGGCAGCTCGCTCAGCACGTCGCGGCGGGTGAGCTGGTGGCCGGCCGGATAGACCCGGTTGCCGCGGATGCCGCCGCCATTGATGACCGCGACATCGGCGCCGGTCGCCTCGCGCATGGCATCGGCGATGAGGTCGCCGATCGCGGTCTCCTGCGAGCGCACGATGGCGGTGCGGCTGTCGAGCTCGCCCGACAGAACCGCGATCACCACGTCGAGCTCCTGGGCGAGCAGCTTTTCGTATTCCTGCACCCGGGCGAGCGTCGCCGGGTCCGGCGTCACGCTGCGGCTGTCGTGAACCCGGAAGGCCGGGGTGAAGGTGGTGCGCCGTTCCGCGCCTTCGCCCGTCGTGCCCAGCGTCAGGTCGATCGCCGTGACGTAATAGCCCTCCTCGGAACTCTCCACCATCACCGTGCGGCCGTCATAGGTCAGCGCCAGGTCGTGATCGTGCCCGGTCAGCAGCACGTCGACGAGGCGCGAGCGCACGATCTTCAGGTCGTCGGCGCGGTCGGTATGGGCGCAGCAGACGACGAGGTCGGCGCCGGCGCGCCGCAGCCGCGCCGCCTCGCGCTGCACGGTCTCCATGGTCGGGCTGAACCGGATGTCGCCCGACGAGGAGACCTCGGCCGTGTTCGGCAGGGCGACGCCGAAGACGCCGAGCTTGGCGACGCCGAGGTCGAAGATCCGGCCGTCCTCGTGGCCGGGCAGCGGCGCGCCGTCGGCGTCGCGCATATTGGCGGCGAAATAGGCGAACTTCGCCTCGCGCCGGCGCGCGGCATAGGCCTCCGGCCCGAAGTCGAATTCGTGGTTGCCGGGCACGAAGACGTCGGGCGGCGCGAGGTTGACGAGCTCGACCGTATGCGCGCCCTGGTCGAAGCCGGACATGAGCGAGGGCGAGAACATGTCGCCGGCATGGACGTAGAGCATCGGCACACCGCGCGCCCGCTCGGCCTTGACGACGGCATTGAGCCGGGCAAAGCCACCGCGGCCGTTCTCCTCCCCCATCTTGTAGATGTCGTTGACCAGCAGCAGGGTCAGCGTCGGCGCGCGCCGCTCGGCCGCGGCCTGGTCCGCCCCGGCGAAGCCGGTCACGGCGGCGCCGAGCCCGACGGAGAGCGTGTCGCGGCGGGAGATGAGCGGCATGTGAAGCTCCGGGGCAATCGGGACAGGTCGGCGCGGACAATGCGCAGCGATCAGGCGTTTCGGCAAGGCGTGGGCGAACGGGCAGGCGCTGATCGTCTCGCCGGAAGGTTGCCGCCTTGTGACGCGGCGGAGCGCGGCCTGTGTTCCGCCGGATGATCACAAAAGGCGCCGTTGCGGAAATGAAACAGCCCGACTTCCCCAGCGACATCAAGCTTACATTTCGCTTGCCACGGGTGTGAATCTATAGGCTATTTCCAGTTGTAGCGCCTGGGGGAGACGCGACATGCTGGTGCTGGAAAAGCCGTACGAAGCGCGGCGGCATGGCAGGCGCGTTCCACGTGCTATGGCACTGGCGGCGGCGCAGGCAGTCTTGGCGGTTGGACTGGCGGGCGCAGCATCGGCGCAGTCGACCACCTATACGGATGGCCAGGTCAATGCGGGCGGGCTCACGGTCGGGCCGGGTGCGACTATGCTCGATGTTCCGGTCGGCTCTGCCGAGCAGGCGGGTGTGGTTTCTGGAGGAGACCCCCTTGCCGATGTTCTGGTCAAATGGGGGCCAGGTTCGTTGCTCCTGTCGGGCAACAATACCTATACCGCCAATACTCAGATCGCTGGTGGGACACTGATCGCAGGCAGCAGCACGGCGTTCGGAACCGGACGTGTGCAAGTGATGGCCCCGGTCGTCACCATCGGCTATCGCGACGGCGTCACGTTGAACAATGCGATTGACCTCATTTCGCCCCTGGCGGGAGGAAGCCTCACATTGGACGTCGCGTCCGGGCGGGCGGTGCAGGCCGGTGAAATCTCGAATCCGTTCTTCTGGACCACGCTCACCAAGGCGGGAGCTGGTACGCTCGCCCTGACGGCGGCCAATCCGTTTCTCGGCCTCTCGCTCACCGTCAATGCCGGCACGATCGAAATCGGCCATGCCGATGCGATCGGTGGGACGTCGGTGGTCCTGAATGGCGGCGGGCTGCGCGCGGCGGTCGATGCCACGTTGGCCGGGAATTTCAAGGTCGAGGCCAATATAGATGCGATGATCTCGGCCGCGACGGGGACCACGCTCACCCTGGCTGGCCCCAATATCGATCTCGGCACCAACGGCACCGTCACCTTCGGCTCGACCGGCGATACCGGCACGGTTGTCCTCGCGTCGATCGGCATGTCGCCGCCCGCCAACGTCAATCTGCACATTGCCGGCGGCACGCTCAGAACCGACACGGCCGCATTCGGAACGAACAGCCCGACCCTTGCCTCCACGCGGATCGACGCGGCGGCGACGCTCGACCTCAACGGCTTCGACGCGGCGCTCAAGAACCTGTCCGGCGCCGGCACGCTCGCGACCGGCTCCAACCCGGCCATGCTGCTGCAGCTCGTCAATGCCGATTTTGCCGGTGCCATCACCGGCGCGGGTGCGGTGCAGATCCTCAACGGGCCGATGACCGGCCTGTCGATCCTGTCGGGCGTCAATACCTATACCGGCGGCACGACCATCGATGTCGATGCGATACTCCAGCTCGGCACTGCGGCGCGCGCCGGCTCGCTCGTCGGCAATCTCGTCAATGACGGCACGTTCAACATCGTCAACGGCACGCTGGCCGGCACCACCGTGGCGACGAGCGGCGAAGTCAATTTTTACGGCACCAGCACGGCCGGCAATGCCAATATCACCAATAATGGGTTGTCCCCGGGCGGCGTGACCTTCCGCGAGTCCAGCAGCGCCGGCACGGCGGCGATCGTCAACAACGGCACACTCGCCTTTACCGACAACAGCACGGCCGGCGCTGCGTCCATCAGCAATTTCGGCGAGATCCTGTTCAGCGGCCAGGCGCGCGCCGGCACGGCGCATATCGTCAACGACGTGGGCGGCGCCCTGATCTTTGGCACGCCGACGGGCTGGGCCACCGATACGCCCTCGGCCGATCAGGCGACCATTCTGAACAAGGCCGGCTCCCAGGTCCTGCTCTTTTTCGCATCGTCGAGCGCCGGGCAGGCTTCGATCGTCAACGAGGCCGGTGCCGGTCTCCTGTTCGTGGAGAACAGCACAGCGGGGCAGGCGCGGATCGTCAATGGCGGTTTCATCGGCTTTGCCTTGTCCGCGCGCGCCGGCTCCGCAATGATCATCAACGAGAACGGCGGGGTGATCGCTTTCGGTCAGTCCCCGTCGCCGGACGAAGTCACCTCCGCCGAGCAGGCCGTCATTCTCAACAAGAGCGGCTCGCTCCTCTTCTTCCAGGGCTTTGCCACGGCCGCCAGCGCCACGATCACGGTGGAAGGCGGCGCCCAGCTGGTGTTCTTCGACAATACGACCGGCGGCAATGCCCAGATCACCGCCAAGGCCGGCGGCGTCGTCGACTTCAGCGGCAGCTATGGCCCGAACAACGACGACAAGCTGTCGGTCGGCTCGATCGCCGGCGCCGGCGAATTCATTCTCGGACCAGTCCAGCTTACCGTTGGCGGCAACAATCTCTCGACCGAAGTCAGCGGCACCATCACCGACGGCTGCGGCTGCGCGGGCAGCGGCGGTTCGCTCGTCAAGGTCGGCACCGGCACGCTCACCCTGTCGGGCACCAACACCTATACCGGCCCGACCATCGTCGAGGGGGGCAAGCTGGTCGTCAACGGATCGCTGGTCTCGGCCGTCACCGTGGACACCGCCGGCACGCTCGGCGGCACCGGCACGATCGGCGGGCTCGTCCTCAACGGCACGCTCGCACCGGGCAATTCCATCGGCACGATGACGGTTGCCGGCAATGCCGTCCTGAATGCCGGCAGCACCACGGTCATCGAAGTCTCCGGCACATCGGCCGACCGGCTGAACGTGACGGGCGCGGCGAGCCTTGCCGGCACGCTCTCGCTGGTCGGCATCGACCGTGGCCTCCGCTTCGGCACGACCTATACGCTGCTTTCGGCCGCCGGCGGGCGCAGCGGCACGTTCGACGCGGTTTCCACCAGCGGCACGTTCACGCCGGCCATCGCGGCAACGGTCAGCTATACGGCCACGGATGTCGAACTGTCGCTGAGCGCCAACCGGCTGGTGCCGCTGCTGCCGCCGGGCACGCCGATCAATCCCACCAATGTCGCCGCGGCGATCGACCGCGCCCTGGTCGGCGGCGCCGACGTCTCGGCCTTCATCCCGCTCTATCTGTTGTCCCAGTCGGCGCTGCCGCAGGCCCTGAGCCGGTTGAGCGGCGAGGCCGCGACCGGCACGGAAGAGACGGCGCTGCGGGCGGCGAGCCTTTTCCTCAATCTGATGCTCGATCCGATGGCGGGTGCGCGCGGCGCTCTCGCGAACGGAGCGAGCCCCTCGCTGATCCAGATGGCCGATCCGCCGGCGGGCCGACCCGGCATGCCTGGCACCGTCCAGGGCTGGAGCCTCTGGACGAAAGCCTTCGGCCAGGCGAGCCGGCTCAATGCCGATCCGGCGACCGGCGCCAATGCCCATAGCAGCGGCATCTATGGCGTCGCGGCCGGTGCCGACCGCCGGCTGACGCCCGATACGCTCGTCGGCTTTGCGCTCGCCGGCGGCGGCACCTCCTATGGCCTCGGCGGCCGGGGCGGCGGCACGGGCGACCTGTTCCAGATCGGCCTCTACGGCTCGACTCGGCTCGGCCCGGCCTATGTCTCGGCGGCCATGGCCTATGGCTGGAACAGCTTCGACATCAACCGCAATGTCGATCTCGCCGGTCCCGAGGTCTATCGCTCGCGCCTGACTGCCCACACCTTCGGTGGCCGGCTCGAAGCCGGCTGGCGTTTCGGCTGGCAGGGCTTCGGGCTGACGCCCTATGGCGCCGTCGAGGTGATCGGCTATTCAGCGCCGCGCTATAGCGAAGCGACGCGGCCCGCCGGCGGTGTCTTCGGCCTCGATTTCGCCGCCCGCAGCCACACGACGGCGCGCACCGAGCTCGGCATCCGGCTGGACGGCAAGACCCAGCTCGCCGAGGGGACCGACCTCATTGCCTATGGCCGCCTCGCCTGGGCCTATCAGCCGACCACCCAGCGCTCGGTCGAAGCGAGCTTCCAGTCCCTTCCCAATTCCGCCTTCACCGTCTTCGGCGCGCGCCCGTCCATGCACACGGCGCTCGCCGCCGCCGGAGCCGAGCTGCGCTTCGCAAGCGGGCTCAGCCTGACCTCGTCGATGGAAGCCGAGCTCGGCGAGCGCCATCAGGCGATCCGCGGCACTCTGGGCTTGCGCAAGGTCTGGTGAGGAGCGAATGGCGAATTAGCGAGTAGGGGTGCGACGGCGCCGGGGGCGTCCTACGGGCTCGTCAGGAGTTTCGATCGCTCGCATCCCTCCATTCGCCATTCGCCATTCGCCATTCGCTAGTTCGCCCCACGCAGCACCATGCGGCCGCCTCGCACCTCGTAGCCGTCGAGACGATCGAGGAAGGTGTGGCCGAGCAGGCTCGCATTGAGCGCCTGCGGGCGGGCAACGAGGGCGCGGACCTGGCGCGCGACGATCGGCCCGACCTCCACCTTGTCGAGCATGATCGCCGCCGCCATGGCCTGACCGTTGGCGGTCGAAACCGCGATGTTGAACGACAGACTGTCGACGGCGATGCCGGCGCGCCGTGCATCGGCATCGCTGAGCACCAGCGAGGAGGCGCCGGTATCGACCAGCATGGGCACGGCCCGCGCGCCATTGACCGAAACGCGCACCGAATAGGTACCGCCCGGGCCGCGCGGTATGGTGACCTCCCGCGCGCCGGTGACGCCTTCGGTGGCGAGGCCGGGCACCAGATTGGCGGCGAGGCGGCGGCCGACGGCCTCGAATTCGAAACGATAGGTGTAGATCACGCCGAGAAAGGCGAAGATGGCGAGCCAGGCGATCGCCGCCTGGACGGCATCGCCGGCGCGGCCGCGGAACATGCCCATCACGCTTGCCCCGGTGAGGGCGGCGAGCATGGTCAGGCCGAGAAGCGAGGCATAGTCGCCGGCATCGAGCGTGCCGGCCTCGATGCCGTTCGATCGGATCGCGGCGACCAGCACGGCGAGCCCGACGGCGCCGAGCAGGATCCACAACAGGGCACGTGAGGTCATGAGTCGCTCGCGATCTCGGTGAGGCGGTCGGGCAGCTCGGCCATGATCCGCCGGCGCTCCTCGGTCGAGAATGTCGACCAGCGGCCGATCTCGGCGAGCGTCCGGCCGCAGCCTTCACAGATGCCGTGAAGCGGGTGGATCACGCAGATCCTCACGCAGGGCGTCTCGATCGGTCGGGGGCGCGTCTGGGGATCCGGCATGGCTCAGGCAAAGATAAGCCAAGTGAGGAGAAGGGCAATCTCGATACATTGCTGGGTGGCGCCGGCGAGGTCGCCGGTCTGCCCGCCGACATGGGTGCGGGCAAAGCGCAAGGCGAGGTTGGCGAGGCCGGCCGCGGCGGCAAGCCCGAGGACGGCGCCGACGAAACCCGCCGCGGGCCATGCCAGAAAGCCGAGCCCGGCGGCGAGCAGGCAGCCGGTCTGCCAGGCATCGGCGGAGGGCGCGCCGACCGCCTGGCCGGCGCCATCGGTGCGGGCGGGCGGCAGGTAGACGACGAGGGCGATCGCCGCCATGCGCGAGACGGCCCCGGCGGCAGCCAGCGCCAGGGCCGTGCGGCCGGCGCCGACATCGGCGATCAGGCTTGCGATCGCCGCGGTCTTGAGCGACAGCGCGATGATCAGTGCGGCGGCGCCGAACGTGCCGATGCGGCTGTCCTTCATGATCTCCAGGCGCCGCTCGATCGTCATGCCACCGAAACTGTCGGCCGTGTCGGCCAGTCCATCCTCGTGGAAGGCACCGGTCATGACGATGCCGAGGCCGACTGCGATCAGCGCCGCGACGACCGGCGGCCAGACGAGGGCGGCCGGCACCAGGGCGAGGCCCGCAAGGCCGCCGAGAACCAGTCCGACCAGCGGCACGACGCGGGCCAGGGCAGAAAAATCCGGCGGGCCATGGGCGTCCGCCTCGCCGGGAAGCGGCGGCAGCGGCAGGCGGGAGAAGAAGCGCAGGGCCTTGAGCGTGTCGCGCCAGAGTGTCGGGTCGGTCATGGCGGCATGACTTAGCCCGGAACGGCGCGCCGGGCCATGGTCCCTGCCATGCCTCGCCCGGCCGGCTTGTCTTGGCGGGCCTGAGCCTTTAACCGTCCGGCGCGTTCGCAGCTTCAGGACCCCATGCCATGGCCTTGCCGCCCCCCAATCCGTCGGGCCTTCCCTTCGACGATATCCGCGACCTCCTGCACCGCCTGCCGGAGGCCGATAGGACGGCCGTCGCGGCGGTGAAGGCGCGCGATGCCGAATTGACCAAGCCTGCCGGTTCGCTCGGGCGCCTCGAAGAGATCGTCGAATGGGTCGCGGCCTGGTCGGCCAATCCGAAGCCGCGCGTCGACCGGCCGCTGGTCGCCATCTTCGCCACCGCCCATGGCGTCACCGCCCAGGGCGTCTCGGCCTTCCCGGACAGCGTCAACCGCCAGATGCTGGAGAATTTCGCTGCCGGCGGCGCCGCCATCAACCAGCTTTGCGTCGCCAACGATATTGGCCTGAAAGTGTTCGATCTCGCCATCGATCTGCCGACGCCCGACATCAGCGTCGAGGATGCCATGGACGAGCCCGGCTGCGCAGCCACCATCGCCTTCGGCATGGAGGCGATCGCCGGCGGCACGGACCTGCTGTGCCTCGGCGAAATGGGCATTGGCAATACGACGGTGGCCGCGGCCGTCTATCTCGCGCTTTATGGCGGGCGCCCGGAGGACTGGATCGGCCCGGGCACCGGCGTCGATGCCGAGGGACTGAAGCGCAAGGCCGAGGCGGTCGGCCGCGCCGTCCAGCGCAGCAGCGACCACCTGTCCGACCCGCTGGAAGTGCTGCGCCGGGTCGGCGGCCGCGAGATCGCCGCGCTCGTCGGTGCCATCCTCGCCGCCCGGCTGCAGCGCATCCCGGTCCTGCTCGACGGCTATGTGGTCACCGCGGCCGCAGCCATCCTGCATGCGCTCGAGCCGGCCAGCCTCGATCATTGCCTTGCCGCCCACCGGTCGGCCGAGCCGGCCCATGGCCGGGTGCTGGAGCGCATCGGCAAGCGCCCGCTGTTCGATTTCGGCATGCGCCTCGGCGAGGCGTCGGGCGCGGCGCTCGCCTGCGGCATCGTCAAGAACGCGGTCGCCGTGCACAATGGCATGGCGACCTTCGAGCAGGCCGCGGTCAGCCGCCGGGCGCACTGACGGCGAAGACCTGCGCGGCGTCCCGGTTCAGGCGCCGCCGATGCCGGCAAGATCGAGCGGCAGCGAGCGCATGCGCTTGCCCGTCGCCGCCGACACCGCATTGGAAATGGCCGGCCCGACCAGGGGCACGCCCGGCTCGCCGATGCCGGTCGGGCACAGCGTGGAGGGCACGATATGCACCTCCACGACCGGCATTTCCGACATGCGGGTCGGCTCGAACGCGTCGAAATTGCGCTCCTGCACCTCGCCGTCCTTCAGCGTGATGCGGTTGCGCAGCACCGACGACAGGGCGAAGCCGATCGCGCCCTCGATCTGGGCCCGGACCACGTCGGGATTGACGGCGATGCCGCAGTCGACGGCGGCGACGATCCTGTCCACCTTTACCTGCGTGCCGGTGACGGTCACCTCGGCGACCATGGCGACATGGGTGTTGAAGCTCTCGTGCACGGCGATGCCGCGACCGCGGCCGGCCGGCAGCGGCTGGCCCCAGCCGGCCTTTTCCGCGGCGAGCTTCAGGACGGCTGCATCGCGCGGCGCCCTGTCGAGATAGCTCAGGCGATAGGCGAGGGGATCCTTGCCGGCGGCCTCCGCCAGTTCGTCCATCATCACCTCGATCGCCTGGGCGGTATGGGTGTGGCCGACCGACCGCCACCACAGCACCGGCACGCCTTCGCGGCCATTGCTGACCGTGACGGCGAGGCTGTCGATCGCGTAGCGGGTGTTGCGGGCGCCCTCGACGGTCGTCGCATCGACGCCGTTGGCCACCAGCGAGGCTTCCAGCGGCGTGCCGATCAGGATCGACTTGCCGACGATCCGGTGGTCCCAGCCGGCGATCCGTCCCTGGCTGTCCAGTCCCGCGCGAATGCGGTGATAGACCATGGGGCGGTAGTAGCCGCCGGTCATGTCGTCCTCGCGCGTCCAGACGAGATGGATCGGCGCGCGATAGCCGACCGCCCTGAGGATATGGCTCATTTCCGAGACATAGTCGCACGCCGCCGTCGCGCGCCGGCCGAACGAGCCGCCGGCATGGAGCGTGTTGAGGTGGACCTTTGCCGTCGACACGCCGCAGATCGCGGCGATCGCGGCCTGTTCCAGCGTTTGCATCTGGAAGCCGGCCCAGGCCTCGATCACGCCGTCAGCCCGCTTTTCGATGACGCCGTTCATCGGCTCCATCGGGGCATGGGCGAGATAGGGGAAGGTGAATTCGGCTTCGAGCATCCGCACCGCGCCGCGGATCGCCCCTTCGGCATTGCCGCGGCGACCGGCGCTGAGGCCAGGCTGGCCGGCCTGGCGCCGGAACTCGGCCATGATGGCGTCGGACGAGCGCGTCTCGGCACCGGCAAAGTCCCAGACCACCTTCAAGGCCTGGCGGCCCTTGATCGCCGACCAGGTGTCGCGCGCGACGACCGCGACCCCGCTCGGGATTTCCACGACATCGACGACGCCTTTCACCTGGCGGGCCGCGCCGGCATCGAAGGCCTTGACCCTGGCGCCGAATTTCGGCGCATGCGCCACCACCGCGGTCAGCATGCCCGGGCGGCGCACGTCGATCGAGAACACGGTCTGGCCGGAGGTCTTGCCCAGGCTGTCGACCCGGCCGACGGCCTTGTCCTTGCCGATGAACACCCAGTTCGCCGGCTCCTTCAGCGGCGGGTCGGCCGGCACGGTCATGGTCGAGGCCCTGGCCGAGAGTTCGCCGAACGTGGCCTGGCGCGTGCCGTGGCGGACGACCCCGCGCTCGACCTTGATCTCGCCGGCGGCGACGTTCCATTCGCTGGCCGCGGCGGCGATCAGCATCTGCCGGGCGGCAGCCCCGGCCTTGCGCAACTGCGTCCAGGAATTGGCGATCGCGGTCGAGCCGCCGATGCCCTGCATCGGGCCGAAGGCGAAATTGTTGTAGAGCCGGTGATCGGCGGGTGCGAAGGCCGCGCGCATCTGGCTCCAGTCGGCGTCGAGCTCTTCGGCGACGATGGTGGTCAGGCCGGTGGCGCAACCCTGGCCCATGTCGAGATGCTTGACCAGCACGGTCACCGTATTGTCGGCGCCGATCCTGACGAAGGCGTTCGGATTGGCCGTGACATTGCTGAACTGGCAGGCGTCCGCAGCCTCGGCCCCGCGGGGGCCGACCAGCGCCGCGACGATCAGCGTGCCGGCCGCACCGGCGAGAAACGAACGCCGTGTCGCGGCGAAGGCCTCGTCCGCGGCGGCCGCCGACAGAAGGGCGGGATCGCCGCGGCCGGTCCTGGGTGCAGTGCTCATGGCCGCCTCCCTCACGCCAGCGTCCGGGCGGCGTCGTGGATCGCCGCACGGATCCGGACATAGGTGCCGCATCGGCAGATATTGCCGTCCATCGCGGCGTCGATATCGCTGTCGCTCGGGGCCTTGTTCTCGGTCAGAAGGGCGATGGCGCTCATGATCTGGCCGGACTGGCAATAGCCGCACTGGACGACGTCGAGCTTGCGCCAGGCCGCCTGCACCGCTTCCGCGACGCTGCCGGAGACGCCCTCGATGGTGGTGATCTTGCGGCCCTGGGCTTCGCCCGCGGGAAGCGAACAGGAGCGCGTCGGCTGGCCGTCGACATGGACGGTGCAGGCCCCGCACAGGGCTTGGCCGCAGCCGAATTTGGTGCCGGTCAATTGGGCATGGTCGCGGATGGCCCAGAGCAGGGGCATGTCCGCCTCCGCGTCGATCGTGACCGACCGGCCATTGATGTCGAGGGTCAGCATGGGGCCTCGCCAGGCGAAGTGGGAGGGAAACGAGACTGGCGACAGAATAGGGCGGTTGCGCGCGCGGACGCAACGCGACACGCAATCGTGAAGACGGGTGGCTTCGGCATGGCGGCCCGTTCGGTCGCCGCCCGGCCTGCGGTCAGGCGCTGGCCCTGATCTCGGTCAGGACGATGCGCACGAGGTCGGCGGCATTCTTCGCCCCGAGCTTTTCCATGATGCGCGCGCGGTGCACCTCGATGGTGCGCGGGCTGATGCCGAGATGGCGGCCCGCCTCCTTGTTCGACGCGCCTCCGGCAATCTGGCCGAGAACCTCACGCTCTCTCGGCGTGAGCAGTTCGGCGCCTGGAAAGCTCTGGCGCAGGATCGGCGTCGTCGGGGCGGCGGCGCGCCGGGCCGACAGGTCGATCGCTTCGCGAACCCGCGAGACGACGGTGTCGGCATCGAAGGGTTTTTCGATGAAGTCGAGCGCGCCATGCTTGATGGCATCGACCGCCATCGGAATGTCACCCTGGCCCGAAATGATGAAGATCGGCGCCGGATAGTGATGGGCGTTGAGTTCCTTCAGGATGTCGAGGCCCGAGCGGCCGGGCATGTGCACGTCGAGAATGACGCAGGCCGGCACCTGGCTGCGGGCAGTGGCGAGAAAGCTCGCGCCGTCGGCGAAGCCGGTCACCGAGAAGCCTTCCATCGACAGGACGACGCCGAGCGCATCGCGCACGGCCGGATCGTCGTCGACGACGAAGATGTCCCGATGCGCATAGATGGTCTTGGCCGCAGTCGCCATGGTTCACCGCATCCCGTCGCGTCCGGCATCCTCGTCCGCCGGTTCCGGAAGCACCAGGGAGAAGCACGCGCCCCGTCCATTGCCGCCGGGATCCACGGTCAGATCCCCGCCATGGTTTTGGGCGATCGCCCGGGAAATCGCAAGACCGAGGCCCAGTCCGGTTCTCTTCGTACTTGCGAAGGCGCGGAACAGGTGGGGCATGGCTTCCGGCGGCACGCCGGGGCCGCTGTCGCGCACGGAAAAGCGGATCGTGCCGTCCTTGGCCTGGGTCTCGATCCAGATCCGCTCCTGGCCGCCGCCGCGCACCGCCTCGAGCGCGTTGCGCATGAGATTGACGACGATCTGCTGGATCTGCACGGCGTCGACCCGCACGGCGGGCAGGGGGCTGCGCAGGTGCCGGACGACGCGCGCGCCCGGCCGATAGCCGAGCAGCGTCAGTTCTACCGCCTCCTCGACCAGGCCGTTGAGATCGACGAGGCGGCGCTCGGGCTCGCGCTTTTCGACGAAATCGCGCATGCGCCTGATGATGTTGCCGGCCCGTTCCGCTTCCCGCTGCGCCTTGCCGAGGATCGACCGGATGGTGTCGTCGAGATGGGCGCCGATCTCGCCGCGCCGGTGCGCGTCGGTCGCCTTGTCATGGGCCCGCCCGACAGCCTGCAGATACAGCATCACCGCCGTCAGCGGCTGATTCAACTCGTGCGCCAGCGCAGCCCCCATTTCGTCGACCGCCGAGACGCGGGCCATGTGCAGAAGGTCGGTCTGCAACTGGTTCAGCCGCTCTTCCGCCTCCTTGCGGGGGCGCAGATCGCGCAGGATGGCGATGAACTGGCGCCCGTCGGGCGTCGCCGCCTCCGCCACCGACAGTTCGACCGGGAAGGCGGTGCCATCGCGATGTCGCCCGGCCACCTCGCGGCCGCCGCCGACGATGGGCTCGACCGCAAGGCCCGCATCCGCGTCGTCGCCCGCGCCCTGAAGGACGGGGCCGAGGATCAGGTCCACACGGCGGCCGATGGCCTCCGCGGCGGTCCAGCCGAAGAGCGTCTCGCAAGCCTTGTTGAACACCAGCATGGTCCGGCTTTCGTCGACCACGACGATGCCGTCGGCGGCAATGTCCAGCACGCTGGACAGACGGGCTTCCGAGACCGTCAGCGACGCCTTCTTGATCTGCTCGATGGAGGACCTCCTCACGGCGGCATCGGCTCCGGACGCATCACCAAGGGGGCGAAGGCACCTCCGGCGACGGCGCCGATACGCCCCAGCGCGCAGAGCATGCTACGGCCCCGGATGTCACGCAACACCGAATGAGCCTGTCGCGTCAGGCGCATTCATGGTATTTTCCGTTAGGTCATGTACGCAAGGGCTGGTTGCGGCTCGTCACCGGCAGGCCACCCATCAGAGCTGCCTGATAGCGTCGGCGAGCCGGCCCGCAGCGATCTCGATCTGCTCCGGCGAGCGCAGATAGCAGAGCCGCAGATGGCCTTCTCCGCCGGCGCCGAAGGCGGAGCCTGGCGCAAGGCCGACCTTGGCGAGATCGACGAGGCGCATGGCGGCGGCCATGGAGTCGGTCACGCCTTCGATGCCGAAGAACAGGTAGAAGGCACCGTCGGGCCGCGAGAAATGGCAGCGGCCGGTCCGCTCCACCGCGGCTGAAACGATGTCGCGCGCCCTGCGGGCCTTGGCGATCTGGTGCTCGACGAGGCTCTCGCCGCGCTCGAGCGCGGCAATGCCGGCCCGCTGGATGAAGATCGGCGAGCCCGAGGTCGAATATTGGATGAGGTTCTCGATCACGTCGCCGAGCGCAGGGTCGGCTTCAACCCAGCCCATGCGCCAGCCCGTCATGGCCCAGTTCTTGGAGAAGGTGTTGACCCACAGGATGCGGTCGCCGTCCTCGCGCACGTCGTGGAACGAGGGCGCGCGCTTGGCCTCGCCGGTCCAGACGAAGCGGGTATAGATCTCGTCGGCGATGATCCAGAGCCCATGCTTGCGGGCCAGCGCGAGAATGTCGACGAGCTCCTGGCGCGTCGCGGTCCAGCCGGTCGGGTTCGACGGCGTGTTGACGAAAAGCGCCTTCGTCCGCGGCGTGATCGCCGCGGCGATCCGCTCGAGGTCGATCTGCCAGCCGCGATTGCCGTGGGTGAGCTCGACCAGAACGGGCGTTGCGCCGCGCAGCCCCGCGGCGGCCGGCGCGTTCGGCCAGGTCGGTGAGGGGATGATCACCTCGTCACCGGGGCCGGCCACCATGGTCATGGCGATCTGGATCGCCTGCATGCCGGAGCCGCAGACGAAGAAGCGCTCCGGGGACAGGGGGCGGCCGTAGAGGTTGGACGCATAGGCGGCGATCGCCTGGCGAAGCTCGGGAATGCCTCGCTGCCACGTATATGTGGTCTCGCCCGCGGCCAGCGAGCGGGTCGCGGCTTCGCTGATGAAGGCGGGCGTCGGCATGTCGCCTTCACCCACCCAGAGCTGGATCACGTCGCCGGCCGCCCGGGCATATTTCGACAGTTCGACGATGCCGCTGGCCGGCGCTTCCGTGGCTTCCGGGCGGAGCGAGGCGAGGAGGGATGAGGTCATGGGCAGGCGCTGGCTTTCAAAAAGGGCGTTTGCGCAGCATAGCCGCGGCGAAGCTGCCCTTCTCATGAAAATCACGACGGAAGTCCATCACCAAAGGCGATGGTGCTCCTGGACGGGGTCCGTCATCAGGCCTTGGTTCCGCCCGACTGGCTTTGCTATAAGCCCCGGTCGCAAAAGCTTATCAGGGGCCCTTACGTGCTGCGCAGATTTGGTTTGACGGGCCGGGCAACGGCCCGAATCGCCTTGGTAATGGGTCTTGCGGCCGGTCTCGCGGGCTGTGGCACCAGTGGTGGCAATCTTTTCGGCGGCGGTCAGAGCCAGTCGCCCGAGGCTGCGGCGCAGCCGGCGCCGGGCGTCGGCTCGCCTGTCCACAATGCGCTGTTCGGCCAGCCGGTGCAGGCCGGCCCGCAGGCGCTGCAGGAGAACCTGTGTCCGCGCATCGAAGTGCGCGACGGCTCCAACGTCTGGCGCCAGGGCGGCGATGGACCGACCGAGCTGCGGTACCAGGCGACCATTACCGATCTTGCGCGCGAATGCCGCATCGACGGGCAGACCATGATCGTCAAGGTCGGCGTCGAGGGACGCGTGCTGTCCGGCCCGAAGGCCGAGGGCAGCGCGCGGCTCAGCCTGCCGATCCGCATCGCGGTGACCCGCGGCCTGTCGCAGCCGATCTGGTCGCGGCTCTACACGGTGCCGATCGATGTGCCGGCCGGCTCGCCGAACGTCTCCTTCACCCAGATCGAGGACCAGGTCGCCTTCGCCCTGCCGCCGCCGGAAGAGCTACAGAACTACATCATCTTCGTCGGTTTCGACACGATGGCCCAGCCGCAGCAGCGTCAGCGCGGCCGCCAGGCCCGCCGCGGCCACTGACGCCCGCGCGCTGCGGACCAACGGCGCGCGGCCCACAGCCGCGCCTTGACTCCGGCTGCCGATGCGGTCATTGCCAAGGTGTGCCTTATGAACCCGGCGGGAGAGTCCGGGTGGTCTTGTTACGTTCTGAAGATCTCCCGGCGCCGAAGGAGCAACGGCCCCGGAACCTCTCAGGCAAAAGGACCGCCGGGGGATCGGCATTCTGGAAAGCGGCCTGGCGTCCAAACCCGGCCCACCGACGGAGTAAGCCGATAGGGCGCCCTGCCGGGGTGCTCTGGCCTTCGGGCCCCGGTGAATCTCTCAGGTTCCTGCGACAGAGGGGCGCGAGCGGGCGACAAGCCCGCGTTTCGAGCGTGTCCGGGCCATCGCCCCGGGCCTGTTCGCGCGCCGATGCAGGATGACCAATGGCTGAGACCGTTTCCGGGCCGCTGCACAAGACCCCGCTCCATCAGCTCCACGTCGATGCCGGCGCCAAGATGGTGCCCTTCGCCGGCTACGACATGCCGGTGCAATATCCGACCGGCGTGCTCACCGAGCACAACTGGACGCGCAGCGACGCCGGCCTCTTCGACGTCAGCCATATGGGCCAGGCCTTCGTCGTCGGACCGGACTGGGAGACCACGGCGCGGGCGCTCGAGGCGCTGGTGCCGGCCGATATCCTCAACCTCAAGCCCGGCCAGCAGCGCTACAGCCAACTCACCGCCGAGGACGGCGGCATCCTCGACGACCTCATGATCACCCGGTCGGGTTACGCCGGTTACGAAGGCTGGGCCTATATGGTGGTCAACGCCGCCTGCAAGGACCAGGATTTCGCCCATATCGCCGCGCGGCTTCCCGCCGGTGTCAGCCTGAAGCCGGACCCGACCCTGGCGCTGGTCGCGCTGCAGGGCCCGAAGGCCGCGGCCGTGCTGGACGATCTCATTCCCGGCATTGCCGCAACGCCGTTCATGACCTTCATCGAGGCCAAGCTCGACGGCATGTTCGTCCACGCCTCCCGTTCCGGCTATACCGGCGAGGATGGTTTCGAGCTCTGCATCGAAGCCAAGAACGCGGCTGCTATCTGGCAGAGGCTGACCGCCGACCCGCGGGTCAAGCCGATCGGCCTCGGCGCCCGCGACAGCCTGCGCCTGGAGGCCGGCCTCTGCCTCTACGGCCACGATATCGACACCACCACCTCGCCGGTGGAGGCCGGGCTCACCTGGTCGATCCAGAAGCGCCGCCGCACCGAAGGCGGCTTCCCGGGCGCCCAGCGCATCCAGCGCGAGCTTGCCGAGGGACCGTCGCGCCGCCGGGTCGGCATCGTACCCGACGGCCGGGCGCCGGCGCGCGAGGGCACCCCGATCAAGGCGGCCGACGGCGCCGCCATCGGCATGGTCACGTCGGGCGGCTTCGGACCGACCGTCAACGGCCCGGTCGCCATGGGTTACGTCAACAGCCGTTTCGCCGAGCCGGGCACGCCGGTGCTGCTCGAGGTGCGCGGCAAGGACCTGCCCGCCAAGGTGGTCACCATGCCGTTCGCGCCGCACCGCTACTTCCGCGGCTGACGTCGGGCGAAGCTCAAGCATCCGGCCCGGCCGGCACCGTGCCTCACATGATAGCCATCCAGAGGAACTTCCCATGGCCACGATCCGCTACACCAAGGACCACGAATATATCGCCGTCGAAGGCGATACCGGCACGATCGGCATTTCCGACTATGCCCAGCAGCAGCTCGGCGACGTCGTTTTCGTCGAGCTGCCCGAGATCGGCCGCAAGGTGGCCAAGGGCGACGGCACCGCTGTGGTCGAGAGCGTCAAGGCGGCCTCCGACATCTACGCGCCCGTCGGCGGCGAGGTGATCGCCGTCAACGCCGAGCTCGAGGCCGCCCCCGGCACCGTCAACGAGGATCCGGCCGGCAAGGGCTGGTTCGTCAAGCTCAAGATCGCCGATCCGGCCGAGCTCGACGCCCTGATGGACGAGGCGGCCTACCAGGCGTTCCTGTCCTCGATTTCCTGACACGGGGCGCAGGTCATGGCGCACAGCTACACCGCCGAGGTCGCCTGGAACCGGGAGGCGGCTGCCGTCTTCACCGACAACCGCTATTCGCGGGCGCATGTCTGGCGCTTCGACGGCGGCGTCGCGGTGCCCGCCTCGTCGGCGCCGTCGAGCGTGCGCGTGCCGTTCTCCCGTGAGGACGCGGTCGACCCGGAGGAGGCGCTGGTCGCCTCCGTCTCGTCCTGCCACATGCTGTTCTTCCTGGCCTTCGCGGCCAAGCAGGGCTTCCGAGTCGATTCCTACGTCGACAAGGCGGAAGGCGTGATGAGCCCGAACGACAAGGGCAAGCTCTACGTTTCGACCGTGACGCTGCGGCCGGCGGTGACCTTCTCCGGCGACCGCCTGCCGAGCCGCGCCGACATCGACCACCTGCATCACCGCTCCCATGAGGAGTGCTACATCGCGAACTCGGTCCGTGCCGAGGTCGTGGTCGAAGCCTCCGATCCGATCATCGCCTGAACTGGACCCGACGCCTCATGCGCTACCTGCCGCTGACCGCCGAAGACCGCGCCGACATGCTCGCCAAGATCGGTGCCGCTTCGGTCGACGAGCTCTTCGCCAATGTGCCCAAGGGCAAGCTGATGACCGGCCTGGCCGACCTGCCGACCGCCAAGGGCGAGCTCGAGGTCGAGCGGATCATGGGGGCGATGGCGGCGAAGAACGTGCCGGCTTCCTCGGTTCCCTTCTTCGTCGGGGCGGGGGCCTACAAGCACCACGTGCCCGCCAGTGTCGACCATCTGATCCAGCGCTCCGAGTTCCTGACGAGCTATACGCCCTATCAGCCCGAAATCGCCCAGGGCACGCTGCAATATCTGTTCGAGTTCCAGACCCAGGTCGCGCTGCTGACCGGCATGGATGTGGCCAATGCGTCCATGTATGACGGCTCGACCGGCGCGGCCGAGGCGGTGCTGATGGCGCACCGGGTGACCCGGCGCAACAAGGCGATCCTCGCCGGCAACCTGCATCCGCACTACCGCGACACGATCGAGACCGTGTCGCGCATGGCCTCCGACCGGATCGTCTCGCTCAAGGCCAATCCCGACGATGCCGGCGCGGACCTGAAGGCCGTGGCCGACGCCATCGACGGCGAGACCTCCTGCGTCGTCATCCAGACACCCGACGTGTTCGGCAATCTGCACGACCTGAGAGCGATCGCCGAGAAGGCGCAGGGCGCGGGCGCCCTGCTGATCGCCGTCGTCACCGAGGTCGTGTCGCTCGGCGCGCTGACCTCGCCCGGCGCCATGGGCGCCGATATCGTGGTGGCCGAGGGCCAGTCGATCGGCGTCGGCCTGAATTTCGGCGGCCCCTATGTCGGCCTGTTCGCCACCCGGTCGAAATACGTGCGCCAGATGCCGGGCCGGCTCTGCGGCGAGACCGTCGATGCCGAAGGCCGACGCGGTTTCGTTCTGACCCTGTCGACGCGCGAGCAGCATATCCGCCGGGAAAAGGCGACCTCCAACATCTGCACCAATTCCGGGCTGATGTGCCTTGCCTTCACCATCCACCTGAGCCTGCTCGGCGAGGCGGGGCTGAAGCGCCTCGCCGCGATCAACCACGCCAATGCCTGCGACCTCGCCGAGCGGCTCGAAGGGGTCGCGGGCGCCAAGCTTCTCAACAAGAGCTTCTTCAACGAGTTCACCATTCGCGTCGCCGGCGACGCTGCGGCGGTCGTCGAAAAGATGGCGGCGAAGGGCGTGCTCGCCGGCGTGCCGGCCTCGCGGCTCTGGCCCTCGGACAAGGCCGAGAAGGACCTGATCATCGTCGCCAGCACCGAAGTGAACACCGACGAGGACCGCGCGGCCTTCGTCGCGGCGCTCCAGGCGGCGCTCGCATGAGGGGCGCCCTGGCCTTGACGGCGGCTGCCGTCGTCTGCACCGGCTTTGCGGGCCATGCCGCCGCCGGCCCGCGCAGCGATGCCCGCGGCCTCGTCCGCCTCTGGACCGAGGCCAACACCCTCTGCCGTGGCGGCAGCGGCGATGCGCCCGCGACCCGCCAGGCCTGCGATCGCCGCCAGGGCTACGGCCGGCGCCTTGCCGCGCTCGGCTGGTGCTACGGCCGCCGCGGCGAGATGAGCTATCAGATGCGCTGGCACCGCTGCCAGGCGAACTCCACTCGGCCGTCGAACTGAAGGACGCGAGATCATGATGAACCGTCAGGGCCGCCCCACCGCCGCAGGCGATGCCTCCGCCCAGGCCCACCCGACCTTCACCGGCAATTACGGCCTGGAGATCGAGGAGCCGCTGCTGTTCGAAATCGGCCGCGCCGAGACCACCGGCGTCGACCTGCCCGAGCCGAAGGCCGCGAAGTCGCGCCTCGGCGGCCTCGCGCGCGAGGGGGCCATCGGTCTCGTCGGCCTCTCAGAGCCGGAGACGATGCGTCACTACGTGCGGCTCAGCCAGAAGAACTTCGGCATCGATACCGGGCTGTTCTCGCTCGGCTCCTGCACGATGAAGCACAATCCGCGCCTCAACGAGAAGATGGCGCGGCTGCCGGGCCTCGGCGACGTCCATCCGCTCCAGCCCCAGTCGACCGTGCAGGGCGCGCTCGAACTGATCGACCGGCTCGCCCATTATCTGAAGGAGCTGACCGGCATGCCGGCGGTCGCCATGAGCCCGAAGGCGGGCGCCCACGGCGAATTGTGCGGCATGATGGCGATCAAGGCCGCGCTCGAGGCGCGGGGCGAGGGCCACCGCAAGATCGTGCTGGTGCCGGAATCGGCGCATGGCACCAATCCCGCGACCGCGGCGCTCATCGGCTTCGAGGTGAAGGCGGTGCCGGCCCAGGCCGACGGCACGGTGCACGTTGCCGACGTCAAGGCGGCGCTGACGCCCGAAGTCGCCGCGATCATGCTGACCAACCCGAATACCTGTGGCATCTTCGAGAAGGAGATCGTCGAGATCGCGGCCGCGATCCACGAGGCGGGCGCCTATTTCTACTGCGACGGCGCGAATTTCAACGCCATCGTCGGCAAGGCCCGGCCCGGCGACCTCGGCGTCGATGCCATGCACATCAACCTGCACAAGACCTTCTCGACGCCGCATGGCGGCGGCGGTCCGGGTGCCGGTCCGGTGGTGCTGTCGGAGCGGCTCGCCGCTTTCGTGCCCTATCCCTTCGTCCATGTCGGCGAGCGTTTCGAGCTGGTCGAGGAAGCGAGCGGCATCGCCAAGGGAGAGCAGCCATTCGGCCGCATGACCGCCTTCCACGGCCAGATGGGCATGTTCGTGCGTGCGCTCGCCTATATGCTGTCGCACGGCGCCGACGGCATGAAGCAGGCGTCCGAAGATGCCGTGCTCAACGCCAATTACATCAGGGCCAGCCTGTCGGACCTGATGAGCCTGCCCTTCGGCGATCAGCCCTGCATGCACGAGGCACTGTTCGACGATACCTGGCTGAAGGATACCGGTGTCACCACGCTCGATTTCGCCAAGGCGATGATCGACGAGGGCTATCACCCGATGACCATGTATTTCCCGCTGGTCGTCCACGGCGCCATGCTGATCGAGCCGACCGAATCGGAATCGAAGGCGTCCCTCGACCTGTTCATCGCCACCCTGCGCGATCTCGCCATGAGTGCGGTCAAGGGCGACGTCGAGCGGTTCAAGGGGGCTCCCTACCATGCTCCGCGCCGGCGTCTCGACGAGACGCGGGCCGCGCGCAACCCGGTGTTGCGCTGGACACCCCCGGCGCCCTATGCCGAGGCCGCCGAATAGGCGCGGCGATACGATGATCGAGACGAGGCGGCCTTCGAGCCGCCTCGTCTTTTTGGGGCCGGCGACGGCGCTCTCCATCCGTGGGCGGGCGGCCGCAGTCGCGCGAAGCGCTTGCCATGGCTGCCCTCTTCCCCTTAAGAGACCGCATGCTCTGTCGTCTGCGCCCTGCGGCATCGGCCGCCTCGCGAATTACCGGCCCGGCCTCCCCAAGGCCGCGGTGACGCGCGCCCGGAGGTCCGGGTTCTCTCAGCCAAGACGAACGCCTTTTCCCCGCGCGGCGCTGGCCGCCGCTTGATCCGGTCGAGACCGATGTCCGAACCCTTTGACTATTCGAAGACGCTGCTGCTGCCCGAGACGGCCTTTCCGATGCGCGCCGGCCTGCCGGAGAAGGAGCCCGAGATCCTCAAGGCCTGGGAGGCGATGGACCTCTACGGCCGGCTGCGGCGCGAGGCGAGGGGACGTGCGCGCTTCGTGCTGCATGACGGCCCGCCCTATGCCAACGGCCACCTCCATATCGGCCACGCCCTCAACAAGATCCTGAAGGACATGGTCACGAAGTCGCAGCAGATGGCGGGCTTCGACAGCGACTATGTCCCTGGCTGGGACTGCCACGGCCTGCCGATCGAATGGAAGATCGAGGAACAGTATCGCGCCAAGGGCTTGAACAAGGACGACGTGCCCATCGTCGAGTTCCGCAAGGAGTGCCGGGCTTTCGCCAGTCATTGGCTCGACGTTCAGCGCGGCGAGTTCAAGCGGCTCGGGGTGATCGGCGACTGGGATCATCCCTACCAGACCATGAGCTTCGCGGCGGAGGCGCAGATCGCCACCGAGCTGATGAAGTTCGCGGCTGACGGCCAGCTCTATCGCGGGTCCAAGCCGGTCATGTGGTCGGTGGTCGAGCGCACGGCGCTGGCCGAGGCCGAGGTCGAATATCACGACTACCAGAGCGACACGATCTTCGCTGCCTTCCCGGTCCTCGGTCAGGATTTCGCCGTGGTCATCTGGACGACCACGCCCTGGACCATCCCCGGCAACCGGGCGATCTCCTATTCGAAGCGTGTCGCCTACGGCCTCTATGAGGTCACGGCCGCGCCGGAGACGAACTGGGCCAAGGTCGGCGCCAAATATGTCGTTGCAGACAAGCTCGCCGCCGACATGTTCAAGGCAGCCAAGGTCGAGGGCTTCGCGCGGCTGCGCGATGTCACCGCGGCCGAGCTTGCCGGCTACACCGCGGCCCACCCGCTGCGCGGCCGAGGCTACGATTTCGACGTGCCGATGCTCGACGGCGATCATGTCACCGACGATGCCGGCACCGGCTTCGTCCATACCGCTCCCGGCCATGGCCGGGAGGACTTCGACATCTGGATGGCCAATGGCCGGGCGCTTGCCGCGCGCGGCATCGACACGGCGATTCCCTATACCGTCGATGGCGACGGCCGCTTCACGCAAGAGGCGCCGGGCTTCGCCGGGCGCCAGGTGATCACCGACAAGGGCGACAAGGGCGATGCCAACGGCGCCGTGATCGAGGCGCTTGCCGCGGCCGGCCGGCTCGTCGCGCGCGGCCGGCTGAAGCATACCTATCCGCATTCCTGGCGCTCGAAGAAGCCGGTGATCTTCCGCAACACGCCGCAATGGTTCATTGCGATGGACAAGCCCTATGCGGATGGCACGACGCTGCGCGAACGTGCGCTGAAGGCGATCCGCGACACCGAATGGGTGCCGGCTTCGGGCGAGAACCGCATCAACGGCATGATCGAGAACCGCCCGGACTGGGTGGTCTCGCGCCAGCGTGCCTGGGGCGTGCCGATCGCCGTCTTTGTCAGGAAGGGCACGAACGAGATCCTGAAGGACGAGGTCGTCAACCACCGCATCCGCGACGCCTTCACGCAGGAGGGCGCGGATGCCTGGTTCGCTTCGGCCGACGGCGCGCGCTTCCTGCAGCCCGAATATGATCCGAAGGAGTGGGACAAGATCGACGACGTGCTCGACGTCTGGTTCGATTCCGGTTCCACCCACGCCTTCACGCTCGAGGATCCGCAGGCCTTCCCGAACTTCGCCGGGCTGAAGCGCAAGGTCGACGGCGGCAACGACACGGTCATGTATCTGGAAGGCTCGGACCAGCATCGCGGCTGGTTCCACTCCTCGCTTCTGGAAAGCTGCGGCACGCGCGGTCGGGCGCCCTACGACGTCGTGCTGACGCACGGCTTCGTGCTGGACGGTGACGGCCGCAAGATGTCCAAGTCGCTCGGCAATACCGTGGCGCCGCAGGACGTCATCAAGCAGTCCGGCGCCGACATCCTGAGGCTCTGGGTCGCGGCCTCCGACTATTCCGACGATCTGCGCATCGGCAAGGAGATCCTGCAGACCACCTCGGACACCTATCGCAAGCTGCGCAACACCATCCGCTGGATGCTGGGCGCCCTGAAGCATCACGACGGCGCGCCCCTGCCGGCAAGCGGTGTCCCGGAGCTGGAGCAACTGATGCTGCACCGGCTCGCCGAACTGTCGCCGGCGGTGCACGAGGCCTATCGCGCCTACGACTACAAGAAGGTCTTCGCGCTGCTGAGCCACTTCATGACGGTCGATCTCTCGGCGTTCTATTTCGACGTGCGCAAGGACACGCTCTACTGCGATCCCTATTCCTCGCCGGTGCGCCGGACGGCGCTTGCGGTCATCGAGGAGCTGTTCCGCGCGGTCGCGACCTGGCTCGCGCCGATCCTGTCCTTCACCACGGAAGAGGCCTGGTGGGAGCGCTATGGCCGCGAGGGCAGCGTTCATCTCGCAGGCTTCTATGCCGCCGACCCGGCCTGGCTCGCGCCGGACCTGGCGGCGAGATGGGACAAGATCCGCAAGGTCCGACGCGTCGTCACCGGCGCGCTTGAGGTCGAGCGGGCGGCCAAGCGGCTCGGATCGTCGCTGGAAGCGGCGCCGGTCATCCACGTGGCCGATGCCGATCTCGCCGCCGCCCTCGAAGGCATCGACATGGCCGAGGTGGCGATCACTTCCGGCGCGACCATCGCAGCGGGCGAGGGGCCGGCGGACGCCTTCCGCCTCGACGAGGTGAAGGGCGTCGCGGTCGTGCCGGTCAAGGCGCCGGGCGTCAAATGCGCCCGGAGCTGGAAATATTTCGACCCGGAGACCGCCGACCCCGCCTATCCCGACATCACGCCGCGCGACGCGCAGGCGATGCATGAATGGAAGGCGCGCCACGCCCTTTGACACGGTCGCGGCGAGGGCGCCGGACACCCGGCGTCCGCTTCGCTTCCGGCCCGGCGCGGCAGGCGGCCGACGGCTGCTGGAAGGCGCTGGCCGGCGTCGCGTCGAAGACAGGGCCAGCCCCCGGGCCGCGGTAAGCGCTGCCGGGCGCCAGCCCTGCATGCGGCGCGTATAGGGAATGACACGATGGGGAGATGCCCGATCACAGCCGCTCGGCTTCGGGCTTATACTCGCCCCTGTCGTCTCAGGGGGAGCAGGCCATGCCCCAACGGAATTTTGCCGTCGTGCCCTTCGTTCAGCGGGGGTCTCGCATGGTGGCCGAGGATGTTCATTACCTCGATACCTACGAACAGGCGCAGGTCGTCGCCAAGTTCGTTGCCCGGAAGCGACCGGGGGTGATCATTCTTTCGGTCTCCTCGGCGCGGGCCGACGAGGATCCGGAAATCGTCGTTCTGGAACAGATCGGCGCGGGGCTCGCAAGTGCCACCGCGACGGTCCATTGATGCAAGGCCAAAGGTCTGAAGTATCAGGCCGCTGTCGCACGAGGCGACCCCGCCGGATCGCCTGAGGACAGCGACGCTGTTTCACACGTGTCGCTTCGAGCCCAAATCAGTCGTTTGCGTCAGTCGAGTTTCAGGTCGTCTGCCGACTGCTTGCCGGTGCGGCGGTCGGTGGCGAGCTCGTACGACACCTTCTCGCCTTCACGCAGGTCGTTGAGACCGGCGCGCTGCACGGCGGAAATGTGCACGAACACGTCCTTGCCGCCGTCGGCGGGCTGGATGAAGCCGTAGCCTTTCTGGGGGTTGAACCACTTTACAGTCCCGGTCGCCATGGAAGCTCCTCATGTTTGGCGGTGGAGGGATGGGATGTCACGCAGCCCGGCGTTTGGGCTGCGGACGAGCTTGGTTGGCCACGGGGCGCGGGTCGCGCCGCGGGGCCTGCGATGCATGCGGCACCACCGTCAACGGTACGCGCGTCAGCCTTTCGATGGCGGTCAGGTAGCTGCGCTCGGAAGGATCGCAGAAAGCGTAGGCAATGCCAGCCCGACCTGCACGGCCAGTGCGGCCGATGCGGTGGACATAGCTTTCCGGTTCGTTGGGCAGGTCGAAATTCACCACATGGGTGATCTCGGCGACGTCGATGCCGCGGGCGAACAGATCGGTCGCCACCAGCACGCGCACGTTGCCGGCCTTGAACTGGGCCAGCGCGCGCTGGCGTGCGTTCTGGCTCTTGTTGCCATGGATCGCATCGGCCGCGA
The DNA here is from genome assembly GCF_026847585.1 of Phreatobacter sp. AB_2022a. Lineage (NCBI taxonomy): Bacteria > Pseudomonadati > Pseudomonadota > Alphaproteobacteria > Hyphomicrobiales > Phreatobacteraceae > Phreatobacter > Phreatobacter sp. AB_2022a. The sequence goes on from NZ_JAPSET010000011.1 coordinate 84,581, forward strand.
TGCCCGCCTTGGCGAGCTGGCCGGCCAGGCGATTGGCCCCGTGCTTGGTGCGCGTGAACACCACGACGCGGGCGAGGCCGGGATCCTTCAGCAGGCTCTCCAGCAGCGCCCGCTTGTCGGCCGTCGACACGTGATAGACGTGCTGCTCGATGGCCTCGACCGTCACGACTTCCGGGGTCACCTCGACGCTCACCGGCTCCCACAGGATGGTGCGGGCGAGCTTGGCCACCTCTTTCGGCATGGTCGCCGAGAACAGCATCGACTGACGCTGCTCGGGCAGCTTGTTGATGATCTTCATCACGTCATGGATGAAACCCATGTCGAGCATGCGGTCGGCTTCGTCGAGGACGAGATGGGTGACGGTATCGAGCCGCACAGCGCCCTGGTTCGACAGGTCGATGAGCCGGCCGGGAGTCGCGACGAGGATGTCAATGCCGCGTGCCAGGGCCTGAACCTGCGGGTTCTGGCCGACGCCGCCGAAAATGACGGTGTGGCGCAGCTTGGTCCGGCGCGACAGCTTGGCGATGGTATCGCCGATCTGCAGCGCCAGTTCGCGGGTGGGGGCGAGGATCAGGGCGCGCACGCCCTTGGCCGGCAGGCGGCTCGTCTCCTCGCTGAGATGCTGAAGGATGGGCAGGCTGAAGGCGGCGGTCTTGCCGGTGCCGGTCTGGGCGATGCCGATCAGGTCGTGGTCTTCAAGGAGGTGAGGAATAGCTTTCGCCTGGATCGGCGTCGGGCGGGTAAAGCCGTGATCCTTCAGAGAATGCAAGAGCGGCTCGGCCAGGCCGAGCGAAACGAAATCAGAGGAGTTCAAGAAGATGTGTCTTTCAAGTCTACCGGAAATACCGTCTCTACGGTCCCCAGTCTGGAGGTCATGAGCCGCGCGCCGGGGCGGATCAGACTCGTTGTCGCACCGATCTCCGGTTATCGACGCCCGGGAACTAACAAAGGCGGCGCAGCGCTATCACGACGATGTTTGCTTTAAATGCTGTAACTTGCCGTTCCCGTCAACCCCATCGCGTTAATTTCCGTATGGCCTATTTGGTTGAAGGACGTTGTTTCCTCGCTTAATTCTTGCGTCAATCAGTTGAAATTTCTCAGATATTGAAGCAAGACGCGGCATTGATGGGATGGCCGGCGGATAAGCAGTGTTACAGGGTTCGACGCGCGCTTCCGGCGAATAGAACATATGCACTCTACGGCGGGAACTCGTCGTTGTTTCGTGCGTTACGCAGCGTGTCGCGCTGCGGTCGTGGCGTAGCCGGAACGGCAAATCCGGGCTAGCACTTCACGCGATACCTCGTTCCCCTGGGAGCCGTCCGATGACCAGTCTCGTTAGCCGCCGCATTGTTCTCGCCGCCCGTCCGCATGGTGAACCGAAGCCCTCCGACTTTCGCATCGAGGAGGCGCCGGTCGCCGCGCCGGGCGAGGGCGAGGTGGTTCTCAAGATCCGCTACCTCTCCCTCGATCCCTATATGCGCGGCCGGATGAGCGATGCCAAGTCTTACGCCGCGCCCGTCGAGATCGGCGGCGTGATGGAAGGCGGCACCGTCGGCGAAGTGGTGGAGAGCCGCAGCGACCGTTTCCGCGCCGGCGACATCGTCCTGTCGCATTCGGGCTGGCAGTCCCATGCTGTCGCCGACGCCAAGACGCTGCGCAAGATCGACCCGTCGGCCGCGCCGATCTCGACGGCGCTCGGTGTGCTCGGCATGCCCGGCATGACGGCCTATACCGGGCTTCTGACCATCGGCCAGCCGAAGGCCGGCGAGACCGTGGTGGTCGCCGCGGCGACCGGTCCGGTCGGCTCGGCGGTCGGCCAGATCGCCAGGATCAAGGGCGCGCGCGCGGTCGGCATTGCCGGTGGCGCCGACAAGTGCCGGGCGCTGATCGAGGAGTTTGGTTTCGACGTGGCCGTCGATCACCGCTCGCCGACCTTTGCGGCGGACCTGAAGGCGGCCTGCCCCAATGGCATCGACGTCTATTTCGAGAATGTCGGCGGGGCGGTTTTCGACGCCGTCTTCCCGCTGCTCAACTTCTTCGCCCGGGTGCCGGTCTGCGGCGTCATCGCACAGTACAATGCCACCAGCCTGCCCGACGGGCCGGACCGGACGCCCCTGATCCTGCGCGACATCCTGACCAAGCGCCTGAATTTCCGCGGCTTCATCGTGCGCGACTTCGCCGATCAGGCGAAGGATTTCTTCACCGACATGTCGGCCTGGATACGCGACGGCAAGGTCAAGTACCGGGAGGATGTCGTCGAAGGGCTCGACAATGCGCCGGAGGCCTTCATCGGCCTGCTCAAGGGCCGCAATTTCGGCAAGCTGGTGATCAAGGTCGCCTGACCGCCTGCTCACGTGAAGGCGGCCCGGGCTGGCAGAGTCCGGGCCGCGCTGTTTCGAGGCAGCGGCTCAGGCGAGGTGCGCGCCGACGAACCAATGGTCCTTGTCGACCGCCCTGGCAACGCTCGTGAAGATGTCGGCGGTGACCGCATCGCCCGCCGTATCGGCTTCGTCGATCCCTTCGCGGCAGGACTTGGCGAAAGCGCCGAGCCGGTCGCTCACCGCCTTGAGATGGTCGGCTTGCGCGCTGGCGTCCAGCGGATAGGCGGCCAGCGACGTGGCTGCCGCCGCCGCCTGCGTCGTGCCGGCGGCAATGCCGCCGAGCTGCACGATGCGCTCGGCCAGCGTGTCGCCGTGATCCTCGATGCGGGCGGCCACCGCGTCGAACAGCTCGTGCACGGCAATGAAGCCGGGGCCCTTGATGTTCCAGTGGGCCTGTTTGATCGCCAGCTTCAGATCAACGGCATCGGCAAGCCGCTTGTTGAGCAGGGCGATCATGGCGTTGCGCGTATTGCTCTTCAGGTCGTTGGCAAAGGCTTTGGTCATCTCAACTCCTCGGACAGGGCCGGATTCGACCGATGAAGCCGTATTCGCGTCGCCCGGCCGGATCACCCTATAGCACCAAAGCGCGCAACCAGTTCATCGGGAAGGACAATGCCGCCGCCAGCTGCTGCGGCACGCAGCGCCAGGCGCCGCTGGCCGGGGAGCCGCGCGCCAGGCTGCGCCTCGATGGCGGCGGCAAGCGCCGTCATGCGCGCCCCGAGCGCGGCGTGGCCGAAGCCGGCCGGATCGATGGCGAGAATCGTCTGCCCGGTTCCGGGCGGAGGCCCCTTGTCGTCGAGGAAGGAGGAGGCTTCCATCGACAGATGCGCGCCGGTCAGGGCGGCCGCCAGCACCTCCACCATCAGCGCGAGCGCCGTTCCCTTGGCGCCGCCGAGCGCCACCATGGTCCCCTTCAGCGCCTCTCCGGCGTCGGTGGTCGGCCGGCCCTCGGCATCCAGCGCCCAGCCTTCCGGGATCGCTTCGCCCTTCTGCCTGGCGGCGACGATATTGCCGCGTGCGACGGTGGAGAGCGCGAGGTCGACCACAACCGGCGGGCGTCCCGGCAGCGGCGCGGCGAAGGCAATGGGATTGGTGCCGTAGACGGCGCGGGTGCCGCCCGCCGGCGCGATCGCTTCCGGCGTATTGGCGAAGAACAGCGCGATCAGGCCCTGCTCGGCGAGACGCTCGACATGATGGCCGAGCGCTCCGGCATGGTTGGAGCGGGTGATCGCCGCCGCGGCGATGCCGGTTTCGCGCGCGATGACGGCGAGCTCGGCGCAGGCCAGATCAATGGCCGGATAGGCGAAGCCGTCAGCAGCGTCGATCATCAGCGTTGCCGGCCGGATCCGCGCCGCGGTGGGCACGGCATCGCCGCGGATCTTGCCGGCGGCAAGCATGCCGAGATAGGTCGGGATGCGCGACAGGCCATGGCCCTTGAGGCCGTCGGCCTCGGCACCGACCAGAGCGCGAGCCACGGAGGCGGCGGCGAGCGCGGAGGCGCCGTGGCTGCGGAAGATGCGGGCGACATAGGCCTCGGCGGCCGCAATGGAAACGCGGTTCATGACGGGCACTCCTCGAGAGCCTTGAGGACATTCGCCGCCGTGACGGCGGAGACCCGGACATTGCTCTCGACGGTCACGCCGGCAATATGCGGCGTCAGGATGAGATTGGGCACGCCGGCGAGCGGCGAGCCCGCCTTCAAGGGCTCGGTGTCGAACACGTCCAGCGCGGCGCCGGCGAGCTGGCCGGCCGTGAGCGCGGCCGCCAGCGCCGCTTCGTCGACCACCCCGCCGCGTGCGGCATTGACCAGAACCGCGCCGGGTTTCATGGCCGCGAGCCGCGCCGCGTCGAAGAGGGCACGGGTCTCCTCGGTCAATGGCACATGCAGGCTGACCGCATCGGCCGAGCCGACGAGCGTGTCGAGACCGACTTTGGCGACACCGTGGGCCCGCCAGGCCGGGTCGCCGTCGGCGACGAACGGATCGGCGGCCATGACGGTCATGCCGAAGGCGCGCGCCCGTGCCGCAGTCTCGCGGGCGATCGCGCCGAAACCGACGAGGCCCAGTGTCTTGCCGCAAACCTCCCGGCCCATCAGCCGCTCGCGCGGCCAGGTGCCGCCGGCCACCTCGGCGCTGGCGGCATAGGCGCCGCGCAGCAGCATCAGGATGGTCGTCACGGCCCATTCGGCGACGGCTATGTCGTTGGCGCCGGTTGCCGGCAGCACGGCGATGCCGCGCGCTTTGCAGGCGGCGACATCGATATTGTCGAGCCCGACGCCGAGCCGGCCGATGGCCACGAGGCGGCGGCCCGCTTCGAGCAGCGGGCCGCGCACCTGGGTGCGGTTGCGCACGATCAGGGCCCGCGCGGCGGCGGCATGGCGCAGCAGTTCCTCGGGCCGGTCGACGAGCGTCTTGTCGTAGACGACCGTGTGCCGGTTCGCGAGCTCGGCCACGGCCGTCTCGTCCATGAACTCGCTGATGACGATATCGGCCATGTCCGCTCGCGCTAGCTGATCAGAAGGCCGGCAATGACGACGGCCAGGATGGTGACGGTGGTGCCGATGAAGACGGCGACGTGGCGCCAGCCGATCGACAGGATGGCGGTGATCGACGTACCGAGGCCCAGCGCGGCGATGGCGATCAGAAGGCCGGCATTGGAGATGGCGACGAGCCAGCCCTTGACCTGCGCATAGGGGGCGGCGAGGGCCGTGTTCGGCAGGATCGAATTGACAACGACGAGAGCGAGGAAGACCAGCGCGAAGACCGGCACGGGCACCTTGGCTTCGTGGGCCGCTTCGCCGCGGCGCATGAACCACCAGCCGATGACGAGGACGACGGGCAGCAGCAGGAACACCCTGAACAGCTTGACCACCACGGCCGTGTTGCCGACCGGGTCCGACACGGCATAGCCGGCGCCGACCACCTGCGCCATGTCGTGGATGGTGGCGCCGAGAAGGATGCCGGTCTTGGTCGCGTCGAAGCCGACCAGGATGGCGAGCGGCGGATAGGCGAGCATGACCAGCGTCGACAGCGCATTGGCGGCGACGACGGTGAAGGCCGTGTCGGCGGCGCGCGCCTTGTAGTGCGGCAGCACCGTGGTGGTGGCGAGGGCTGCCGAGGCGCCGCAGACCGCGGTCGCCGCGCCCGCGAGAGCCCCGTAGCCGTCATGGGCTCCGACCCGGCGGGCGAGCCAGATGCCGGTTGCGATGGTGACCGCCATGGCGGTGACGACGAGCACCAGCGTGCCGGCGCCGAGCCCGACAATGTCGCCCAGCGCGACCCGTAGCCCAAGCAGGCCGATCGCCCAGCGCAGCAGCTTCTTCACGGCGAAGGTCAGGCCGGGTTCGAACAGCGGTCGGGCGGCAAGACCGTGCAGGGCTATGCCGATGATCAGCGCGATGACCATGCCGGGCAGGGCGAGGCGTCCGCCACTCGCCGTCCGGACCAGCGGCTCGGCGAACACGGCGGCGATCGAGACGGCGGATGCGAGCGCCATGCCGGGCAGCAGCGGCCGTGCGGCGGCGGGAGAAACGAGCGTCATGAGGGGGCCTGCCTGCGCCGCTGCGCCGTGGCGTCGAGTGCGGCGGATTGCGCATAGACGAGGGAGCGGCGGTCGTCGCGCTGGCGCACCTCGCGCAGGGTGAAGCCGAGCGCGTCGAGAATCCTGCGCGAGGCGGCATTGGTCTCGCGGGTGACCGCGACGACCGGACCAAGATCACGCCGGGCGGCGAAGTCGAGCACGGCGCGCATGGCTTCAAGCGTAAAGCCCTGGCCGCGCTGTTCCGGCATGACGGCATAGCGCAGGGCCAGGCCGAGGCCGTCGTCGTGCTGCCAGAGGCCGGCTATGCCGACAAAGGCGCCGGTGTCGCGGCGGCGCATCGCGAACATGCCATGGCCGTGGTCGACCCAGATGCGCCGATAGCCGTCGAGCTGATCGCGCGTCGCCGCCGCATCGAGCACGCCATGCTTGAGCCGGCCGCCGGCTTCGGGATCGGCATTGAGGCGCGCGAGCTGATCGAAATCGCCGAGCCCGATCGGACTGAGCACGAGCCGCTCCGTATCGAGAATGGGACCGAGCCGGATCGCATAGACCAGTGTCGGGCCGTCGCGGTGCGGCGAGGCGTCGATGCGCGCGGCGAGGAGGCCGCCATTGGCCTCGATCACGCCCATCGAGGCGGCATTGTCGGGATCGCAGGTCAGCGTGACCTGGTCGAGGCCGACGCTGCGCGCTTCCGGCAGGATCGCGGCGAGCGCCGCGCGGGCATAGCCGCGCCGGCGTTTCCATGGCACGACCGCATAGCCGACATGGCCGGAGACGTGGGCGGGCAGGGCATCGGAGCCCTCCTGCCAGCGCAGGGAAATGACACCGGCAAATTCACCGTCCCACAGCCAGCGCGCAATGAACGGCAGCTTCGGCACGCGCGATCCGTCCGGCAGCAGGATCAGTCCCTCGCGGCTGGTCAGGCTCGCCACGAAGGCTGCCGGGTCGGCTTCATAGGCGGTGATCTGCTCGGCGCTGACGTCGCGCAGATTGTTCGGAGACCAGCCCTGGCGCAGGGCATCGACATAGCCTTCGACCTTGTCGAGGCTCGGCGCGACGAGGGTGAGCGGCATTGCGGCCATGGCTGCCATCGGGGCAGTCCGGCGCGCCGGGCGGCGCGCCGGAACAGGGAATGATCAGGCCGAGCGATAGAGCTTGGTCATCGAGAACTCGCGGTGGCCCAGCGCCTCGGCTGCGGTCAGGCGGCCGTTCGCCGTGCGGACGATGTTCTCGATCAGGGCGTCGCCGGCCTGCGGGATCGTCATGGTCCGTTTCAGCACACCCGACACGTCCACGTCGATATGTTCGGGCATGGTCCGGATGGTTTTCGGATTGCCCGAGATCTTGATGACCGGCACGATCGGATTGCCAATGACATTGCCCTGGCCGGTCGGGAAGGTGTGGATGACATAGCCGCCGGCGGCCATCAGCGTCACGCATTCGGCCGCCGCCGAGGACGTGTCCATATAGTAGAGGCCGGCGCCGCTCGCCGGCGTCTCGGCCGGCTGCAGAATGTCGATGTAGCGGCATTCACGGCCGATCTTCTCGAGATTGCCCAGGGCCTTTTCCTCGATCGTCGTCAGGCCGCCGGCAATATTGCCCTTGGTCGGCTGGCTGTCGGACAGATCGTCGGTCTTGTGCGCTTCGATGACGTCGTCCTGATAGGCCTTCCACATCTTGTACCAGCGCTCGCCGACTTCGGGCGTCGCCGCGCGGGCCTTGCACAGATGTTCCGCGCCGGTGATCTCGGAGGTCTCGCCGAAAACGCCGTAGATGCCGCGCGGGATCAGCTTGTCGTACATGTTGCCGACCGTCGGGCAGGACGACAGGCCGGTCGTGGTGTCGCTCTCGCCGCACTTCGTCGAGATCCACAATTCCTCGATGGCGCATTTCTCGCGGGCGAGCTCGGTGGCCCACTGCACGAATTCCTTGGCGACATAGCTCGCCTTGGCGATGGTGGCGATGTCGCCATGGCCTTCGATGCCGAAGCCGACGACCGGCTTGCCGGTCCTGGCGATGCCGTCGACCACGCGCTTGGTCCACTGGTCCTCGATGCCGATCACCACCACGGCGGCGACGTTCGGATTGGCGCCCGTGCCGATGAGAGTGCGGAAATGCAGGTCCAGGTCCTCGCCGAACTGCAGGCGCCCATAGGCGTGCGGAATGGCGAGCGTGCCCTTGATATTGTTGGCGACCGCCTCGCAGGCGGCGTTGGAGAGATCGTCGAGCGGCAGCAGCAGGACGTGATTGCGCACGCCGACCCGGCCGTTCTCGCGGCGCCAGCCCATGAAGCTGTCGAGCGAGCGGCCGCTCGGGCGCTTGACCACCGGAGCCTTGAAGCCCTCGGCGTCGATCCTGCGGCCCTTGACCGATTTCAGCTTGCGCTGGACGAGTTCGAAATTCGCCACCATCAGCGACATGTCTTTAAGTCCTCACCAGCGCTTGGTCTTGATGTTGTGCACGTGGGCGTGTTCGCCGGCCTTGATGTCGGCGACGGCCTTGCCGATGTCCTGGCCGTACTTCCAGATCGTGTCGCCCTTCTTGATGTTCTTCAGCGCCACCTTGTGGCCGATCGGAATGTCCTGCTTCGCAGTGATGCGGAAATCCGAATTGTCGTGAGTGACCACGGCGAGCATGTCGGTACCGGCCTTCAGGCCTTCCACGACGACCACGCCGACCGTGTCTTTCTTTTCGTGCACCAGGAGATGGGGGGCGCCCGTTGTGCCTGCCATTGCCAGCCTTCCTCGCCGCTGTCGCGCTCTTCGCGCATAGGTCTTGTATAAGACATAAGAGCAGATACAGTGTCAACGGAAGCGAGGCAGGCCGATGGCTCACGAACGGGACGAGCGCGACGGTGGCGACGGCGATGTCGTCGGCTTTCGGCCGCTCTATCGGCAGGTCAAGGACATGCTGGTCAGGCGTATCGCCGACGGCCGCTGGCAGACGGGGCAGATCATCCCGAGCGAATTCCAGATCGCTCATGAACTGGCGGTGAGCCAGGGCACCGTGCGCAAGGCGCTGGACGAGATGACGGCCGAGAACCTGCTCGTGCGTCGCCAGGGCCGCGGCACCTTCGTCGCGTCCCACGATGAGGACCGGGTGCTGTTCCAGTTCTTCAAGCTGTCGCGCGACGGCGGTGCGCGCGTCTTTCCGGACAGCGAGGTCCATGCGGTGGCGCGCCAGCGCGCCGACGCCACCATGCGGGCGAAGCTGGCGCTCGGGGCCGGGGCCTCGGTCGTGTCGATCCGGCGAGTGCGCTCGCTCGGCGGCGAAAAGGCCATTTCCGAGGCGATCGTCGTACCGGCGGCGCGCTTTCCCGGGCTCGAGCGCGAGGAGCCCATGCCGAACAATCTCTACGGCCTCTACGCCGCGCGCTACGGCGTGCCGGTCGCGCGGGCCACCGAAAGCCTCAAGGCGATCGCCTGCCCGGCGGAGGATGCGGCCCTTCTCGGCCTCGATCCCGGCGCGCCGGTCCTGTTGATCGACCGCATCGCCGCCGACGTTCAGGGCGCGCCCGTAGAATGGCGTGTCTCTTTATGCCGATCCGACAGCTTTCATTATCTATCGGATCTACGATGAGTGCCGGATCGACGGGCCGGACATTCACGAAAGACAATACCGTCCAAGTTTTTGGAGGAAGGAATGCTTTGTCGTGAAATGATCGGCGCGTCATGTCGCGCTGTTCTGGGTGCCGCCCTGGCCGCCCTGGCCGGTCTTCTGTCACCCGCTGTGGCCGAGACCTATCCGGACCGCCCGATCACCATGATCGTGCCCTTTGCCGCCGGCGGACCGTCGGACGTGCTGGGCCGTCTCATCGGCCAGTCGATGTCGCGCACGCTCGGCCAGACCGTCATCATCGAGAATGTCGGCGGCGCCGGCGGAACGACCGGCGCCGCGCGCGCGGCGCGTGCGCCGGCCGACGGCTACACCATCCTGATCCATCACGTGGCTCTGGCGGCAGGTGCGACGCTCTATCCGAACCTGCCTTATGACACGCTGAAGGATTTCGCGCCGATCGGCCTCGTCAATCAGGGGCCCTTCGTGATGATCTCGAAGCTCGACCTGCCGCCGCGCAACATTGCCGAACTCCTCGCCTATCTGAAAGCCAATGGCCGCAGCGTCTCGCTCGCCCATGCCGGCATCGGCTCGGGCGCGCATCTGTGCAACATGCTTCTCCAGTCGGCGCTCCAGGTGAAGGTCAACGAGATTCCCTATCGCGGCACCGGTCCGGCCATGAACGATCTCCTCGCGGGCCAGGTCGATGTCCTGTGCGACCAGACGACCAATTCGATGCCGCAGATCCAGGGCAACCGGGTCAGGTCCTATGCCGTGACCTCGGCCGAGCGTGTCGCGCAACTGCCCGACCTGCGGACGCTGCAGCAGGCGGGCCTGGCCGGTTTCGAGATCACCATCTGGCACGCCCTCTATGCACCGCGGGGAACACCGGCGCCGGCGCTCGCCAAGCTTGGCGCGGCGCTGGAGGCGGCGTTGAAGGATCCGCAGGTGCTCGCCCGCTTCACCGATCTCGGCACGACGCCCTATCCCGAGGGGCGGCGCGGAGCGGCCGAGGCGCGGGCCCAGCTTGAAAGCGAGGTCGCCAAATGGGGCCGGGTCATCCGCGAGGCCGGCGTCGTCGCCAACTGACCCCGTGACAGATCGCGTCCCATGACGCAGCATCGGCGCCAGGCCCCTTGAAGAAGGGCCGGGCGCTCTGCCGTTGGGGAGGATCGGATGTTGCGTTGTCTGGCCGCCGCGCTCGTCGCGGCGACGATTGCAGGCGCGCCGGCCCGTGCCGGCAGCTATCCGGAGCGGCCGATCACGCTGATCGTGCCTTTCGCGGCCGGCGGCTCGACCGACGTCTTCGCCCGCCTCGTCGGCCAGTCGATGTCGCAGACCCTCGGCCAGCAGGTCATCGTCGAGAATGCGGCCGGGGCGGGCGGCACGGTGGCGGCGAGCCGCGTCGCACGGGCAGCACCCGATGGCTATACGCTGCTGATCCATCACCTGGCGCTTGCCGCGGGAGCAACGCTCTATCCGCGCCTGAGCTACGACACGCTGGCCGACTTCGCGCCGATCGGCCTCGTCAATTCCGGCCCCTATGTGATCGTCTCCAAGCCGGATCTGCCGCCGCGCGACATCGGCGCGCTGCTCGCCTATGTCAGGACCAACCGCGAGAACGTCCGGATGGGACATTCGGGCGTTGGTGCGGGCTCGCATCTGTGCATCATGCTGCTGCAGGCGATGCTCGGCGTGAAGGTCAACGAAATTCCCTATCGCGGCGCCGGTCCGGCCATGAACGATCTCGTTGGCGGCCAGATCGACATGATGTGCGACCAGACCACCAATTCCATTCCCCAGATCCGCGGCGGCCGGATCCGCGCCCATGCCGTGACGGTACCGGAGAGAGTCCAGCAGCTCGCGGAAATCCCGACCTTGCAGGAGGCGGGTCTGCAGGGTTTCGACGTGACGGTCTGGCACGCGATGTACGCGCCGCGGGGCACGCCCGGACCGGTGGTCGAGGCGCTCCATGGTGCATTGGAAAAGGCGCTCGAGGATCCGCTGATCCTCGCCCGGTTCGACGAGCTCGGCACGGTCGTCTATCCGCGCGGCCGGCGCGGGCCCGCCGAAGCGCGTGCGCAGCTCGAGCGCGAGGTCGCCAAATGGGGCAGGGTCATCCGCGCGGCCGGGGTCAGCGCGGCGCAGTGACGCAGGCGGGCTGCATGGCGGAGCGGCGTCCTCGCCGCTTGACCTCGGGCGCCTCGCGGGCGACATGACCGTCTCGACGCGGAGCAGTCCATGTCCGATCCCCGCCTGTCTCCGCGCATCCTCGTGCCGCTCCTGGTGATCCTGACGGCGATCGGCCCGATCGCCCTCAACCTGCCGCTGCCGGCTGTGCCGGCGCTCGCCCGCTATTTCGACGCCGATCCGGGGCTCGTCCAGCTCACCGTCACACTCTACCTCGCCGGCATGGCCGGCGCGCAGCTGCTGCACGGACCCCTGTCCGACCGCTATGGCCGGCGCCCCGTCATCATCGGCGCGCTGGTGCTGACGACGGTGATGAGCCTCGCGGCCGCGGCTGCCGCCAGCATCGGCTGGCTGATCGCGGCAAGGGTGCTGCAGTCGCTCGGCGCTTCCGCAGGGCTCGTCGTCGGCCGGGCGGTGATCCGGGACGTATTCGATCGTGACCGGTCCGCCTCCATGATCGGCTGGGTCACCATGGCCATGATGGTCGCACCCATGGTCGCGCCTTCGATCGGCGGCGTGCTCAACGAGACCGTCGGTTGGCGCTGGATCTTCGTGGCGACCGCCGTCATCACCGGATTGGCCCTCGCAGCCACCGTTGTCGGCCTGCCGGAAACGCGTGCCGGCGCGGCCTCGCCTTCCGCGGGCGAGATCCTGCGCGACGCGCGCCATCTCCTCGCCGATCGCAACTTTCTCGGCTATCTCGGCATCGGGGCAGTGTCGTCGGTCACCTTTTTCGCCTTTGTCGGCGGCGCGCCGCATGTCGTGGTCAGCGTCATGGGCGAAAGCTCGACCACCTACGGGCTTTGGTTCATCGCCAATGCCGCAGGCTACATGATCGGCAATGCCGTGTCCGGCCGCTATTCCATGCGCTTCGGGGGCGACCGGCTGATCGCCTGGGGCTGCGTCCTGATGATCGGCGCGGCGCTCATCCAGTTCGGCATTGCCCTGACCGGCCTGATGACCCACCCCGCCATGCTGTTCCTGCCACAGGCGGGCATCGCCTTTGCCAATGGCCTGCAATTGCCCGGCGCGGTGGCCGGGGCGGTCAGCATCAATCCGCAGGCCGCCGGCTCGTCCTCGGGCCTTGTCGGCTTCGCCCAGATGGGCCTCGGGGCGGTGGCGGCGCAGCTTGCCGGCAGCCTGGTCGGCCTTCATGTCAGCGCGACGCCGATGGTGGCCCTGATTCTGGCCGCGGCGATCGGCGCCTGGGCCTGCATGCTGCTCGTCGATCGCCGGTCCTCGCTTCCCTTGCGGTAGAAAAAGGCCAGGAGACCGAAAACGTTGAGGAAATTTTAGCGCGTGCGCCGTGAAATACGGTCCGCTGGCGGCACGGGCGCACCATGGACTTTCTCAAGGCATCGGCCATTCGGATCCAGGCGGCGCCACGCCTTCGCCTGACCTGGAGCCTTGGCGCGCTCGCGCTTCTGCTCGCCATCGGCGCGCTGATCATGCCCCTGGCGGCCCGGCCGGTCAGCCGGCTGCCGGCCTTCATGCTGGCCTATGGCGTGACCATGGTGGTGCTCAACGCTCTGCTCGCGACGCTGTTCCTGTGCAAGGCGACCGCCAGCGGCCAGAGCCGGCTCAACATCCTCGCCGCGGCCTATATTTTCGTCGTGCTCATGATGATGCCGGCGGTCTTCAGTTTTCCCGACGCCATCGTCGCGGGCTCGATCATCGGCAACCGCATGAGCGCGATCTACCTCTGGATCGCCTGGCACTACGGCTTCGGGCTTGCCGCCGTCTGGTATCTGACCCGGTCCGGCGCGGACCACTATCGCGCCGGGCCGATCCTTCTCGGCACGCTCGCCGTTGCCGCCGCCACCGTCGTCGGTGTGACGCTCGGGGCCGAGCGCCTGCCGGACATCTTCGTCGACGGCGTCGCTTTCGGCTCGCCGGCCCTGAAACTGGTGCCGGTATCGCTGCTGGCGCTGGCTCTCGCCGGCTTCGTCCTGTCCGTCCAGCGGGCGCACACGGCCGAGGATGCCGGCCTCGCCGTCGGCCTGGGGGCGACCTGCCTCGACATCTGGCTGAGCTTCTACGGCGGCCCGCAATATTCGGCCGGCTGGTATGCCGCCAAGGTCTTCGGCCTGACGGCGTCGGTGGCGGTGCTGGCCGCGCTTTGCCTGGAGATCACGAGGCTCTATCTCAATGCCGCCAAGGCCAACGAAGTGCTCCGCCGCCTCGCCGAACGCGACGGGCTGACGCAGCTTTTCAATCGGCGCCACTTCGACGAGCAGCTCGCGGAACAGTGGGGGCTTGCCAGCCGATCGGGCCAGGCGATTTCGGTGATCATGATCGATATCGACTGGTTCAAGAGCTACAATGACACCTATGGTCACCAGGTCGGTGATCTCTGCCTGCGCGCGGTCGGGCTGGCGCTGATCGGGGTCAGCCCGGACCGTCAGGATTTCGTCAGCCGCTACGGCGGCGAGGAGTTCGTCGTGCTGGTGCCGGCGGCCGATGCGTCTGGTGCCGCCGCCGTCGCCGAGGAGATCCGCGCCGCGGTGGCGCGGCTTGCCGTGCCGCACAGGTCGAGCCCCAAAGGGCGGGTCACCGTCAGCGTCGGCGCCTTTACGATGGTGGCCGAGGGGGCGAGGCCCGACCTCATCATGCGGCGGGCCGACGAATGCCTTTATGAAGCCAAGGCGCGGGGCCGCGACCAGGTGGTGAGCGCGTCGGCGATCGTGCCTCCGGTCCGGCCGGACAACCACCGGCTGGCGGCGTGCGCGGCCTAACGGTCACGGCATCGGCGCGTCGACCGATTGCAGCAGCACGAACCAGGGCGCGGCCTCCGGGCGGCAGACCGGGCCGGGCTCGGCATTGTCCAGACAGGCGGGACGCTGCCTGGCCGGCGCCAGCGCCCCTCGCCGGTCGGCGCGCAGGCCACGCCGCGTGACCGATTGCAGCACATTGCCTCCGATGATCGTCGCGACGCGTCCGGGGCGGTCGACGCCGATCACGATGTCGCAATGCAGGTTCCAGACCGGCCGCTCGCCGCGCGCGAGAGCGCCGGCAAGGCTTGCGAACAGGCTGCCGGAAAGACCGAGCGCGTCGATCTCCGCTGGCGGGTGACGATGGTTGCAGATGAGATCGCCTGGACGCATGGGAGTGCGGCGCGGATCGCAGGCGCGATAGAAGGCCGTCGCTGCGTGCCCGGCGGCCTCCTCGCGTGAGCGGCCGGCGGCTTCGGCGACATAGTCGACATGGGCCTGGCTGGCGGCGAAGCGCGAGCGCGCGACGCCGGCGCTCAGCGCGACATGGGATGCGAAGGCCGCGGACCACGGCACGTCGACGAGGGCGGCGCGGATCGCCGATTGCAGCATGGCCTCGCGGTCCTCTGCCGAACCCCCAGCCTGGTCCGCGGCCTCCCTCAGGCCGGCCAGCGGCACGGCGACGCCGGCCGTCGTCGCCGCCGGGTTGTCGATCAGGCCCGGAAGGCGCCTGACCTCGAGCGGCAGGCGCTCCAGGGCGCCGAGGGTCTGCCAGTAGCGCATCACCTGGCGCCAGGGCGCGCCGTGGCCCGCAGGGTCGTTCCGGAAGGCCTCGGCTTCGACGGCGCCGAAACGCAGGAAGCGGCCGTCGCGATCGATGACGTGACCGCCGAAAGCCTCGTGCTCGCGCACGGCGGTCGCCGCGACCTCGATGGCCAGCGGGGAGGGCGGCAGGGCGGCCGTCGTTCGACACAGGCGGTCGATGGCGGCCAACTCCTGGGATGTGAAGGGCTCGACGGCCTTCGCCGGCGACAGCACGGCAAGCAGCAGGATGGGAACGAGGGATGGGCGCATGGCGGGATCAGCGCACGCGTCCGGTTCTTGCGCAAGGCCGTCGAGTCAGGGGTGGGGCCTGCCAGGATCCGGCTGTCCGAGCATGGGCAGGAACAGGCCGGCGAGCGTCTCGGCTATGGCGGCGCGATCGACGGGTCGGTGTTCGGCGGCTGCGCGTGCGATGGCATCGTCCACGACGCCATGCATGCCTTCGAACAGGACGATGGCGGCGGCGCGCGCGTCGCCGAGCCGCCAGGAGCCGGCATCCTGGCCGGCCATCAGCACGGCCTGCAACTGCTCCAGCACGGCGTCCTTCTCGCGCGAGCGCCGGTTGTCATGGCGAAAGTCGTGAAACACGACGTCGTGCAGGGCGACATTGTCGAGATAGGTTGCAACCGCGGCCCGGATCCAGGCCGTCAGCCGCGCATCCGCAGGCTCCGCGGGCGCGGCTGCGAGGGCCCCTGCGATACGGCTGAGAAACCCTGCGGTGAACCGGTCGCGCAGGGCGAGCACGACATCCGTCTTCGCTGGGAAGTAGTGATAATAGGTACCCTTGGCGACTCCCGCCGCCGCGACGATGTCGTCGACGGTCGTCGCCTCCACGCCCTGTGCGATGAACAGCCGTGCGGCCGCGTCCATCAGGTCGTCGCGCCGCTCCTCGGCCGGCTTGGTGCGTGGAACGGCCGTGGCCCTGTCGCGCTTCATCCCCCGATTCTGCCTGATCATCGCCACTCCGTCATCGCGCCCGGCCTTGTCGAGCGCACCGCCCTTGGTGCCATGATTTATAATTGATCTCAACTACATCGGATCAATTGACTGACGGTCGGTCAGTATCTATTCAAGCGGCTCGTTACCCTTCTCGCAGAGCCGTCATGACCCAATCCAACCGCTTCCTGCTGGTCGCCGCCGTCTATCTCGGCACGTTCATGGCGGCGCTCGACATTTCGATCGTCAGCGTCGCCCTGCCATCGATCCAGACCGCGCTGCATACCGACCTCGCCGGCCTGCAATGGGTGGTCGGCGCCTATGCCCTGTGCCTGTCCGCCTTCATGCTGTCGGCCGGACCGATCGGCGATCGCTATGGTCGCAAGCGCGCATGGCTCGCGGGCGTCGTCATCTTCATGGCCGGCTCGGCGGTCTGCGCGGCCGCCCCGAACCTCCTGGTGCTGGTGGCCGGCTGCGCGATCCAGGGGATTGCCGGCGCCTTCCTCATTCCGGGCGCGCTGTCGATCCTGACGCAGGCCTTTCCGGAGCCTGCCGAGCGGGCGCACGTCATTGGCGGCTGGTCCTCGTTCAGCGCGATCTCGCTGGTTCTGGGCCCGATCCTCGGCGGGCTTCTCGTCGACCACTGGGGCTGGCCGAGCATCTTCCTCATCAACCTGCCGCTGGGCTTCGTCGCGTTTGGCTGCGGCCTTGCCGGCATTGCCGAGAGTGCCGACCCCGACCATGCCGCCCTTGATCCGGCCGGGCAGGTGCTCAGCATGGCCGTGCTCGGCTTCGTGACCTACGGCCTGATCACCGCCGGCAGCGCCGGCTGGACCGGCACGGCCACATGGGTCGCCCTCACGGCGGGCCTCTTGGCCTTCATGGGGTTCGTCGCGGTCGAGACGCGGGCGGCAAGGCCGCTCCTGCCGCTCGATCTGTTCCGCGACCCGGCCTTCGCCGCCACCAATGTCGCCTCGTTCATCCTCGGATTCGCCGGCTACAGCAGCCTGTTCTTCATCTCGCTGCTGCTGCAGCGCGCCCAGGGCTGGAGCGCGACCGGCGCCGGCTGGGCCATGGCGCCGCAATTCGTCCTGATGGCCGGCGTCTCCGCCCTGTTCGGCCGGCTCGCGGCGCGCCACGGCGTCGCCCGGCTGATGATGCTCGGCTATGCCCTGGTCGGGTTCGCCATGCTGGGCATGGCGACCATCACGGAAGTCACGCCGTATCTCGTGCTCGCGCTGCTGCTGGCGGGGCTCGGCGTCGGCATGGGGCTCGCCGTGCCGGCCACCGGCGCGATGATCATGCTATCGGTGCCCCGCCGGCGCTCCGGGATGGCGTCGGCCACCATGAACGCGCTGCGCCAGGCCGGCATGACCATTGGGGTCGCCCTGCTGGGCACGGTCATGACGCTGAAGGCCGTCGGGCTTCTGACAGCGACGCTTGAGCGTGCCGGCATTGCCGATGCGGCTCATGTGGCCAACCTCGCGCTCGTCCGCCACGAGGTTGCCGCGGGCCTCGCCGTCGACCCCGGCCGCTTCCAGGCCATGGCGGAAGCCGCGGTCGCCGGTGGCTTCCAGATGGCGATGCTATGCGCCGGGCTCGCCGGGATGATCGCGGTCGTGCTGCTGGCGGCGGCGCGCAGGCGCCCTGCAAGCGGCTAACGGAGCGCGCACAGCCCCTCGCATGGGGTCTCCTGCATCGCAGCGATGAACCGTTTGGCCGATGCCTGGGCTTCCCCCGTCAGCGCGGGGAGGGCCGTTATCATCGCCGCGCTCAGGGCCACCCGGTCGTCGCCGCTCACGAGAGCAGCGAGAGCCACCGCATTGTCGGCGAAGGCCTGGGTGACGCGCTGCCGGTTCGCCGGCGACAGGGCGGGACTCCGCAGGGCGAGGACGATGCCGCTGACATATTCGAGAATGCCAAGCCGCATCTGGCGCAGGCCCTGTTTGCGCGTTTCGTCGAACTGGCCGGGCGGAAGACGGCTGACGAGGTCGTTCAAGGCCGGAGCGGCGGCCCCGAAGACCATGATGAGAAAGGCCTGCGCGCGTGTAATTTCATCCTGGAATGTCGCCACGTTGCGTGCGGTATCGGGCGCGGCCGCCGGATCGGCGCTGAACAGGGCGTAGGTCTTGATGATTCTGCTCTGCCGCTCGACGATGGCGAGAAGCCTTGGCACGTCGGCGGCCGCATAGGGAGGCCGGCCGAGCAGGGCATCGGCGTCCCAGAGGCGCTGGAGAATGGCGGCATCGCCCGCAACCGACAGGCGCGGCAGGGTGTCGCGCTGGCGCGCTTCACGCACCAGGGTGTCGAAGGCGGCCGAGGCGGCGGCGAGCTCGGCCGGGGCAGATGGCGGTACCTCGGCCCGCGTCGCGGCACCGGTCGCGAAGGCGGTCATCGCGGCGGCAAGAAAAGCGATCGCAACCCGTCGGGCCATGCGCTTTCATCCTCCGGCAAATCGTCCCCTTGCGCGGACCGGCGCGACGGGGGCCGCGTCGGACGGTGCCGGCATCGCCCCGGAAGGTCCAGCCACCTCTGGTTGCAGCGGATGGATGCGGCCCTCGCTCCGTCAGTCGAGCGCGCATAGCCCGCGGCAGGGACTTTCGCGCGCCGCCGCCATCAAGAGCTTCGCGGGCCTTTGCGCCTCCGCCGGCAGCGACGGCAGCGCGGTTTCCATCGCCGTCGCCAGCATGACACGGTTGCGGCGGGTCATGAGCCCGGCAATCGCATCGGCGTTGTCGCCAAGTGCCGTCGCGATCGTCACCTGGGCCGCCGGCCGGATCTCCGGCACCCGCAGCAGCAGGGCCGCACGGCCGATCACTTCGAGGACGCTGTCGCGGAAGTCCCTGAGCTTGGTCTGGTCGTCGGGTGCGAGGGTTTCGGGCGAGGGGTAGCGCACCATGTCACCGCGTGCGGCAATGACCGCACCCCAGCCATTGATCTGCGCGGCAAGGGCCTGGGCCACTTCATCCTGGAAGGTCACGAAATTGGCGGCGAGATTGGGGCGGGCCGCGGGATCGCTGGCGTGGGTAAGATAGGTCCGCAGGACCACATGCTGCTTGTCCATGACGTCGAGCAGGGGTGAAAGATCGGCGAGCGTATAAGGCGGGCGGCCAAACAGCATGCCGACGTCCCACAGGCGGTTCAGGACCTCAGCCTCCCGTGGCACTGCAAGGCGCGGTAGCGTACCCCGTGCGCGCGTCTCGGCGAGCAGGGCTTCGAACGCTGCATAATTCGCATTGAAACCCGAGACCGCGCCGGGCGAGACCTCGGTACGGGCCGGTCCTGCCGCCATGACGATGGCCGCGATAACCAGAGCGCTCCAGCGGCTGAGCCATGTCATGCTTCACCTCCCGTTCCGTGTGCCGTCATCTGCGGCGCAAAGGCCAGCACCGGGTAATGGTCCTTTGTTTCCAGCACTTTTCGTGGGAGGCCCGTCGCGACCATGGGCATGCCGGCATCGGGCCGGCCGTCAGTGCGGTTGCCAGCCATCCTCGGCGAGGACATCGCCGGCGAGATAGAGCGAGCCGGTGATCAGGACCCGCGGCGGCAGGGGACCGGAGGGAAGCGCCGATGCGGCGGCCAGCGCCTCGGCGAGGCTGCCGGTCGCAGTGGCGTCGAGCCCGATCGAGCGGGCCGCCGCGGCAAGATCGTCGGCCGTCAGCGCAGCCGGATGGCTGAACGGCACGGTGAACACTGTGGGGTTCAGCCCGGTGAAGTGCGCCAGGAAGCCGCGCGGGTCCTTGGTCGACATCATGCCGATGATCATCACCAGCGGCCGGGGATCGCGGGCGGCCATCCGCCGGACCGCTTCGCTCAGCACCTCGCCGCCGCCGGGATTGTGGCCGCCGTCGAGCCAGACCTCGCACTGCGCCGGCAGGGCCTTGGCGATCCGGCCCTTGGTCAGATTCTGCAGCCGCGCCGGCCATTCCACGGTGGTCAGGCCGCGCTCGATGTCCGCTGCGTTGAGCGAGAAGCCCGCGGTCTTCACCGCGGCGATCGCCGTGCCGGCGTTTTCGAACTGGTGGGCGCCGATCAGCTTCGGCGGGGCGGCATCGATCAGGCCGTCCTCGTCCTGGTAGACGAACCGGCCGTTCTCCTCGCGCGAGACCCAGTCGAGGCCGGAGACCAGGAGCCTGGCACGCTGGCTCGCCGCCATGGCTTCGATGACGGCGAGCGCTTCCGGTGTCTGCCGCGCCACGACGCAGGGCCGGCCACGTTTCAGGATGCCCGCCTTCTCGCCCGCAATCTTGGCGACGGTGTCGCCGAGATAGTCGGCATGGTCCATCGAGACGGGGGTGATGACGGTGACGGCCGGCCGGGTGATGACATTGGTCGCGTCGAGCCGGCCGCCCATACCGACCTCGAGGATCACGGCATCGGCCGGATTGCGCGCGAACAGGAGAAAGCCGGCGGCAGCGGTGATCTCGAACTGGGTGATCGGCTCGCCGCCGTTCAGCCGCTCGACCTCCAGCAGGACCGCGGCGAGCGTCTCGTCGTCGACGATCCGCCCCCCGCTCGGGCGACCGATGCGGTAGCGCTCGTGAAAGCGCACCAGATGCGGCGAGGTATAGACATGCACCGTGCGCCCGGAGGCCTCGAGCAGGGCGCGGGCGAAGGCAGTGGTCGATCCCTTGCCGTTGGTGCCGGCCACGTGAATCACCGGCGGCAGGTGCTGTTCGGGATTGCCGAGCGCCTTCAGCACGCGGTGCATCCGGTCGAGCGACATGTCGATCAGCTTCGGATGCAGCTTGGTCAGCCGTTCCAGGATGGCGTCGATGGGGGTCATGGCGGACATGCTCGCGGGCCGGATTGCGCCGTCCTGGACGGACTGGAGTTCAGCCGCCGGCGCTCTGCTGGCGCGCTCCGGCGACGGCAATCATGTCAGGCGGCCTCGGCTTCGCCGGCGGGCGCCGTCTTGGTCAGGACCCGGCAGAGGCGGGCGAGCGTTGCGCGCAGGTCGTGCCGGTGAACGACCATGTCCACCATGCCGTGATCCTTGAGATATTCCGAGCGCTGGAAGCCTTCGGGCAGCTTCTCGCGGATGGTCTGCTCGATCACGCGCGGACCGGCGAAGCCGATCAGCGCGCCGGGCTCTGCGAGATGCACGTCGCCGAGCATGGCATAGCTCGCGGTCACGCCGCCGGTGGTCGGATTGGTCAGGACCACGATATAGGGGAGCCTGGCGTCGCGCAGCGCCTGCACCGCCACCGTCGTGCGCGGCATCTGCATCAGCGACAGGATGCCTTCCTGCATGCGCGCGCCGCCCGACGCGGTGAAGATGATGAAGGGCGTGTTCTTCTCGACGGCGGTCATCATGCCCTTGACGATGGCTTCGCCTGCAGCGGTGCCGAGCGAGCCGGCCATGAAGTCCATGTCCTGCACGGCGACCGTGACCGCGAGGCCTTCGAGCTTGCCGTAGCCGACCTTGATCGCATCGTTCATGCCGGTCTTCGCCCGGGCATCCTTGATGCGGTCGACGTAGCGTTTCTCGTCGCGGAACTTCAACGGATCGAGCGCGACCTCGGGCAGCGGCACGTCGAACCAAGTGCCATTGTCGAAGACCGACTTCAGCCGCGCCGTCGAGCCCATGCGCATATGAACGCCCGAGCCCGGGATGACGAAGAGATTGCTCTCCAGGTCCTTGTGAAACACCATCTGGCCGGTTTCCGGGCACTTGATCCAGAGGTTTTCCGGCGTATCGCGCTTCAGGAAGGAGCGGATCTTGGGGGGAAGGACGTCGGTGATCCAGTTCATGGCAGGGTCCGATACCTTGTTGTTCCGGCCAGACGGCCGCCACGGGCGGTGGGCGGCACCAATATAGGAGGGCGGTGCGGCGTCCGCGAGGCGGCGCCGCTTCCGGCTGCGGCTATTCGGCGGCGCGCCGGGCGCCGCGCACGCCGGCGGCCAGCGCCGCGACGAGCTCGGCGACGGCCTCGGTGGTCCGCGGTCCCGCCTTGCCGGAGCCGTCGAGCGAGGCCTTGACGGTATCGACGATGGCCGAGCCGACGACCACGGCATCGGCGCTCCGGGCGACCGCCGCGGCATGGTCGGCATTCTTGACGCCGAAGCCGACCGCCACGGGCAGTGCGGTATGGCGCTTGATCCGGGCGACGGCCTGCGCCGTCTGGTCGAAGTTCGGCGTCGCCATGCCTGTAATGCCGGTGATCGAGACGTAGTAGACGAAGCCCGACGTGTTGTTCAGCACGGTCGGCAGGCGCTTGTCGTCGGTCGTCGGGGTCGCCAGCCGGATGAAGTTGAGGCCGGCCTTCAACGCGGGCAGGCAGAGCTCGTCATCTTCTTCCGGCGGCAGGTCGACGACGATCAGGCCGTCGATGCCGGCAGCCCTGGCATCGGCGAGAAAGGCCTCGACGCCGTAGATATAGATCGGATTGTAGTAGCCCATCAGCACGATCGGGGTCGTCTGGTCGCCCTGGCGGAACCAGGCGATGTCCTCGAGCGTCTTCTTCAGCGTCTGGCCACCGGCGAGTGAACGCAGGCCGGCGGCCTGCACGGCGGGGCCATCGGCCATCGGATCGGTGAAGGGCATGCCGAATTCGATCACGTCGGCGCCGGCCCCCGGCAGGGCCTTGAGGATGGAGCGCGCGCTTTCGCGGTCCGGATCGCCGGCCATCACATAGGTGACGAGGCCGGCGCGGCCTTCGCGCGCGAGATCGGCGAAGCGGGTGTCGAGGCGGGTGCTCACAGCTTGGTTCCCAGAATTTCGGCGACCTGCGGGACGTCCTTGTCGCCGCGACCGGAGAGATTGACGACCATCAGGTGGTCGCGGGGCTTTTGCGGGGCGAGCTCGGCGACCTTGGCGAGCGCATGGGCCGATTCGAGCGCGGGGATGATGCCTTCGATCTTCGACAGCAGCTGGAAGGCGGCGAGCGCCTCGTCGTCGGTCGCCGAGAGATAGGTGACGCGCCCGGTATCGTTGAGCCAGGCATGTTCAGGCCCGATGCCGGGATAGTCGAGCCCGGCGGAGATGGAATGAGCCTCCTGGATCTGGCCGTCCTCGTCCATCAGCAGATAGGTGCGGTTGCCGTGCAGCACGCCGGGCCGGCCGCCGGCGATCGATGCCGCGTGCAGCTTGGTCAGGCCGTGCCCGGCCGCTTCCACGCCGTAGATCTCGACGCCGGGGTCGTCGAGGAAGGGATGGAACAGGCCGATCGCGTTGGAGCCGCCGCCGATGCAGGCGATGAGGCTGTCGGGCAGCCGCCCTTCGGCCTCCTGCATCTGGCTGCGCGTCTCGTTGCCGATGATCGACTGGAAGTCGCGCACCATGCCGGGATAGGGGTGCGGGCCGGCGACGGTGCCGATGCAGTAGAAGGTGTCGCCGACATTGGTGACCCAGTCGCGCAGAGC
The DNA here is from genome assembly GCF_026847585.1 of Phreatobacter sp. AB_2022a. NCBI lineage: Bacteria > Pseudomonadati > Pseudomonadota > Alphaproteobacteria > Hyphomicrobiales > Phreatobacteraceae > Phreatobacter > Phreatobacter sp. AB_2022a. Next base: position 108,081 of record NZ_JAPSET010000011.1, read on the forward strand.
CTCGTTCATCGCGTCCTTGAGCGTGCGGGCGCCCGACTGGACCGGCACGACCTCCGCGCCCAGCATCTTCATGCGGAACACGTTGGGGGCCTGCCGCTCGACGTCGACAGCGCCCATATAGACGACGCATTGCAGGCCGAAGCGGGCGCACAGCGTCGCGGTCGCAACGCCGTGCTGACCGGCGCCGGTCTCGGCGATGATGCGCTTCTTGCCCATCCGGCGCGCCAGCATGATCTGGCCCAGCACATTGTTGACCTTGTGCGAGCCGGTATGGTTCAGCTCCTCGCGCTTGAGGTAAATGCGCGCGCCGCCGAGGTGCTCACTCAGGCGCTCGGCGAAATAGAGCGGGCTCGGCCGGCCGACATAGTGCTTGAGGTAGCCGGACATCTCGGCCGCGAAGGCCGGATCGGCCTTGGCCTCGGCATAGGCCTTTTCGAGGTTCAGGATCAGCGGCATCAGCGTTTCCGCGACGAAGCGGCCGCCGTAATCGCCGAACCGCCCGCGGTCGTCGGGACCGGACCGGTAGGAATTCGGTTTGACTTGGCTGTTCATCGCTTGTCTCCTGCGCCGGCCGCCATCTCGGCCGCGGCCTGGCGTGCGGCGGCCACGAAGGCCCTGATCTTCACCGGATCCTTGACGCCGGGGGCGCTTTCCACGCCGGACGAGACGTCCACGCCGCCAAGACGGGTCAGCTTGATCGCATCGGCGACGTTCGCGGGATCGAGGCCACCGGAAAGCATGACCGGGCGTCCGGGGTCAAGGCCGGCGACCAGGCGCCAGTCGAATGTCAGGCCGTTGCCGCCGGGCAGGGCAGTTTCGCTCTTCGGCGGCTTGGCGTCGAGCAGGATCAGCTCCGAAACCGCGGCATAGGCCGGCACGGGCGCGAGATCGGCGGTTTCGGCGACGCCGATGGCCTTCATCGCGCGGACCTTGAAGCGCTGCCTGATGTCGGCGACCCGTTCGGGCGTTTCGGCGCCGTGAAGCTGAATGAGGTCCGGCTTGAGATTGGCCATCACGTCGGCGAGGAAATCGTCGCTCGGATCGACGGTCAGCGCCACGACGCCGGCCCGCCCGCAGGTGCGGCCCGACAGGGTGCAGGCGGTCGCGAGCGAGACATTGCGCGGGCTCTTCTCGAAAAACACCAGCCCGACCATGTCGGCGCCGGCGTCGAGCGCCGTTTCCATGGCGGGCATCGTCGTGATCCCGCAGATCTTCACCAGCAAGGGCATGCGGCTATTTAGAGACTGCCGCGAGCGCGCGCCAGTGCCCCAGGCGCGGGCGTCGGCTCCTCGCGGGGGCCGGTCCCGCCCGCGGCTCACGCCCAGCGCTTGAAGATCACGCTGGCATTGACGCCGCCGAAACCGAAGCCGTTCGACATGGCATGGGTGAGCGCCATGGGGCGGGCGGTGCGGGCGACGAGGTCGACGCCTTCCGCGGCCGGATCGGGATTGTGGAGGTTGAGGGTCGGCGGCACCGTCTGGGTGCGCAGGGCTTGAATGGTGAAGATCGCCTCCAGCCCGCCGGCCGCGCCGAGCAGGTGGCCGGTCGCCGACTTGGTCGAGGTGACCGCCACGCGCTTGTCGCGGCCGAACAGGGTCTTGATGGCTTCGAGTTCGCCCTGGTCGCCAACCGGCGTGGAGGTGGCATGGGCGTTGAGGTGCTGGATGTCGGCGGGCGTGAGGCCCGCCTGCGCCAGCGCAGCCTCCATCGAGCGGCGGGCACCGTCGCCGTCCTCCGGGCCGGAGGTGATGTGATAGGCGTCGGCCGACGTGCCGTAGCCGACGAGTTCGGCGATCGGCGTCGCGCCGCGCGCAAGGGCGTGATCGAGAGCCTCGATGACCAGCATGCCCGCGCCTTCGCCCATGACGAAACCGTCGCGGTCGCTGTCGAACGGGCGCGAGGCAAGCTCCGGTGTGTCGTTGAAGCTGGTCGAGAGCGCCCGCGCGGCGGCGAAGCTGCCGAGGCTGACCACGTCGACGCAGGCTTCACTGCCGCCGCACAGGGCGATGTCGGCCTCGCCCGCGCGGATCATGCGTGCGGCATCGCCGATCGCCTGGACGCTGGCCGCGCAGGCGGTCACCGGCGCGCCCAGCGGTCCCTTGAAGCCATGGCGGATCGAAACCTGGCCGGCAGCGAGATTGACCAGGAAGGAGGGCACGGTGAACGGCGAGAGCCGGCGCACGCCGCGCGTGTCGACGGTCCGGACCGCTTCGACCATGGCGGGGAAGCCGCCGATGCCGGAGGCGATGATGGTCGCGGTGCGATGCTGCTGAGCCGGCGTTTCGGCGACCCAGCCGGCCTGATTGATCGCTTCTTCCGCCGCTAGCAGCGAGAACAGGATGAAGCGATCCATCTTGCGCTGGTCCTTGGGCGGCGCCGCGCGGTCCGGGTCGAATCCGCCCTCGGGATCCTGCTGGCGGTCCGGAACCAGGCCGGCGATCTTGGCCGGCAACTGGGCCGCGATCGCCTCCGGCAGCGCGCGAATTCCCGAGCGGCCGGCCGTGAGGCGCGACCAGGCGAGATCGACGCCGCAGCCGAGCGGCGAAACGAGGCCCTGTCCAGTGACGACGATACGGCGCATCTCAGGCTCCCGGGGCAGGCGATCGGCGGATCGGCCGCCAGTCCCTGCCGCAAGGCATGGGCATGGCCGGATGATCCGCGGTCGGGTCGTCGGTCGGCGTCATCGAGACAGCCGCATAGCCGGGGCGCCGGCATCTGGCAAGCCGCAAAGGCCGCGGCTGGCGGCCGGCCGGGCCCTTGCCCCTATAGCACATGCGGCCGCGCGCGCTCATCGTTCAGCGGTCGAGTGAGCGCCAGACCAGCATGGCGGCGGCAAGATCTTCGAGCGCCGTGCCGACGGACTTGAACAGGGTGATCTCGTCGTCGGCGCCGCGGCCGGGATGCTTGCCGCGGCAGAGATCGAACAGGTCGGCCTTGACGTCGGCCTCGGTGATCACGCCGCGCCGGATCGGGTCGACAATGTCGCCGGCCTCGTGGAGGCCACCGGTGCGGGTGTCGACGAACAGGCTGGCGCGCTGGACCGCCGCATCGTCCGTCTCGCGCATGGACGGGGTGTAGCCGCCGACGAGATCGAGATGCGCTCCCGGTTTCAGCCAGTCGCCGGAAACGACCGGATTGGTCGCAATGGTCGCGCAGGAGACGATATCGGCTTCGCGCACGGCTCCTTCGAGATCGCTCGCAACGGTGAGGGTGACGCCCGGCAGGGTGCCTTTCAGCCCTTCGACGAGGTGAGCCGCGCGTTCGCGCGAGCGATTCCACACCGCGACATGGCGGATCGGCCGAACCGCGGCATGGGCGCGGATGAGATGCGGGGCGAGCGCGCCGGCGCCGACCATCACGTGCCGGACAGCATCCTTGCGGGCAAGCGAGCGCGCGGCGAGGGCGCTGGCGCAGGCGGTGCGCCAGGCGGTCAGCTCGGTGCCGTCGAGCACGGCGAGCGGCGCGCCGGTCTCCCCGCTCGACAGGATGTAGCTGCCGTAGATCGCCGGCAGGTTGCGGGCGCCGTTGCCCGGGTAGACCGAAACGATCTTGGTGCCGACGAACTGCCGCCCGGCACTCGCCGTCCAGGCCGGCATCAGAAGCAGCATGGCCTCGGGCGAGCCGTCGGCCTGCGGAATGCGGTGATGGTGGCGCAGCGGTACGCTGATCTCCGTGCGGAAGGCCTCGCCGAGGGCATCGACCAGCGCGGAATGGGTGAGGAGGCCGGCAATGTCGGCGGCAGAAATGATGCGCATGTCAGCTCACGCGGCCGGGCGGCCGAAGAAGGAAAGGGGACCGCCGTGCGAGACGGGCGGTGTCCCGCCGGCCCGGGCGATCTCCGCGCGCAGGCGTTCGATCTCGGCCCGCGCGGCGGCGAGGTCGGCCTCGGCCTTGCGGGCCAGCCGGCGCTGCGGGCTGTGCTTGAACCAGGAGACGATGCCGCCGATGAGCACGCCGAGCGCGACGGCGGCCAGAACCAGCACGAACAGCGGCACGGTCACGGCCGCAGCCGCCATGTCGCGCGAGAACGGATCGAGCGAAAAAGTGACCGGCGTCCGGTTGGCCACGGCCAGCACCACCACGACGATGGCGACGGGCACCAGGACCAGCCAGTTGACGATGCTCTTGATCATGCCGGACGCCTTTCAGCCGGTTCCACGGCTAAACCCGGTTCAGCCGCTCGCGCATTTCCTTGCCCGTCTTGAAGAAGGGCACGACCTTGTCCTCGACCGCCACATGTGCACCGGTGCGCGGATTGCGACCGACCCGGGCGGCGCGGGCTTTCACCGAAAAAGCCCCGAAGCCGCGCAACTCGACCCGGTCGCCGCGCGCCAGCGCCGACACGATCTCGTCGAGGATCGCATTGACGATGTTCTCGACATCGCGCTGGTAGAGCTGCGGGTTCTGCTCGGCAATTTTCTGCACGAGTTCGGACTTGATCATCGACGATGCGCGCGCAAGGCACGTCCCCGGTTGAATTTCATGAAATGGATCATGGGGTTGGAGGCTGCCAGACGACCAGGAGGCCGTCAAGCGCCGAGCGTTCGATGCCGGCCACGATGGCCGAGGCGCGCAGCCGTTCGCCCAGGTCGCTGAGGCCGACGGCGTCGACCACGGCCGCCGCGACGGCATTGACGAAGGGCAGCGAGCCGCGGCGTGCGGGCCGGTAGGTGCGGATGGCGAGGTCGCGCGATACGCCGCGGTCGGCCAGCCAGCCGCGGGCTTCCGGCTCGCCGCCGATCGTGTCGATCAGCCGCATCTGGCGGGCGCGGACACCGGAAAAGGCCCGTCCGTCGGACGCCAGGCGCAGCTGTTCGTCGTCGAGGCCGCGGCGCTCCTTCACGAGGCGCTGGAACCACTGATAGCTGTCGGTGACGATTTCTCGTAGCGCCGCCAGTGCTTCCGGGCTCGTCGGCTCCAGCCCGCTCGGGGTCGCCTTCAGCGGCGTCGAGCGGACCGCTTCGACCTTTACGCCGACATTCTGCAGCAGCTGTACGACATTGGGAAACTGCACGATGACGCCGATCGAGCCGGTGATCGAGGTCTCGCGGGATACGATGTGATCGGTGGCGATCGCGGCGATATAGCCGCCGGATGCCGCCATGCCGTCGACCACCGCGACGGTCGGCTTCTTGGCGGCAACCTCGCGCAACGCGCGATAGAGCGCCTCGGATCCGGCCACGGTGCCGCCGGGCGAGTCGATGTTCACCACCAGCGCGCGGACATTGTCGTCGCGCCCGATCGCTTCGATCATCCGACGCATCTCGTCGTTCTGGGTGATCAGCCCCTTCACCTCGATGCGGGCGACATGACGGGCGGAAAAATAGCCGGCGCTGCGGGCGCCGAAGAAGCCGACGGCAGCCAGCCCGGCGATCGCAACCAGGCCGGCCGCCACACGCCAGAAGGTCAGCTTGCGGCGCAACTGGCGGCGATCGAGCACGGCGTCGGTGTCGAGCGGCATGGCGGGCTCCGAAGTCTCGTCGAAAGACGTCTCGCTGAAACTTGGGCGTCGCCGCCCGGCTGTCGTTCAGGTAGCCCCGCGGACAGCCCGGCGCAAGCGCAAGCCGCGCCGCACCCGTGCGACAGCTTTGCCACGGGCTTGCCGAAAGCGCCGCCGATCACTGCGGAAAGCGAGGATTTTCCAGGCCTTGCATGAAGTCGGAGACGGCCGCGACGACTTCGGGCGCATAGAGGATGCGGCGATGTCCGAGTCCGTCGACCGGCAGGAAGCGGGTCATCGCGTTTGCCCGTGCCAGGGCTTCGGCATCGCTGAAGGGGATTTCGCGGTCGTCCCGGGCGTGCACGATCAGGATCGGCAGGTCGAGCTTCGCGATGATCCTGGAGACGTTGAGTTCGTCGATCGAACGGCCGCTGCGCTTGGTCAGGACCTGTTCGAATGCCGACTGCGCGGCCTTGCCGAGCCCCGTCAGGGCGCCGAAGCGGCGGGTGATGTCGACGATCGCATCGGGAGCGGAGACGAATGCGAGGCGCTTGACGGCAAGGCCGGCCGTCAGCGGCCGTCGTCCTTCGACCGCGAAGGCGGTGACGGAGCCGCCGAAGGAATAGCCGACCAGGCCGTCGAAGGGGCCGAGCGCCGTCGCGACCGCCTGCAGCGCGCGGGCGCCGTCGAGCGGATCGGTTTCGCGGCCGGTCGAATCGCCGTGGGCGGGCAGGTCGAGCGCCACAACGCGGAAGCCGGCCGCGGTCAGGCCATCGATGAAGGCGCGCATGAAATAGGCCTGGTTCGCCCAGCCATGGACAAGACCGATCGTCTGGCCGCGGTCCAGCGCCGGATCGGGCAGGAAACGATAGGCCTGGACATGGCCGCTGCCATGGCGGATGCGGTGGCTCTCGGCTGCCGCGAAGCGGGCCCGGCCGGCCTCGATCACCTGCGCCTTGCGCGGATTGGGGCCCATGGGATCGAAAGGGCGGCGGAACAGTCCGAGCGCGATCCGCCCGGTGGTGCGCGGCGCGACGGCGCTGCCGAGCTGAAAGCCGGTCCGCATGGCGGTCAGGGCCAGTCGCTTCATGGTGCCTCTTTCCCGGGCCGGGGCGCCGGGCTAGAATTAGTTCATGTCTGAACAAAATAGTTCAACGCTGAACGAAAGGCAAGGTGGTGCCCCGCGGCGCCCCTGGGACGTTCCGGGATTTGCCTCCTGGCTCGCGGTGATCCGGGCGCATCGCGCCTGCGAGGCGGCCATGGCGGGAGCGCTCGAGCCGCTCGGCCTCAGCCTGTCGCAATACGACATTCTCGCCAATCTCGCGCGCCATCCCGGGCTGACGCAAAGCGAACTGGTGGAGCGGCTGCTGGTCGGCAAGAGCGCGGTCAGCATGACCTTGCCCGACCTGGAGCGGCGGGGCTTCGTGCTGCGCGGGAAGGACGCGGCCGATGGTCGCGTCCGGCGCCTGGGATTGACCGAGGCCGGCGCGGCGCTGGCGGAGCGGGCCTTGGCGGCCCATGCCGGCATCCTCGACACGATGATGGCCGGTGGTCCACCGGAAGAGGCCGCACAGGTGGAGGCGGCGATGAGCCGCATCTATCAGACGCTCAAGGCCGCGCGCCGTGGCGGATGAGGCGGACGCTCACTCGTCGCGCCGCACGTCCTTGCGGTTGCCGGTGAGCAGAAGCCAACTGGCCAGCGCGATGCCGACGCCGCAGACGATGGCGGCGGGATAGAGCGCCGCCATGGCGACGATATAGCTCAGCGGCTCGATCTCGTAGTCGAGATCCCATGCATTCGGCCCCGCGGGCCCGATCAGCACCACGCCGTTGTTCCAGGCCGAGCGGAGCTGGATGAACATGAAGATCGCAAGGAAGGCACCGCCGATCAGTCCGACAATGCCGGTCAAGGTCGTTGGGAAACGGCCCGGCCTGCGCCGGTCTTCAGGTCTTGTCATTCATAGCCTCGTGTCCGCACCGTCGGCCAGATGGTGGCCGCCGGCTCAGGGTTCAAGTCATGATGGCAGCGCCAATCATGCCATGAGGTTCAGCCGAGCGCCACGCCGATCTCGTCAAGGATGGCCCGCGCCGATGCCGCAGGGTCGGCGGCGGCGGTGATCGGCCGTCCGACGACGAGACGGTCCGCGCCGCCGGAAATGGCCTCGGCCGGTGTTACCACCCGTTTCTGGTCGCCGGTCGCGGACCCCGCCGGCCGGATGCCCGGCGTGACCAGCTCGATCGTTTCGGGAATCCCCGCGACACGCAGCAGCCGCGTCTCCTGCGCCGAGCAGACGATGCCGTCCATGCCGCAGGCGACCGCCTGCTTGGCGCGGTTGCGCACCAGGGTTTCGACCGTGCCGGCGTAGCCAGCCTCGGCGCAGTCGAGGTCGTTCCAGGAGGTGAGGATGGTCACGGCCAGCAGCTTGAGATGCGAGCCGGCGCGACCGGCCGCCGCCGCCTTCATCGTCTGCGGATAGGCGTGCACGGTGAGATAGTGTGCGCCGGTCCGGGCGATCGATTCCACGCCCTCGCGCACCGTATTGTCGATGTCGTGCAGCTTCAGGTCGAAAAAGATCGTCTTGCCGGCCGCGGCCAGCGCCCGGCCGAAGGCGATGCCGTCGGCATAGCCCAGCCGATAGCCGATCTTGTAGTGGGTGACGGTGTCGCCGAGCCGCTCGACCAGCCGCTCGGCCTCGGCGAGGCCCGGCAGGTCGAGGGCGACGAACAGCCTGGTACGCGGATCCTGGTTGCTGGTCAGTTTCATGAGTAGGCCTTCGCTTTCTCGACCAGCGACTTGCAGCAGGCGATCAGGCTGGCGCGGGCGCGCTCGTCCTTCAGATTGCCGGCCTCGTCGAAGGCCTGGTGCGCGGCGGGTACCGCGCAGGTTTCCGGGATCATGTGGGCGCCGCAGCCGAGCTCCAGCGACTGGCGGGTGGCGATCTGCGAGCGCATCCCCGCATAGCCGCCGGGCGAGGCCGAACCAAGCGCGAAAACGCGGTTGCGGTAGGCCGCCAGCGGCGGTTCACCGGCCTCGCGCACGCGGCTCACCCAGTCGATGGTGTTCTTCAGAAGCGGGGTGACGCCGGCATTGTATTCCGGGCCAGCGATGAAGATGCCCTGGTGGGCGCAGAACAGGCGCTTCAGCTTCAGCGCATTGTCCGGCTGGCCGGAATCGGCCTCCAGGTCGCCGTCATAGATCGGCATCGGATAGTCGGCGAGCGAGATATGCGTGACCTCGGCATCGAGCCGCGCGAGCTCGGCGGCGGCGAGGGCGGCCAGTCGCGCATTGAACGAGCCAGAGCGGATCGATCCGGCAAAGACCAGGATACGGGGCATGGCGACCTCGAAGGGCAGGTGAACTGCGCCTTTCTAGCCGCTGTCGCGCGGGGCCGCTACCGGCTTGCCCGCCGGCGCCTATTCGGCCGGCCCGGGCTTCGGGGCGTGCTTGGCCGCTTCCTGGCTCGCTTCGGCTGCGCGGATCGCCGCCATGCTTTCCTTCAGATGGTCGAGCGAGCGGTTGCCGCTCGTCAGCTCGCGCACGGCAAGCAGCGTCAGGGCCAGCAGGAAGGGGGCGATGAAATAGTAGAGACGGAACAGGATGAACGCGGCGACGACCGATTCCGGTCGGAAACCGAGCGGCGGCAGGGCAATCAGCAGGGTGGCTTCGAAGGCGCCGGCCGCGCCCGGCGCGTGGGTGGCGAAGCCGAGCAGCATCGAGGCGCAGAAGATGACCGCCACGGCCTGGAAGCTCGCTTCCGGCGCATGCGGCATGGCCATGAGCAGGACATAGAGAATGGCGGCGCAGCAGGACAGGTCGACGATGCCGATGACCATCTGCAGGGCCGTCAGCTTGGCATTGGGCAGCTTGATCACCCAGGCGCCGCGGCCGAACTGGCGCGGCTGGCTGACGAAGATGAGCCAGCCGGCGAGCGCGGCGAGGATCCCGAAGCCGACCATCTGCACGGTGCTGCCGCCGATGCCGAAGCCCTGCACGACCGGCGTCACCACCTCCGGCTCCAGCACGAAGCCGAGCCCGAGCACGGTGGCATTGCCGAGCCAGAAGGTGAGGCCGGCAATGAAGCAGATCTTCACGACGTCGGGCGCGGTGATCTTGTAGCGGGAATAGACGAGGTAGCGCACCACGGCGGCGGTGAAGACGGTGGCGCCGAGATTGTGGGCGATCGAATAGCTGGTGAAGGAGCCGATGGCGCAGGCCGGGTAGGGGATGTCGTCGCGCCCGATCGTGCGGGTGGCGAAATAGTCATAGACCGTCAGCGTCAGATAGGCGGCCGCCGTGAACAGGCCGGCGACGATCAGCGTGCTCGGGCCGATCTCGGTGATGGCCGTCAGAACCTTCGACCAGTTGATGTTCTTCAGCTTGTGGAACAGCACGTAGACGGCAACGGCGAGCATGGCCAGGGACACGGCAAGCACGACGCGTTTGAAGCCGATGCGATCGCGGACGAAAGTCACGAGGGTCTGAAACAAGGACGGTTCCGATCAAGTGTTCTGGCGCGAAAAGACCCCTGCGCACCCGCCCTTGGCAAGTACCAGATGTACTGTTTCATCGATATGTCGAGAAATGTCTGGAAACATGAGGGGAACTGCGGATAGCAGCTGACGATACAACCCTTGGATGACACAATCACGGCGGCAAGACGGCCATCGCGCGGTGTTGGGCGGGGGCCGCGCGCCTTTGCCGCAGCCACTGGAAGGGGCCTCGGTCCTGCTCAGACCAGAAACGGATTGCTTGCCTTCTCGCGGCCGAGCGTAGTGGCCGGGCCGTGGCCGGGCAGGACGGCGAAGTCGTCGCCGAGCGGCAGCAGCTTCTCCTTGATGCCCTTGATCAGCAGCGCATGGTCGCCGCCGGGAAGGTCGGTCCGGCCGACCGAGCCCTGGAACACCGTGTCGCCGACGAGGGCAAATTCGGACGGCTGATGCACGAAGACGACATGGCCCGGCGCATGGCCGGGCACATGCAGCACGTCGAAGCTCAGATTGCCGACGGTCACCGTATCGCCCTCGGCGAGCCAGCGGTCGGGAGTGAGGCTGCGCACGCCGTCGATGCCGAACTTCTGCCCTTGCGCCGGCAGGCCTTCCAGCATCGCCTTGTCGCCGATATGCGGGCCTTCGACCGGGATCTTCAGCGTCTCGGCGAGTTCGGCCGCGCCGCCGGCATGATCAATGTGGCCATGGGTGATCAGGATCTTCTCCGGCGTCACCTTCAATTCCTTCGCCGCCGCGATCAGCCGCGGCAGGTCGCCGCCGGGATCGACGATCGCCGCCTTCATCGTTTCCGTGTCCCAGATGATCGAGGCGTTCTGCTCGAATGGCGTGACCGGGACGATGGCGACCTTGAGGTTGGACATGCGGCAGCTCCTGTGGCCGGCCGTGTTTAGCCCGGATCGGCCGCCCCGGCTACGGCCGCGCTGGGCGTTGCCGCAGGAGCCGCCCGAATCGCGGTTTCCTGTCAGGCTATAAAATTATTGCGTCGCAAAATTTTTGTGAATATAAGCCGCCGCCTTGGTCCCGTACCAGATCAAAGCATGCCCCTGCGTCAATGAAGTGATCGCCAGGGTTGAATGACGGGAATGCCGCTGCTTGTGTCAACAAAAAGGCACGCCGGCTTTTACTTGGGAAACAAGAAATCATGATCATTAAAAGCGCGGCTATTCGCCGCCTTTCAACTCGTATGGCTTTTTTTGCAGCAATTGCAGCCTTCGCATCAATCTCCAGTCCAACCAAAGCCAGTGAAGTCTACAGCCAGGACATGTCCTGGGCCGCCATGTTCGCCGCCCGCACGGCGACCGCCCGCCAGCCCGCGGCGGCGGCAGCGCCGGCCATCCGCACCGCGCGGGTCCGCGGCAATGCCGAAACCATCGAAATGACCTCGGGCGTCGCCCGCCGGGTGGCGGAAGTCGCTGCCCGTCATGGGGTGCCGGCGCGCTTCGCCGTGGCGGTTGCGCGCGTCGAGAGCCGCCTGCGTTGCCAGGCCGTCGGCCGCCATGGCGAGCTCGGCCCGCTGCAGATCAAGCCGGCGACCGCACGCGGCCTTGGCTATACCGGACCGATCTCGGCGCTGAATTCCTGCGGCGCCGGCCTCGAATGGGGCATGCGGCACCTGGCGATCGCCTATCAGCGCTGTGGCACGAGCATGGGCGCCGCCGCCCTGCACAACCGCGGCCTTGCCTCGTCCTGCACCCGCACCGCCTATTCCAACGCGGTGGCCCGGGTGATGGCGAGCCTCTGACGGTTGGCGAAGGCCGGGCGCACCGCCGCCCGGTCAGACCGGCGGATCGCGAAAGTCCGCCGGTCGCTTCGCCACCCCGGCGAGCACGGCTTCGATCTGGTTGGCCGAGCCGATCAGCGCGCTCTGCTCGTCGGACTCGGCCTGCAGCACGGCAGCCAAGCCGGCATCGTCCGACAGGTTCAGGAGTCGCTTGGCGGCCCTGACCGCATCGGGGCTTCGTCCGGCGATCTCGCGCGCCGTCGCGAGCGCGGCGGCATGCGGGTCGTCATGGACGGCGGTGGCGAAACCGAGGGCCAAGGCCTCGGTCCCCGAAAAGATCCGCCCCGTGAGGGTCAGTTCGCGCACCACGTCGGCGCGGGCGAGTTGGCGCATCAGCGCCATTCCGGCCATGTCCGGCACCAGACCCCACTTGACCTCCAGGACCGACAGGCGGGCATCCGGCGCGACATAGCGCAGGTCCGCGCCGAGCGCGATCTGCAGGCCGCCGCCGAGGGCGACGCCGTGCACCGCGGCGATCACCGGCACGGGCAGCGAACGCCAGACGAGAACCGCGTGCTGGGCATGGTTGGCCGGCCCGTGGCTGCGTGCCTTGAGGTCGCCCAGCACGCCGCCGCCCGAGGCCATCGACTGGAACAGGCTCATGTCGAGCCCGGCGCAGAACCCTTTGCCTTCTCCCGAGAGCACCACGGCCCTGAGGCCTGGCTGGCGCGTCAGCGCCTCGCCGGCAGCGACCAGCGCATCGAACATGCCGGCATCGAGCGCATTCAGCTTGTCGGGCCGGGCGAGCCGGACGTCGGCGACGCCGTCGGCCAGCGCGACATGCACGCGCTCGTTGAAGGTCTGGCTGAGTTCAGCGGCCATCGGTCTCCTCCCTGGCAGGGGGCGATCATCGGCGCATCGCCAGCGCCGTGCCAGTGGGCCGATCGGCGGGCAGGCGCGCCAAAAAAAGACCCCGCGCGGATCGCTCCGCGCGGGGCCTGGTGATGGCGGCTGGGCTGGGCCCGTCCGGATTACTTCTTTTCGCCGCGGGCCTTGAGGGCGGCGCCCAGGATGTCGCCGAGCGAGGCGCCCGAGTCGGCCGAGCCGTACTGGGCCATGGCTTCCTTCTCCTCGGCCACTTCCAGCGCCTTGATCGACACCTGGACCTTGCGGGCCTTGCGGTCGAACATGACGACGCGGGCATCGACCTTCTCGCCGGGGGCGAAGCGCTCGGGACGCTGGTCGGCGCGGTCGCGGGCGAGCTCCGACCGCTTCACGAAGGTCGAGAGATCGGTGCCGGTCAGCTTCACGTCGATGCCGCCTTCCTTCACGTCGATCACTTCGCAGGTGACGATCTGGCCCTTGCGCAGCTCGCCGGCGTCAGCGAACGGATCGCCGCCGACCTGCTTCAGGCCGAGCGAGATGCGCTCCTTCTCCACGTCGACGTCGAGGACCTGGGCGCGGATCACGTCGCCCTTCTTGAATTCCTCGATCACCTGCTCGCCCGGACGGTTCCAGTCGAGGTCGGAGAGGTGGACCATGCCGTCCACGTCCCCTTCCAGGCCGAGGAACAGGCCGAACTCGGTCTTGTTCTTGACCTCGCCCTCGACGACAGAGCCGATCGGGAACTTCTCCACGAAGGCTTCCCACGGATTCTGCAGGGTCTGCTTGAGGCCCAGCGAGATGCGCCGCTTGGAGGAATCGACCTCCAGGATCGACACTTCCACTTCCTGCGAGGTGGAGACGATCTTGCCCGGATGGACGTTCTTCTTGGTCCAGCTCATCTCGGAGACGTGGATGAGGCCCTCGATGCCCGGCTCCAGCTCCACGAAGGCGCCGTAGTCGGTGATGTTGGTGACCCGGCCCTTGAACTTGGCGTTGATCGGGTACTTGGCCTCGATGCCCTGCCACGGATCGTCGAGCAGCTGCTTCATGCCCAGCGAGATGCGGTGCGTCTCGTGATTGATCTTGACGATCTTGACCTTGACGGTCTGGCCGATCGCAAGAACCTCCGAGGGATGGTTGACGCGGCGCCAGGCAATGTCGGTGACGTGCAGCAGGCCGTCGATGCCGCCGAGGTCGACGAACGCACCGTAGTCGGTGATGTTCTTGACCACGCCGTCGATGATCTGGCCCTCTTCGAGGTTCTGCACGAGCTCGTGACGCTGCTCGGCGCGGGTTTCCTCGAGCACGGTGCGGCGCGACACGACGATATTGCCGCGGCGGCGGTCCATCTTCAGGATCTGGAACGGCTGCGGCGAATTCATCAGCGGGCCGACGTCGCGGATCGGACGGATGTCGACCTGGCTGCGCGGCAGGAAGGCCACGGCGCCGTCGAGATCGACGGTGTAGCCACCCTTGACCGTGTTGAAGATCGTGCCGGTGACCTTCTCATTGGCCGTGAAGGCCTTTTCCAGCTTGACCCAGCTTTCCTCGCGGCGCGCCTTGTCGCGCGAGATGACGGCTTCGCCGAGCGCATTCTCGACGCGCTCCAGATAGACCTCGACGACGTCGCCGACCTTGATCTCGCCTTCGCGGCCCGGGCCGGTGAATTCCTTCAGCGCGACGCGGCCTTCGGTCTTCAGGCCGACATCGATGATGGCGAGATCCTTTTCGATCCCGACCACGGTTCCCTTGACGACGGAACCTTCGTTCATTTCGGTCTTGCCGAAGCTTTCGGCGAGCAGCGCGGCGAAATCGTCGCGCGTGGGGTTCATGCTGGTGGCGCTTGCCATACGTGTCTGTCCTCGAGCCCGTTGTTGCGCCGGGTTGAAAAAAGCCGTCGGTTCCGTCCGGGTCGGACGAGGGGCTGACATCGCGTCCGACACTGGCCGCAATCGGCTCAGTGGGCGCAGCCCGTACGGATGACGGTGGTGAGATATCGGTTCGCGGGCCGCGGCCGGTGCCGGAACGTGCTCCGTCCTGAGGCGGCAGCCCGTCGGGGGCCACGGCGTGGACGCTGAACAAACAAACCCTGGAAAGGCCTGTCCCGGAACGGCTGGCCGCCCGGCACACCGGCGGGCTCGGCCGGAAGCCGACCCGCAGATGACCGGGGCAATACATGAAAACCCATGTGGGGACAAGCAAAACCGCCCGCAAGGGCGGCGCGGCGCCGTTCAGCGCATTTTACGGTCGAACAGGAAACGTCCGGAGCGCTTCAATTCGAGCACGAGCGCGACGAACTGGCTGGACGACAGGATCTCCTCGCGGCCGTTCGGATAGGTGACGAAGAAACGCGAGCGGTCGGCATACATCGTCACGCGCGCCTCGAGCTTCGGTTCCACCCGGCTGCCCTTGTCGGGGCGGGTGAGGAACACGCCCCACGGCTGCCGCGGCTGGTCCGGTCCGGCCTCGACAAGATCGAGCTCCAGAGGGGTGGCGCTGTCTTGCATCGTGGTCATGCCGTCTCCGGGGCGAAGTCGACCGTCAGGCGAGAACCGTGTCGCCGGGACTCCGCCGAGCCTCGAATCGTCACGCCGCCGCACCGGCTCTAGAGGGGCGCGCCGGCCGGCGCAACAGCGGCGCCGAAGCGCCGGGCGAATGTCGCAGGTCTTGTCCGCAGGCCGCGGCGGGCAATGGTAAAGCGGCGGTTACGGCCGCATGGGCCGCGCCGCTTCAGCTCGCCGCGCGCGGCGAGGCGTTGAGCTGGCCGACGACACGCTCGATGGTCGCGGCGGCCTCGTCCAGCGCCCTGGCGATGGAGGTTTCGCGTGCCTCCGCGCGCGCCTGCAGCTGCCCACGGCTTTCGCGCAGCTCGGTGAGCTCGGCTTCCGCGCTCTCCAGTCGCCGGCGCATGTCGACGACCTCGTCGGCGGTCATGATGGCGGCCATGACGGTGAGGCGGGTATCGCCGATCTCTCCGAAGGCCCCCTTCAGCTGCTCGACCTTGGCATTCACCTCGGCTGCGAGGTTGTGCAGATGGTCCTCCTGGCCGTCGTCGCAGGCCATGCGGAACTGGCGGCCGTTGATGGTCACGTTGACATGAGCCATGGGCTTAAGGTCCAAACGCAATGGAGCGGGGCGCCCGCCATGATGGGGCCGGTTCTGGTCTCCGCGGTGCCGGCCGGAGCGCGTGCCGCGCCGGCGACGCGCCGGCCGCTCCGCCGCCATTCGTCCCGCTCACCGGCCGTGCCGATCCGACTGGTCTCATGCCAAAGCCTCGTAGCCCGCTTGCCGCGTCTAAAGCTGGTGGGTCGCAAGGACCGAACGGATCGCATCCATCGTCTGGTCGAGACGCGCGGCGACGTCCCGGTTGGCGGCTTCGAGGGCGGCGATCCGCTCGGCCGATTGATCGAGCTCTTCGGCGAGCCGCGTTCTGTCGGCCTGTGCCGCGTTGAGCTGCAGGGTGAGAGCATCGGGGCTGAGATCGCCTTCGATCCGCCGTGCCACCGCCGTCTCCAGCGCGGCGAGCGCTGACTTCAGGCGGTGAGCCGCCGCCTCGAGGCGCGAAGGGTCGGCCGTGGATGACAAACGCGAACCTGCCGTGCGATGTGCCCGTGAGCGACGGTGACGACGCCCGTGAATGTGCTGCCCGACCCTACGCGAGGGGGTCAAACAGCGTCAACGGTCGATGACCGGAACCCGCGCAACTCCGCCATATCGCTTGTCTTCCGGATTGTCCGGCCGGGCCGGCGCGGGCCTTGTCCGTCCGCTGCCGTTGCGGCCGCTGCCGCGAATCGCCCTGCCTGCGGCGCCTCGCCGCGATGCGTTCTGCGCCATGGCGATGTCGTCCATTCCCCGCTAGAACACCTGTCTCATCTTGCAATCGATTGAGGAGAATATCGGTGCGGCTTGCGACCATCGAAGTCAAAGGCGAGCGGCGTGTCGCCATTTTGAGCGAGGACGGCGCGTCTGTCCGGCCGCTCGCGAGCGGCGCGGCGCCCTCCATGCTGGCCGCCATTACCGCTTGGGCCAAGCTCAGTGCCGGCATCGAGGCGCATCTGGAGGCCCCGGTGGCGCGCGAGACGGTGCGTCTGCTGGCGCCCATCCCGCGCCCGGGCCGCAATATCTTCTGCGTCGGCAAGAACTATCACGAGCACGCCAAGGAATTCGCCCGCAGCGGCTTCGACTCGACGGCCAAGGAAATCGTGCCCGAGGCGCCGGTGGTGTTTTCGAAGCCGCCCAGTGCGGTCATCGGGCCCGGCGAGACCATTCTCGGGTCGCTCGATCCGACCGCTTCGGTCGACTACGAAGGCGAGCTCGCGGTCGTCATCGGCACCGGCGGCCGGCGCATCGCCAAGGCCGAGGCGATGAAGCATGTCTTCGGCTATACGATCGTCAACGACGTCACCGCGCGGACGCTGCAGCAGAAGCACCGGCAGTGGCTGATCGGCAAGGGCATCGACACGTTCTGCCCGATGGGCCCGGCGATCCTGACCGCCGACGCGGTTGCGGATCCCGCCCGCATGACGCTGAAGACCTGGGTCAACGGCGAGCTGCGCCAGGACGCGCTGGTGGCCGACCTCATCTTCGACATTCCAACGCTGATCGAGACGATCTCGTCCGTGATCGCGCTCGAGCCCGGCGACGTGATCGCCACCGGCACGCCGGTCGGCGTCGGCATCGGCTTCTCGCCGCCGAAATATCTCGCCGCCGGCGACGTGGTCGCCATCGAGATCGCCGGCATCGGCCGGCTGGAGAACCCGGTGGCCTGAGGCCGCCGGATCGCGTCAACGGGTTGGGGGACCTGATGGATCGTCGTCACGTCATGGCCGGCTTGGCCGGTTTTCCGCTGTTTGCCAGGGCCGGAGCGGCCCGTGCGCAGGCCGACTGGCCATCGCAGACCGTCCGCATGGTCGTGCCGTTTCCGCCGGGCGGGCAGGGCGATCTGGCCGCCCGCCCGGTCGCCCAGTCGCTCGAGCGCATCCTCGGCCGGCCGGTTGTCGTCGACAACCGGGGCGGGGCCGGCGGAGCAATCGGCAATACGGCGGTGGTGCGCGCGCAGCCCGACGGTCACACCTTGCTGATGACCTTGTCGTCGCTGGCGGTCTTGCCCGAGGCGGATCGGCTGATGGGCCGGCCGGTGCAGTATGAGGTGGATCAGCTCGTGCCGGTCGCCCGGGTGCTGGCCGATCCGACCGTGCTGGCGGTCCATGCCAAGGCGCCCTGGCGCGATGTCGCCGAACTGGTCGCCGATGCCAAGGCGCGTCCGGGCCTGATCCCCTATGGATCGTCGGGGCCCTATGGCACGCTGCATGTCTCGATGGAAATGTTTACCACCAATGCCGGCATCCGGCTGAACCACATTCCCTATCGCGGCGCGGGACCAGCCCTGACCGACCTGATCTCCGGCAACATCCATGCGCTGGCCTCGGCGCCCGGCGTGCTGAAGCCGCAGGTCGAGGCCGGCACGGTGCGCGTGCTCGCCAATTTCGGCGCCGAGCGGGTGCCAAGCTTCCCGGATACGCCGACCTTCAGGGAACTCGGTTATGCCGATGTCGAGTTCTATATCTGGGCCGGCCTGTTCGCGCCGGCCGGCGTGCCGTCGGAGGTGCTCGCGCGGCTGCGCGAGGCGATGCGCCAGACGATGGCCGATCCCGCTGTCCGGGCCGTGTTCGACAAGGCCGGCAGTCCGCCCGCCTATCTCGACGCGCCGGACTTTGCCCGGTTCGTCGCCGCCGATTCGGCGCGGCTGATCGCGGCTGTGAAGAAAATCGGCCGCGTGGAGGGTGGTTGAACGGCTTTTTGCGGCCATTCGGTCCAGCAAGCAGCCGAATGCGCCGAAACGCGTGGCACTGTCCTGACGCAGGGCATTGACTCAAGGCGCTCCGCTGCTAGGACACGCGCCTGCACCCGAAATGGTGATCTTTCGGGGCCTTTTTCAACCGGCCGCGCGTCCGTTGGGTCAAAATCGTCGGGCGCGGGGCGAGGAGCCGTGATCCAATGCCGTCTGAAATCGCCTCGCGAGACAAACTCCGGCACATGGCCAATGCGATCCGCGCCTTGGCCATGGATGCCGTCGAGCAAGCCAAGTCGGGCCATCCCGGCATGCCCATGGGCACGGCCGACATCGCGACGGTGCTGTTCAGCCGGTTCCTGAAATTCGACGCCGCCGAGCCCGGCTGGGCCGACCGCGACCGCTTCGTGCTTTCGGCCGGCCACGGCTCGATGCTGATCTATGCGCTGCTCTACCTGATCGGCGCGCCGGAAATGACCCTCGACGAGATCAAGCGGTTCCGCCAGCTCGGCTCGAAGACGCCGGGGCATCCGGAGAATTTCGTCACCCGCGGCGTCGAAACCACCACGGGCCCGCTTGGCCAGGGCATCGCGACCTCGGTCGGCATGGCGCTTGCCGAGAAGATGCTGGCCGCCGAATTCGGCAAGAAGGCCGTCGACCACTATACCTATGTGATCGCTTCCGACGGCGACCTCATGGAAGGCGTGTCGCAGGAAGCGATCGCCATGGCCGGGCACTGGAAGCTGAACAAGCTGATCGTGCTGTTCGACGACAACGACATTTCCATCGACGGCCCGCTGTCGATCGCCGACAGCGTCGACCAGGTGAAACGGTTCCAGGCCGCCGGCTGGCGTGCCGAACGCATCGACGGCCACGATCCGGACGCCATCGCCGCGGCGATCGAGCGCGCCAGGAAGTCGAGCAAGCCGACGCTGATCGCCTGCAAGACGGTCATCGGCTATGGCGCGCCGAAGAAGGCCGGCACCTCCAAGGCCCATGGCGAGCCGCTGGGGGCCGACGAGTTGAAGGCGGCCAAGGAAAAGCTCGGCATCGGCCCCGAGCCGTTCAACGTTCCCGCCGACATCCTCGCCGCCTGGCGCGAGGTGGGGCGTCGCGGCGTCGCGGCCCGCAAGGAATGGGAAGCGCGGATCGCGGCGCTGCCGGCCAAGAAGCGTTCCGAGCTCGAACGTCGCCTCCGCGGCGAGCGGCCGGCCAAGCTGGCCAAGGCGCTGGCCGCCCACAAGAAGGCGCTGATCGCCCAGCCGCAGAACATCGCCACGCGCAAATCGTCCGAGCTCGCGATCGAGGCGATCGTCCCGGCCATGCCGGAATTCCTGGCCGGTTCGGCCGACCTCACCGGCTCCAACAACACCAAGGCCAAATCGGCCGTGGCCTTTTCGGCCAAGACCCCCAAGGGCCGCTACATCCATTACGGCATTCGCGAGCACGGCATGGCCGCCGCCATGAACGGCATCGCGCTGCATGGGGGCTTCGCACCGAACGGGGCGACCTTCCTGGTGTTCACCGACTATGCGCGGCCCGCCATGAGGCTCGCCGCGCTCATGGGCACCGGCGTCGTCTACGTCATGACCCATGATTCCATCGGCCTCGGCGAGGACGGCCCGACCCACCAGCCGGTCGAGCATCTCGCCGCGCTCAGGGCCATCCCCAACATGCGGGTGTTCCGTCCCGCCGACGCTGTCGAAGTGGCCGAGTGCTGGGAGCTCGCCTTGAACCGCACGGACGGCCCGACCGTTCTGGCGCTGACCCGCCAGAACCTGCCGCAGCTGCGCACCGAGGTGAAGACGAATCGCAGTGCCGAGGGTGCCTACGAACTGTTCGGCGCCGAAGGCGGCAAGGCCCAGGTGACGCTGTTCGCGACCGGCTCCGAGGTCGAGATCGCTGTCGGCGCCCGCAAGCTGCTGGCCGAAAAGGGAGTGCGCGCGCGTGTCGTCTCGGTGCCCTCGCTCGATCTGTTCATGAGCCTTCCGGCCGAGGCGCGCGCCAAGGTCGTCGGCGACGCGCCGGTCAAGATTGCGATCGAAGCGGCGGTCCGCCAGGGCTGGGACGCGCTGATCGGCCCCGACGGCATCTTCGTCGGCATGACCGGGTTCGGCGCCTCGGCGCCGTACAAGGAACTCTACCGGCATTTCGGCATTACCGCTGAGGCGGTGGCCGAGGCGGCGCTGGCGCGGGTCGGCTGAGCCGCGCCAGATTCATCCGTTCGGGGGGCCGAAAGCCCTCGGGAAGTCACAATCGGGCATCAGGTCCGGTGCGGATTGAGGAATTGAGGCGGACGCGTTCGCTGCCCGCCAACTGCCAAGGAGAAGAATTCCATGACCGTTCGCGTCTTCATCAACGGCTTCGGCCGCATCGGCCGCAATGTCCTGCGCGCCATCGTCGAGGGCAAGCGCAAGGATATCGAGGTCGTCGGCATCAACGATCTCGGCCCGGTGGAGACCAATGCGCACCTCCTGCGCTTCGACTCGGTGCACGGCCGCTTTCCGGCCGAGGTGTCGGTTGACGGCGACCACATCGTCGTCGCCGGCAAGCGCATCAAGGTGACGGCGATCAAGGATCCGGCCGAGCTGCCGCACAAGGCGCTGAACGTCGATGTCGCCATGGAGTGCACCGGCATCTTCACGACCCGCGACAAGGCCGCGGCGCATCTGAAGGCCGGCGCCAAGCGCGTGCTCGTTTCCGCGCCCTGCGACGGCGCCGACCTGACCGTGGTCTACGGTGTCAACCACGACAAGCTGACCAAGGATCACGTGGTCGTGTCGAACGCGTCCTGCACCACCAACTGCCTCGCCCCGGTGGTGTCCGTGCTGCACAAGGCTGTCGGCATCGACAAGGGCTTCATGACCACGATCCATGCCTATACCGGCGACCAGCCGACGCTGGACACCATGCACAAGGATCTCTACCGCGCCCGCGCCGCGGCGCTGTCGATGATCCCGACCTCGACCGGCGCGGCCAAGGCGATCGGCCTCGTCATTCCCGAGCTGAAGGGCCGCCTCGACGGCACCTCGATCCGCGTGCCGACGCCGAATGTCTCGGTCGTCGACTTCAAGTTCATGGCCAAGCGCAAGACCACGGTCGAGAAGATCAACGAGGCCATCCTGAAGGCGGCCAAGCGCGGCGCGCTGAAGGGCATTCTCGGCGTTACCGATCAGCCGAACGTCTCGATCGACATGAATCATGATCCGCATTCGTCGATCTTCGCGCTCGACCAGACCAAGGTGATGGACGAGAAGTTCGTCCGTATCCTGTCCTGGTACGACAACGAGTGGGGCTTCTCGAACCGCATGAGCGATACCGCCGTTGCCCTCGCCAAGCTGATCTGAACCGCGACATGGGGCCGTCCCGACGAAGGGGCGGCCCCTCTTTTTTCGGGACCTGCACCATGAGCTCTTTCCGCACCCTCGACGCAGCCGATGTCAGCGGCAAACGCGTCCTCGTCCGTGTCGACCTGAACGTTCCCATGGAGAACGGCGAGGTGACCGACGTGACCCGGCTGGAGCGCATCGTGCCGACCCTGGTCACCTTGGCCGACCGCGGTGCGAAGGTGATCATCCTCGCCCATTTCGGCCGGCCCAAGGGTGTCGATCCCAGCCAGTCGCTGAAGCCCGTCGTGCCGGCGCTCGCCCACGTCCTGAAGCGCCCGGTGGCTTTTGCCGAGGACTGCATCGGCGAGGTCGCGCGCAAGGCGGTCGAGGCCATCAAGCCGGGCGAGATCCTGGTGCTGGAGAATACCCGGTTCCACAAGGGCGAGGAAAAGAACGATCCCGATTTCGTCAAGGCGCTGGCCGAGAACGGCGATCTCTGGGTGGCCGACGCCTTTTCCGCCGCGCATCGCGCCCACGCGTCGACCGAAGGCCTCGGCCATGTCCTGCCGGCCTATGCCGGGCTGACCATGCAGGCCGAGCTGGAGGCGCTGACGAAAGCGCTCGACAAGCCGAAGCGGCCGGTGGTCGCGGTGGTCGGTGGCGCCAAGGTGTCCTCCAAGATCGACCTTCTGGAGAACCTCGTGACCAAGGTCGATGCCTTGGTCATCGGCGGCGGCATGGCCAACACCTTCCTGCACGCTCAAGGGGTGAAGGTCGGCAAGTCGCTGGCCGAGAAGGATCTGGCCGAGACGGCGCTGCGCATCATGGAGAAGGCCGAGGCCGCCAAATGCGCGATCATCCTGCCGGTCGATGCCACCATTGCCTATCATTTCCAGGCCAATGCGCCGGCCTTCGCCTATGGCCTCGACGCCATTCCGCATGATGCCATGATCCTCGATGTCGGCCCGCAGTCGATCACCCGGATCCAGGGCGCCATCGACGATGCCGCGACGCTGGTGTGGAACGGTCCGCTCGGGGCCTTCGAGCTGCCGCCCTTCGACAAGGGCACGGTGGCGGCGGCGCGCCATGCCGCCGAGCGCACGGCCAAGGGCAAGCTGCTGTCGGTCGCCGGCGGCGGCGACACCGTGGCCGCGCTCAATCAGGCCCATGCGGCCGATCGCTTCAGCTATGTCTCGACCGCCGGCGGCGCCTTCCTCGAATGGCTCGAAGGCAAGCCCCTGCCGGGCGTCGAGGTGCTTCGGAGCTGACCAGTCCCGCGACGCCCGGTCCCGGCCGGGCGTCCTTCATTCTGACGGAGGAACACCATGGCACGCATCACGCTTCGCCAGCTTCTCGACCACGCCGCCGAGCATCAGTACGGCGTGCCGGCCTTCAACATCAACAATATGGAGCAGGCCCTCTCGATCATGGAGGCGGCCAACGCCGTCGACGCTCCGGTGATCATCCAGGCCTCGCGCGGCGCCAGGTCCTATGCCAACGACATCATGCTGAAGCACATGATGGACGCGGTCACCGAGATCTATCCGCACATTCCGGTCTGCGTGCATCTCGACCATGGCAACGAGCCGGCGACCTGCATGACCGCCATCCAGGCCGGTTTCACCTCCGTCATGATGGACGGCTCGCTGAAGGCCGACGGCAAGACCCCCGGCGACTGGGACTACAATGTCGGCGTCACCAAGACGGTGACCGACATGGCCCATCTCGGCGGCATCTCCGTCGAGGGCGAGCTCGGCGTGCTCGGCTCGCTGGAGACCGGCGAGGGTGAGAAGGAAGACGGTCACGGTGCCGAGGGCAAGCTCAGCCACGACCAGCTGCTGACCAATCCCGACGAGGCCGTGAAGTTCGTCAAGGAGACCAAGGTCGATGCCCTGGCGATCGCCATGGGCACGTCGCACGGTGCCTACAAGTTCTCGCGCAAGCCGGACGGCAAGGTCCTGGCCATGCATGTCATCGAGGAAATCCACCGCAAGCTGCCGACGACCCACCTCGTCATGCACGGCTCGTCGTCGGTGCCGCAGGAGCTGCAGGACATCATCAACACCTACGGCGGCCAGATGAAGCCGACCTGGGGCGTGCCGGTGGAGGAGATCCAGCGCGGCATCCGCCACGGCGTGCGCAAGATCAACATCGACACCGACAATCGCATGGCGATGACCGGCCAGATCCGCAAGGTGCTCGCCGAGAGCCCGAGCGAGTTCGATCCGCGCAAATATCTGAAGCCGGCAATGGAAGCGATGACCAAGCTCTGCCGCCAGCGCCTGGAGGAATTCAACACTGCCGGCCAGGCTTCGAAGATCAAGAGGATCATCACGCTCGCCGATATGGCCAAGCGTTATGCCAAGGGCGAGCTCGATCCGAAGATTGCCTGAGGGCGAGGGGCGAGATAGCGAGTAGCGAATGGCGGCGCCCGGGACATCGGGCGCCGCCTTTTTGTTGCGGCGAGCGGCGAACGGGGCGTGCTTCGACGCGGATCCCCCTTCGCCATGCGCCAATTGGCGGTACCCTACTTGTTCGCGTCGATCGTGATCGTGAACAGGCTGAGCACGGCGAGCGGCGAGCCGCGCGCGGCGACCGCGAGGGCGGCAAGCGGCGTATCGCTCTTCGGGGTCGCGGTCACCGTCAGCGACTTCGGATCGTCGAGGAAGGTATTCGCGGCGCTGGAGATCTGGGCGACCAGCAGCTTGTCGGTGATGAACTGCGCGACGCTGGCGGCGATCTGGGCCTTGATCTGCTCGGTCAGGGCGTCCTCCTCGACACCGGCCTGTTCGGCCGTATGCGACAGGAACGCGCCGACCGCGCCGTTCTCCTTGTAGGTAAGGGTCAGCGGCCCGGCCTTGGCCGAAAGCCCGAGCAATGCGGCCGTTCCCGGCAGGCCTTCCACCGCGGCGCGATCGATGCCGCCGATGGTGAGATTGCCCGTCAGCGTGCCGATATCCTCCGCGTCGATGTTGAGCCGCTGCAGACGCAGCTCGCGGGCGGCTTCGGCATATTCGATGTCGATTTCCGCCGAGAAGGTGATCTTGTCCTCGATGCCGATGGGGGCGAGCTGCGCGCGCTGGCGCGCATCGGTCACGGGGGCCTCGAAGCCGGTCGCGCGCAGGCGCAGGCGGGTCGGCACCAGGCCGACCCGCGGTCCGGCGTCCACTTCGAGCTTCTGCAGGGACCCCGCCGGCCGGCCGGCCGTGACGACCGCGATGTTCTCCGCGAGCAGGCGACGGACATCGGGATAGGCGGTCAGCGGCGGCGTCGCGCTCGGATTGTAGCGGCCCTCGGCGAAGTCCTTGCCGAGCGCCAAGAGGCCGGTCGCGTCGATACCCTCGATCATGAAGCGGCCGATGGTGGTCTTCTGCTGGTTCGGCTGCTCTGCGGCGATCCCGGCCATTTCGATCGAGCCGATCTTGCCCTGGGTGATGCCGGCGATGGCGAAGCGCTGCATTTCGAAGCCGCGCCCGCCATCGTCCGCGCCGCGGAAATTGGTCATTTCCACGAGGCTGAAGTCGAGCCGGGAGAGAACCTCGACCAGGGCGCCGAAGGCGCGCCGGCGCGCCGGCTCGTCGGTGCCGCTGGTCGCGGCCTCGAAACCGGTCAGATCCTGGCTCAGCGCCACCAGCGAACGTTCGCCCGGCCGCATCGCCACCTTGCCGATCGCGATGCGCTCGATCGTGAAGGGGCGTCCGGCTGGGTTGGTGCCGCGCAGCTGCGAGAGGCTGGCGCTTTCCAGCACCTCGGCCGTGTTGCCGCCGGTGCGCACACCCGCCGTCAGGTCGTAGCCGACGAAACGCATCGTGCCGAACTCGACCTTGCGGTCGCCCTTGTCCGGATTCAGCACGGCGCTCGCGATGGTCAGCTCGGCCATCTTGCCCTGGGCGTAGCCGTTGACGGCCAGCGTATTGTAGGTGGTCTCCTCGGCCGTGCCCTGGTGCCGGCGGACGATGGTCAGCGTCGGCGCGGCGATCGTGTCGGCGGAAAACTTGGTTGCAGCCTGCTCGCTTGCGCCTGACAGGAAGGGTTCGCGAGAGGCGAAGCTGGCGAGAACCGCCGCGAACGAGCCGCGGACGCCGTTCAGCTCGGCGGTGGGCAGGCGGTAGACTTGGCCGTCGGGCGTCGTGCCCTCGAGATCCTCCAGCTTGATCCGGGCGCCGGAGAGGGCATCGCCGGTCCCGCCGGTGATCGTCGCGCGGGCGATCTTGACACCGAGGGGCCGGTCGCCGGTCGAGGCGAAGGTGATGTTGGTCAGGACCTGCGCCCCACCTTCGTCCCGCGCGTCGCCGAAGGCCGCGCCGGAGACGGGCAGGGCGCCAAGCGCCTGCAGGGCCGCCGCCTTCAGGTCGTCGGCGGGGCCGGCCATCGCCGCCGTGTTGAGAACGAGGAGGAGGCCGGCCGAGAGACGCAAACTCGCAACGGAGGGAAACATGGTGCTTGTCCTGACCTTGGATCGGGCAATCTTATCGTGATCGACCGCCGTGATCGTCTTGGGGCGAGCCCCGATGCGACCAGGCGAAATCCGCGCGACCCTCGCCTGCGGTTGTTTCCGAACGATGTCGGAGCGGCATTTTTTCCGTGAACCCCTCCCATTTTTTGCCGCTTTCGGCCATAGGGTGGCTCATCATGGTCAAATCCGCGCCAACAGACATTGTCGAAACCCAGCTCGTGCTCGTCACGCCGCCCATTGCGGCGGCCGAAGCAATCGTGCCGTCGCTTCACGCCGCGCTCGCCGGCGGCCCGGTCGCCGCGGTCATCGTCCGGCTGACCGCGCCCGGCGACCGCGCCAGCGTCAATATCGTCAAGGCGCTCGCCCGGGAGGTGCAGCCTGCCGGCGCGGCGCTGATGATCGAAGGCGCGATCGACGCGGTCGCGCGCGGCGGCGCAGACGGCCTGCATATGAGCTTCGACGAAGCGCGCCTGGCCGAGGCGGTTGAGCGGCTGAAACCCGAGCGCATGGTCGGCGTTGCCGGCCTGAAGTCGCGTGACGATGCCATGAGCGCCGGCGAGCGTGGCTGCGACTACGTGATGTTCGGCGATGCCATGGTGTCGCGCCAACCGGAGAAGAACGGCCAGCTGCCGCCCTTCACGGCGGTGGTCGAGCGCGTCGCCTGGTGGGCCGAGCTGTTCGAGGTGCCGGTGGTCGGTTTCGCCCCCGATATTGCGGGCGCTGCCCGTCTTGCCGCCGTGAAGGCCGATTTCGTCGCGCTCGGCGAAGCGATCTGGGACCATCCGGATGGACCGGAACGCGCCGTCGCGCTGGCGCATGCCGCCTGCCGCCAGGGGAGCGCCGGGTGAGGCTCAGCCATGTCGTTCTCTGCCTTGGCCTCGGCTTCGGGATAGCCCTGGCGACGGTGATGCCGGCGCTTGCGCAGCAGCGCACCGCGCCGACCCCGACGCCGCGGCCGGCAGCGCCGGGCCAGCCGCCCGCGTCCCGCCCGGCCGCGCGGCCCCCCGCCGCTACCGCTGCCGCCGCGGACCTGGCCTTCGGCGCCTACCAGCGCGGCCAGTATCTGACCGCGATGCGCGAGGCGACGCAGCGGGTCGAGACGGCGCCGGACGCGGTGACCATGACCCTGCTCGGCGAGCTTCATGCCAACGGGCTGGGCGTGCCGCAGAACGACCAGAAGGCGCTCGGCTGGTATCGGCTCGCGGCCGACCGGGGCGACCGCAATGCGATCTTCGCCATCGGCATGATGCATGTCGATGCGCGCGCCGGGCTGGTCCGCGATCCGGCCGCCGTCAAGGCGCTGTTCGAGCGTGCGGCTGCCCTCGGTCATCCCGCGGCCGGCTACAATCTCGGCATCATGGCGATGTCCGGCCAGGGCGGGCCTGCCGACGCGGCGCAGGCCGCCCGCTGGTTCCAGAGCTCGGCGGATCTCGGCAACGCCGATGCCCAATATGCGCTGGCGGTTCTGCTGAAGGACGGCAACGGCGTACCGGCCGACCCGGTGCGCGCGGCCGACTACATGGCCAAGGCGGCACGCCAGGATCTCGTCGAGGCCGAGATCGACTACGGGGTGATGCTGTTCAACGGCCAGGGCGTCGCGAAGGACGAGGCTGCGGCCGCGCGCCTGTTCCGCCGGGCGGCGCTGCGCGGCAACCCGCTGGCGATGAACCGCTATGCGCGCCTGCTCGCCAGTGGCCGCGGCGTCGCCGCGGATCCCCAGGCGGCGGCACAGTGGCACACGGCCGCGCGCCTGCTCGGCGCCGAGGATGCCTGGCTCAGCGATTTCGTCGCGAAGCTCGACCCGGTCCAGCGCGAGGCCGCCGAGCGCGGCGCACGCATCTGGCTGCGCTGACCGGCCCGGTGGCCGGCCCCTGCGCGCCGATCAACTTTGGTCTGCCGGCTTGACCAGTCGCCGCCGGGCGGGCATGACCGCCCTTCACGGACCTTAGAGAACGCCATGCTCCGCTCTGCCCTGCTCAATGTGATGGTCGGCGCCGCCCTGAAGGCTGGCCGCGGCCTCAAGCGCGACTTCGGTGAGGTCGAGAACCTCCAGGTGTCGATGAAGGGGCCGGGCGATTTCGTTTCCGCCGCAGACCGCAAGGCCGAGCAGGTGCTGCGCACCGAACTCCTCAAGGCGCGGCCGGGTTACGGCTTCGTCGGCGAGGAGGGCGGGCGCGTCGAGGGCGCGGACAAGACCCACACCTGGATCGTCGACCCGCTGGACGGGACCACCAATTTCCTGCACGGCATCCCGCATTTTGCCGTCTCCATCGGCCTCGAGCGCGACGGCGTGCTGGTCGCGGGCGTCATCTACAATCCGGCGAACGACGAGCTCTATGTCGCCGAGCGCGGCACCGGCGCCTTCCTGAACGACAGGCGTTTGCGCGTCTCGGCGCGGCGCAAGGCCGAGGATTCGGTGGTCGGCTGCGGCATTCCCCATATCGGCCGGGGCGACCATGTCCAGTCGCGCAACGAGACCAAGATCGTCCAGTCGCGGTTCGGCGGCCTGCGCGCCATGGGGGCCTGCTCGCTCGACCTCGCCTATGTCGCGGCCGGCCGCTACGACGGTTTCTGGGAGCGCAACATTTCGCCCTGGGATATCGCGGCGGGCATCGTCATTGTCCGGGAAGCGGGCGGTTTCGTCACCGACTGCGACGGCTTCGACAACATGCTGATCAACGGCACGGTCTGTGCCGGCAACGAGCCGATCCAGAAGGCGCTGCTCGGCGCGGTGAAGGAAGGCCAGAAGGGCTGAGGGCTGGCGCATGGGGCAGGCCAAGCGGCGCAGGGAGGCCGGTGAGCGCGTCGCCCATTGCCGCACCTGCACCTATTGCTGCGTCCTGCCGGACATCCACGCGCTCGACAAGCCCGCCTACAAGCCCTGCCGCCACATCGCCGGTGGCGGCTGCTCCATTTTCGGCGCTCCGGAGCGGCCGACGGCCTGCCTCGCCTATGCCTGTGCCTATCTCGCGGCACGGCTGACCGACAGTCCCGATCGCAACAGGATCCCGCATCCGCTCGACTGCGGTGCCTATTTCCACCGTGACCCGGTCGAGCCGGTGGTCTTCCTGTTCGTCGACCCCGCGCGTCCGCAGCTGTGGAAGGCGACGGCGGTCGCCGAGCTCATGAAGGCGGAGCTGGCGCGCGGCAACCGCCTGTTCATCACCGACCGCGGCCGCCAGATGGTGATCCGTGACGCCTATCTCTTCAGCCAGGTCCTGGCGCGCGACTTCGTGGCCATCGCCGATGCCGAGGGCCGGCCGCTCGACGTGCCGAGCTTCCGCTGACACGCCTGAAACGGCCGATACCCCCAATTCCGGTGGTGCCGATTTACCGGCCCTTAAATCCGCCGGGGGCAAGATAACCTTAGGGAACGGCGTAGGCGATGTATCGCGAGATCCACGAGGTCGGTATCGAAGAGCGGGCGCATGCGCCGGCCATCGCGGGCTTGCTCGCGGTCTGGACAGGCCTGCACGCGCGCTATGGCTACGCGCCTTTCGATCCCTTCGATCCGCAGGAGCTCGGCCCGGACGCGGACGATCTCATCGTCATGGTGCCAATCGGCGACGCCGACTATGTCTACGTGCACCAGGGCGCCAATGTCAGGGCCGCGGTCGGGCTCGACATGACCGGCCGGCGCACCAGCGATGTCGCCGGCGCGAGCGGCAGCTTCTTTCGCGAAGTCTACAACCGGGTTCTCGCCGACCAGCGGCCATTGTTCACGCTGCATCGGGGCACGATCGCCTCCGACGTCCATTTGTGGGAACGCCTGATCCTGCCGTGCCGGGACAGCGACGGCTCGCAGGTGATCGTCGTGTTCAGCAAGCCGCGCGAATTCCGCGATGATCTGCTGAGCGCCATTCTCGATGCGTCCCTCGACGGCATCCTCGCCGTGCGCATCATCCGCGATGCGGAAGGCCGGCCGGTCGACGGCAGCTTGATTGCAGCCAACCGCCGAGCGGCCCAGTTCCTCGGCCGCTCGGCGGACGATCTCGCGGACGGTCGGCTGATCGAGGCGGTGCCGGGCATGGTCGAGGCCGGCATCTGGCAGCGCTGCGTCGGGGTCGCCGAAACCCGTACCGCGGCCGAATTCACCGTGCCCTACACGGACGAGTTCGGCGAGCGGTGGTTCGAAATGGTCGCCGCGCCGCTCGGCGACGGCTTCATGATCAATTTCGCCGACATCACCCAGCGCCGGATGGCCGAGGAAGCGGCAGAGCTGAAGCGGCTGGAATATGCCGCGGCCAACGAGGCCCTGCGCTCCGAGATCGCGCGGCGCCAGGCGCTCGAGATCGAGCTGAGCCGGCTCGCCGCCATCGACTCGCTGACCGGCACTCTCAATCGCCGGGCGCTGACCGAAGGGCTGCAGGCGGCCCTCGCGGAGGCGCGACGCGAGACGCTGCCGATCAGCGTCGTGCTTATCGATCTCGACCACTTCAAGGCCATCAACGACACGTTCGGCCATGCCGGCGGCGACGCCGTCCTCAAACAGGCGGTGCGCACGCTCACCGAAGGGCTGCGCGCACAGGTCGACCTGCTCGGCCGCCTCGGCGGCGAGGAGTTCGTCCTGGTGTTTCCCGGCCTCGACATTGCCGAGGCGATGGCCGCGGCGGAGCGGGCGCGAGCCGCCCTCGGCTCGGCGCAGGCCTGGCACGAGAGCATCGCCATCCGCTGCACGGCCTCTTTCGGCGTCGCGTGCTGGGACGGCCGCGAAAGCATGGACCGGCTTCTGTCGCGCGCGGACCATGCGCTCTATCGAGCAAAGGCGGCCGGCCGCAACATGGTGCTGGCCGATAACGGTCACTGGTCGGGCCGCGGCACCAGCCCCGACGCCGATGTCGGCCTCGTCCCCGGCGCGGATATCGTGCCGTTCAAGCCGAGCACCCGCGGCCGCGGCCGCCGGCGCACCAAGAGTTCCGCCGATCAGGCCTGAAGCCGCCAGATCAGATGGGCGAGGGCGGCGTCCGGTGCGACCGGGTCGAAGCCGGGCATCTGATGCCGGAACCAGGTTTCCTGGCGCTTGGCATAGGCACGGGTGTCGGCCTGGCCTTTGGCAATCGCATCGGCAAGGGGCAGGCGGCCCTGGAGATGGGCGATCAGGCCCGGCACGCCGTGGGCGCGCATGACCGGCAGGGCCGGATCGAGCTGGCGCGCTGCCAGTGCCTCCACTTCCGCAAGGGCCCCTGCGGCGATCATGGCCGTGAATCGTTCGTCGATGCGGCGGCGGAGCGCCGTCCGGTCGACGCTGAGGAAAACGGCCCTGCAGGACGCCATAGCCAAAGGCGGCGGGCCGCGACCGTCGGCCTGCCAATGAGCGAGCGGCCGGCCGGTCGCGACGAAGACCTCGAGCGCCCGCAGCACGCGTTGCGGATCGTTCGGCCGCAGCCGCGCCGCCGTTTCCGGATCGAGGGCGCGCAGGCGCTCGTGCAGGGCCGGGGCCGGCAGGCCTTCGGCTTCGGCCCGCAGGCGCTGGCGGACCGCGTCGGGCACGGCCGGAATGTCCGATAGCCCCTGGGTCAGCGCCTTGAAATAGAGGCCGGTACCGCCGATGACGATCGGCAGCAGACCTTCGGCGCCGGCCGCGTCGATTTCGGCAAGGGCCGCATCGAGCCAGCGGGCGACGGAGAAGTTCACGGCGCCGTCGATCGTGCCGTACAGCCGGTGCCGGGCAGCGGCGAGGTCGGCCGCGTCGGGCCGTGCGGTGATGATCGCGAGATCGCGATAGACCTGCATGGAATCGGCATTGATCACGACGCCGCCGAAGCGCTGTGCGAGCGCGATCGCGAGGGCCGACTTGCCGCTGGCGGTCGGACCTGCGATGAGAACGGCCTTCCTTTTGGCTCCCTCAGCAGGACCTGCGGCTTGGCTCACGTCGTCACCCTTGTTTCTCATCCGGCCCGCCCGGCCGTCGACCCGGCGGCGGTCGCAGCGGTCACCGCGCTCCTGCCCGATGCCGGCGCCGCCGTGACGCTCTCGCCGGGCATTGCCGTCGACATCCCCTTCGCATCGCCCGTGGCGGTCGACAAGCGCGCGCTGGCCGATCGGCTCCGCGGCGCCTTGGCCGGCGTCCCCGTCGACCTCTTCGTGCAGCGTGCCGCGGAAAGGCGCAAGCGCCTGTTCCTCGCCG
Organism: Phreatobacter sp. AB_2022a; assembly: GCF_026847585.1. NCBI lineage: Bacteria > Pseudomonadati > Pseudomonadota > Alphaproteobacteria > Hyphomicrobiales > Phreatobacteraceae > Phreatobacter > Phreatobacter sp. AB_2022a. The sequence continues at coordinate 140,338 of NZ_JAPSET010000011.1, forward strand.
ATATGGATTCGACCATGATCGGCCAGGAATGCATCGACGAACTCGCCGACAAGGTGGGCGTCAAGGCGCATGTCGCCGCGATCACCGAACGGGCCATGCGCGGCGAGATCGATTTCGAGCCGGCGCTGCGCGAGCGCGTCGCCCTGCTGAAGGGCCTGCCCGCCGCGGTGGTCGACGAGGTCATCGCCGAACGCATCACCTTGACGCCGGGAGGCCGCACGCTGGTGCGCACGATGCGCGCCAACGGCACCTATACGGCGCTCGTGTCCGGCGGCTTCACGCTGTTCACCGGCCCGGTGCACGCCATGCTCGGCTTCGACGAACATCGGTCGAATGTGCTGGTCGTCGAGGGCGGCCGCTTCGCCGGTCGGGTCGAGGAGCCGATCCTCGGACGGGAGGCCAAGCTTGCCGCTCTGCTGGAACTGCGGGAGCGGTTCGGGCTCGCTCCGGTCGAAACCCTCGCGGTCGGCGACGGCGCCAACGATCTCGCCATGATCGGCGAAGCGGGCCTCGGCGTCGCCTATCGGGCCAAGCCCAAGGTGGCAGAGGCGGCCGGCGCCCGCATCGACCATGCCGACCTGACCGCGCTGCTCTATGCGCAGGGCTACCGGGACGCCGATTTCGTCGCCTGACCGGTCGCTGCGGCCTGCAAAGAGAAGGGCGGGCCTTTCGGCCCGCCCCGCTGATGGCAAGGGACAACCGGCAGTGTCAGCGCAGATTGAGCGCCACGAAGCGCCGGTCGCCTTCGGCATTGGCGATGAGGAACAGCGCGGAATTGCGCCCCTCGGCCTTCAGCGCTTCGATCCGGCGCGATACGTCGGTCGGCGAATTGACCGCCTCGTTCTGCACTTCCAGGATCACGTCGCCGGCCTGGATGCGCCGCTCGGCGGCCTTCGAGTTCGGGTCGACCTGGGTGATGATGACGCCGCGGGCGTCGTCACGCAGGCGATAGCGCTGGCGCAGGTCGGCGGTCACCCCCGAAAGCTGCAGCCCGAGCGTCGACACGGTCGGGTTCTCGCGCGGGCGCTCGGTCGGCTGCCGGCCGGCGGACGCCTGCTGGATATTGCCCTCGCGTCGGCCGAGCGTGACGGTCAGCGTCTCCTCGCGCCCGCCGCGCATGATCACCACCGGCACCGCCTTGCCGACGGCGGTCTCGGAAACGATGCGCGGCAGCTCGCGCGAGCTGCGCACTTCCTTGCCGTCGAAGCGCAGTACGACGTCGCCGGTGCGCAGACCCGCCGGCGCGGCCGGACCGTTCTGCTCGACGCCGGCGATCAGCGCGCCGCGCGCACCACGCAGGTTGAGGCTTTCGGCGATCTCGTCGGTCACCTCCTGGATGCGCACGCCGAGCCAACCCCTGCGGGTCTCGCCGAACTCGCGCAACTGCTCGATCACCGGCTTGGCGGTATTGGCCGGCACCGCGAAGGCGATGCCGATATTGCCGCCGGACTGCGAGAAGATCGCCGTGTTGATGCCGATCACCTCGCCGGCCATGTTGAACAGCGGGCCGCCGGAATTGCCGCGATTGATGGCGGCGTCGGTCTGAATGTAGTTGTCGAACGGACCCGACTGGATGTCGCGGTTCTTGGCTGAGACGATGCCGGCGGTGACGGTGCCGCCCAGCCCCAGCGGATTGCCGATCGCCATGACCGGCTCGCCGATGCGGATCTTGTCGGAATCGGCGAGCGGCACAGCCCTCAGCGGGCGCTCCGGCTTCACCCTGAGCACCGCGATGTCGATCTCGCGATCGCGGCCGACGATTTCCGCCTTCAGGCGCGTGCCGTCGTTGAAGATGACCGTCACCTCGTCGGCGCCGTCGATCACATGATTGTTGGTGATGATGATGCCGGACGGGTCGATGACGAAGCCGGAGCCGAGCGACGACTGCCGGCGCTGCTGCGGCGACGGCTGCCCGGGGGCGCCCGGGCCACCTTCGCCGCGGCGGCGGAAGAATTCCTCGAACAGCTCGTCGAACGGCGTGCCCGGACCCGGGCGTCCTTCGCGATTGCCCGGCGCGCCGCCCGGCGGCCGGGGCGCGGCGGTGTCGATCCGCGTCTGCGTGGAGATGTTGACCACGGCGTCGATGACGCGTTCGGCCAGATCCGACACGTCGATCGCGGTCCGGGCTTCGGCCGGCGGAGCGAAGGCCGGCGCCAGCGACGCGGGCAGGCCGAGCGCCAGCCCGAGGGCGGCGACGGCGATGCCGCCACGAAGCCGGACAGAGGAAGACTTGGTGCGCGCCATGGCGGATCCTCGTAAATTGACCTGGTCCGCCGGCCCAAGGCCGTCCGGACCCCTCGATCGTGGCCGCGGAAAAGACACCCGCCATGTTTCGGCGGAATGTCGTCACGGCCTACTCAACCATCAAATGGGGCAAATTGGCGGCCGGGGAAAGAGGGGGCTTCGGTCATGACCGGGCCTCATGTGCGGATGCGGGCGCGGCGCCGCCTGGCCGGCAAGCCGGAAGCTATTGATGCGGCTCCCGCTTTGCGGAAAATCAAGGGTGCCGGCGGGGAGCGCGCCTCGGCGAAGGTTGGCCCCGAGGCTCAGCCCCGCCGGGCGCGCTGCGCGGATATCGGACGCATCGGCCCGCGGCAGGCGCGGGCTCCTCATTCGCCCCGGTCCTGCGGCCGCAAGACGGCCTCCGCGTGGGACAGCATGAAGGGCCGCAGCTGGGTGCGCAGAAATTCGAGCAGCGTCCTGATCTTCAGTGGCCGATGATTCCTGTGCGCGCAGACAAGGTTCAGCGGCATGCTGGGCACCCGCCATCCCGGCATGAGCTCGACGAGATCGTCCGTGTCTCCGCTCTTGAGCAGCCAGCCGGGCAGCACCGCGACACCGTGGCCGCTCGCGCAGCGATGCATCAGCGTCTCGGCGTCATTGGCGATGAAGTCGCCTTTCACGCGCACGGAGCGGCGCGCCTCGCCGCGCTGAAACGTCCAGGTCTGCGCGCCGCCGCCTGAGGCGAAGCACAGGCAGTTTCGGTCGACGAGCTCGGCCGGATCGGCCACCATGCCGTGGCGCCCGACATAGCCGGATGAGGCGACCAGGCGCTGGTCGACATAGCCGATCATGCGGGATGGGTGCTCGCTTTCCGGAATGCGTCCGACGCGGATCGCGACGTCGATGCCGTCGGCCGCCAGATTGGCGAGCTTGTTGCTCATGATCATCTCGATCCGCGTCTGCGGAAAGCGCGCGAGGAAGTCGTCGATGATCGGCGCCACGACCACCCGTCCGAGCGTGGTCGGGCAGGCGACGCGAATGAGGCCGACAGGCTCCACGCGCCGGTTGCGGATCTCGTCCTGGCATTCCTCGAGCGCGCTGAGAATGGTCGCGAGCTGGCCGCGGAAGCGCTCGCCCTCCTCGGTGACGGTCACCGACCGCGTGGTACGGCGCAGGAGCTGGACTCCGAGCTGCGCCTCCAGTCCCGCCACCATGCGGCTGACCTGCGACTGTTGCAGGCTCATATCCTCGGCCGTGCGGCTGAAGCTCGCGGTCTCTGCGACGCGCAGGAACGCGCGATAGGCCTGAAGCGTGTCCATTCATGCAGGATGGACATAAATCTAATCCCTCATCCAGTCTTTTTCGGCGGTCATCGCGCCGTCATCGTTTCGTTCCGTATCGGGAGCGAGCGGATCAATCCTGCCGGAAAAGACGCGGAGGCAATCCGCGCGGCGGCTTCCAGGCTCGCTTTCGACCGGCGCCGCGGCATCCGCCCGGCTTGGGCCTCGTCAGCTTCCGGGGGGAATATGAGCCTTGACCGTCGTTCGATCCTGAAATGGAGCGCGGCCGCCGTCGCTGCTCCACTCGTCGCTCGCAGCGCACGGGCGCAAGGCGGCGACACGATCGTCATCGGCGGCTCCGTGCCGCTTTCGGGACGCGCCGCCGAAACCGGCCTCAACGTCAACAACGGCTATCTCGCCGCGCAGAAGTTCTTCAACGAGGAACTGGGCGGCGTCGAGATCGCCGGCAAGCGCTACAAGATCGACGTGCGGCTGTTCGACGATGCCTCCGATCCAGCCCGCGCCTCGACGCTGATCCAGCGGCATATCGACCAGGGCGTCGATTTCTTCCTCGGCTCGTTCGGTTCCAACATCGTGCTGCCGACGGCAGCCATCGTCGAGCGCGCCAGGAAGCCGATGATGCAGACCGGCGGCGCCTCCGACCAGATATACACCCAGGGCTACAAGAACATCTTCTGCATGTTCCCCCGCGCGTCCCGCCAGCTCTACAACACGATCGAATATTTCAAGGTGCTGAATCCTGCGCCGAAATCGATCATGGTGGCGATGGCGAACGACGCCTTCTCCAAGACGCTGGCCGAGGGGATGATCGCCTATGGCCGCGGCAAGGGGCTGCCGATCAACGATGTCCTGACGCTGCCGGAGAACATCACCGACGCGTCGAACCTGGTGAACCAGGTCCGCTCAAAGCGGCCCGACGTGCTGCTTGCCACCACCCACGACCAGAACTCGCTGCTCATCGCGCGTCAGCTCATCTCGTCCAATGTCGACGTGCCGCTGCTCTTCCTGACCCTCGGCCCGCAGCTCCATTCGTTCCGCGAGGCGCTGGGCAATCTCGGCAACGGCCTCTATTTCCAGCAGTTCTGGGACGAGCGCGCGCCCTACAAGGATGCCTTTTTCGGCTCCGCCCAGAATTTCGCCACCTACTACAAGAAGCACTTCACCCGGCCCATGGCCTATCACACGGCTTCGGGCGCGGCCTGCATCGTCGCCTATGCCCACGCGATGAAGGCCGCCAATTCGCTCGATCCGGTAAAGGTCCGCGACGCGCTGGCGGCGCTGGATGTCGAGTCGCTCTATGGCCGCATCAAGTTCACGGCTGAAGGCGACGGCGATCCGATCCTGCTCGGCTCGACCGTCGGCCAGGTGCTCGGCGGAACGCCCGAGGTCGTCTTCCCCGATGCCGGCAAGACCGCGACCGCCGTCTATCCGGCGCCGACCTGGGCTTCGAAGCGCAGGTAGAGACGGGTCATGCTATCGCTCCAGACATTGGCCGACGGGCTCGTCCTCGGCGGCCTCTTCTCGCTGGCCGCCGTCGGCTTCTCGCTGCTGTTCGGCGTGCTGGGCGTGGTCAATCTCAGCCACGGCGCCTTTGTCCTGATCGGCGGCTATGCAGCCTGGTCGATCTGGCATTTCGCGGGCATCGACCCGCTGCTGGCGCTGCCGATCGTCATGATCGGCATGTTCGGCCTCGGCTACGCCTTCCAGAGGACCATCATCCAGTGGGCGACGCAGCGCGCCAGCCTGCTGGCGTCCATGCTGCTGACCTACGGCTTCGCGCTGATGATCCGCAACGCGCTGGTGCTGGCCTATTCGCCCGACTTCAAGAGCATCACGCCGTCCTATGCCTTCGACGCGCTCACCATCGGCGAGGTGACGCTCGGCCTGACCCGCGTCGCCGCGCTGGTGGTCAGCATCGTCCTGCTCGGCCTTCTCGCCGCGCTGCTGCAGTTCTCGAGCCTCGGCCGCGTCATCCGCGCGACCGCCCAGCAGGAGCAGGCTGCGGCGTTGTGCGGCGTCGACATCCGGCATGTCTTCGCCATGACCAGCGGACTCTCGGCGGCCTTCGCCGGCGCGGCCGGCGTCGCCATCGGCCTCGTCCTGCCGTTCTCGCCGCCCGACGAGACGCTCTGGACGGTCAATGCCTTCGTCGTCGTGACGCTTGGCGGCATCGGCAGTCCGGCGGGTGCGCTGGTCGGGGGCCTCATCCTCGGCATCGTCAACACCACGACGGCCCAGCTGGTCGGCGCGGCCTTTCCCAATGCCATGATGTTCCTGCTTCTCGTGCTGATGCTGATCGCCCGCCCGGCGGGCCTGCTCGGCCACAGCTTTCGGGGGTCGCGATGATCCGCTTCGTCGCCCCCCGTGCGGCCTGGACCGCGATCGCGCTGACGGCGTGCGGCGCGCTGCTGCTGGCGCTGCTGCCGTTCTTCATGGCGCCCTACAGCATCCGGGTCGGCCAGCTCTTCATTCTGGCCGCGGGGCTTGCCGTCGCCTGGACCATCCTTGGCGGCTTCTCCGGCTATTGGAGCTTCGGCAATGCCGCATTCGTCGGCACCGGGGCCTTCGCCGCGGCGCTGACGCAGGTTGCAATGGCTGGCTCGCCGCCGCTTCTCGCCTTCGCCGCCGGCCTACTCGTCGCCATCGTCGTCAATGGGACGATGGCGTTGGCGATCGCCTGGCCGATCCTGCGGCTGCGGGGCATCTATTTCGCCATCGCGATGCTCGGCGTCAGCCAGGTCTGCTATGAGCTGGTCAGCAATATCGACGCGCTCCGCGGCGCCATAGGGCTCAATCTCGTCGACATCGTCCCACGCAACATCGCGCCGGAACGCTTCTACTACTGGGCGCTGCTTGTCTGCGCGGTCGCCATCACGGTCGTTGCGATCGTCGTCCGCTACACCAGGATCGGCTACGGTCTCATCGCCATTCGCGAGGACGAGGACACGGCGCGCATGCTGGGCGTGCCGACCACCCGCTACAAGATCCAGGCCTTCGTCATCTCGGCCATGCTGACGGCTGTGATGGGGGTCATCTACGCCCAGAACCTCGGCTACATCACCGGCAATTCGGTCTACCGCAACGAGTTCAATCTCAACGTCATCGTCTATTCGCTGCTTGGCGGCATGGGTTCGATCATCGGCCCGATCCTCGGCGCCGGCCTGATGACCTATGTGACACAGGTCCTGCTGGGCGATCTTCTCGATATCCATATGTTCGTCACCGGCCTCTTGCTGGCGATCCTGGTGCTCGCTGCACCGAACGGCCTGCTCGGCCTCTACGATGCGTGGCGGCTCCGGCTGCGGCGCCGGCGCGAGGAGCAGACGCCATGAGCACAACGGGATCGTCTGCCCCCATTCTCGATGTCTCCGGCCTCTCCAAGTCGTTCCGTGGCCTCAAGGCGATCCAGAACGTCAGCCTGCTGGTGCCCGAGGGGGCGATATGCAGCCTCATCGGCCCGAACGGTGCCGGCAAGTCGACCTTCTTCAACCTGCTGACCGGCTACTTTCCACCCGATGCCGGCACGGTGCGTTTCGACGGCCGGGACATTACCGGGCAGGCGCCGGAGGTCATCGCGCAGCTCGGCATCGCCCGGGCGTTCCAGATCGCCAAGCCCTTTCCCGGGATGAGCGTGCGCGAGAACGTGCGTATCGGCGCGCTGTTCGGCAGGTCCGGCCGGCGCGACGTCGAGGCGGAGACCGACAATGCCCTCCGCCTTGCCGGCCTCGTCGCATTGCAGCAGCGGGAGGCGCGGGAACTGACGGTAGGCCAGCTTCGGCGGCTCGAGGTTGCCCGCGCGCTGGCGGCAAGGCCGTCCCTGCTGCTCGCCGACGAGCCCTGCGCCGGCCTCAACCCGACGGAGACGGCGGAAATGGTGGACATCCTGCGCCGGATCCGCGCGGCCGGCGCGACGGTCCTGCTCGTCGAACACGACATGAGCGCGGTGATGACCGTCTCGGACCAGGTCATGGTGCTGGAGGCAGGGGTGTTGATCGCGCAGGGAACACCGGCGGAGGTGACGCAGGATGCACGCGTCATCGCAGCCTATCTGGGAACAGAAGAATGACGTTCATCAAGAAGCAGGAACTGTCGGCGGAGGCCCGCAAGGCGCGTGGCGCCGCGGCGCTGCGGAAGGCCGAGGCGACGCGCGGCTATCTGCTGCCCTACCACCGCATGCTGTGCGCGCACGACCCTGATCTCATGGAGGCCTATGACGCCTACTACAGGGAACTGACCCTGATCGAGCGCTCCTTCACCTATTTCGAACGCGAGGTTGTCTGGCTCGTCCTGCTCGCGGCGGCGCGGGAGGCCTATGGCGACATCCACATGCCGCGGGCCGAGGAGTCGGGCCTCACGGCCGCGCAGATCCACGACTGCATGGCCATTGCCGGCGTTGCCGAGGCCTTTCCGGTCATGGCCTTCTCCACGAACTGGTCACGCTGGATCGCCGAGGCCGAGATCGAGGCGCGCTACGCGAAGATGGTGGAGGCCGCGCGCGGCGATCTGCCGGCCGTGATCACCGAGATCGCCCTCGTCACCGCCCACGCCGCCCGCAGGTCGCATGCCGGCATGCGGTTCCATCTGAAGCGCGCCTTCGCCATGGGCGCGACGGCGGCCAAGGTCGCGGAAGGCGTGTCCTACGTCATTCTGCCTTGCGGCGGGCCGGTGCTGGTCGACGCCTGCAATGTCTGGGACGAAGCGGCGCGCGCGGGTCTCTGTCCTCCGCCCTGGCACGTGGACTGAATGCGATGCTGGAGGTCGGCGGGCTCGGCTATTCCTACGCGGGCGCCATCGCGGTTCGCGATGTCACGTTGCGCGTGACCGCGGGCGAGATCGTTGCGTTGCTCGGCGCCAACGGCGCCGGCAAGTCGACGACGGTCCGGATGATCGCGGGGGCCCTGCGGCCTCAGCGCGGCCGCATCGTCTTCGACGGTCAGGACGTGACCACGGCAGCGTGTCACGACATGGTGCCGCGCGGTGTCGCTCTCTGTCCCGAAGGCCGGCTCGTCATGCCGCAGATGACGGTGCGCGAGAACCTCCTGATGGGCGGCTACACGCAGCGTGACCGCACCGCCCGGGACGCGGCCATGGAGGAGATGTTCGCCATCTTCCCGCGGCTTGCCGAGCGGCGAGGCCAGGTCGCCGGGCTGATGAGCGGCGGCGAACAGCAGATGCTCGCCATCGCCAGGGCGCTGATGAGCCGGCCGAAGCTGCTGATCCTCGACGAGCCCTCGCTCGGCCTGGCGCCGAAGCTGGTGCGCGAGCTGTTCGACCTGATCCGGTCCGTCAATGCGCGCGGCACCAGCATCCTGCTGGTCGAGCAGAACGCCCGGCAGGCGCTGCGCATTTCCAATCGTGCCTATGTGCTCGAGAAGGGCGTGACGGTGCGCGAGGACGCCTCGGAAAAGCTCATTGGCGACGATGCCATCCGCTCGGCATTCCTGGGCGCCTGACGGCGACGGTGACCGCGCCTCTTGGCGCCGCCCGCGCGCGCGTCACTGCCGTTCGGCGCGTGAGCTCAAGGCCGTTCGCGGACCGCGCTTTCGGGGCCGAAGGCGGCATCGACCGGCACCTGCAGGCCGGTCGCCAGGCGATTGGTTTCACTCGCCATTCCGACCACCGCCAGGAGTTCCATGAACTGGGCGTCGGTCATGCCCTTGGCGCGCGCCGCGGCCCGGTGCGAGCGGATGCAATATTCGCAGGAATTGGCGACCGAGACCGCCACATAGAGCATTTCCTTGGTCAAGGGATCGAGCGCGCCCGGCGCCATCACCTGTTTCAGGCTCTCCCAGGTGCGCTTCAGCGTGACCGGATCGTGGGCGAGCGCACGCCAGAAATTGTTGACCGTGTCCGTGCCGCGCACGGCCCGGATGTCGGCGAATACGGCGGCCGCTTCCGGCGTGAGCTGATCGTCATCGAGGAGGGGCACGGTCGACATCGGGGCCTCCGGTTTCCGGGGCCATGGGCTTGGGCCCATGGCCATGCGCGCCAAGCGCTCAGCAGGCGAATTCTTCGATCAGGCCGGCAAGAATGGTGCCGCGCGGCGTGATCGAGCGGATGTCGCAAAACTCTTCCTTGGTGTGGATGCCGCCGCCCCATACGCCGAGGCCGTCCAGGGTCGGAACGCCGAGAGCGCCGGTGAAATTGCCATCCGAGCCGCCGCCCGACTGCATATGGTCGAGCGGGAAGCCGTGGCGCTCGGCAATGGCCTTGGCCTTGGCATACATCGCCATGGTGCCGGCATTGGCGACGAAGAGCGGCCGCACGGGGCCCGCCTCGATGGTGACGCTGGTGCCGGGGAAGGGCGCTCGCAATGTGCGCAGGCGGACGTCGATGTCGTTGACGTCGTCCGGCGTCGCCGCGACGCAGAGCACCTCGGCCGAGCAGATCACTGGCACGACATTGACCCAGGTGCCGGCATTCACCCGGCCGACGGCGAACGTCTGGCCGCGCTCGTAGTCGGACCAGTCTTCGACGGTCTCGATGATCCGCGCCATGGCCCTGATGGCGCTGATGCCGCGGCCGATGGCGGCGCCGGCATGCGAGGGCTTGCCGTGGACGTGGATGTTGTAGCGCAGCACCGCATGCCGGCCGGACACGCAGACGTGGTCGCGGCCCGGCTCCGGCACCAGCACATGGGCGGCCTTGCGGGCCTCGGCCTCGATCGCGGCGCGCGAGGACGGGCTGCCGACCTCCTCGTCCGGAATCAGCACCACCGTCACGGAGCGCTTCAGCTTGCCGCCCTTGGCGGCGATCAGCTTGCCGAGCACGTGCAGGGCCAGCACCGTGCCGCCCTTCATGTCGGTCACCCCCGGGCCGTAAAGCTTGTCGCCATCGCGACGGATGGGCAGGGGACCGGCCAGCGTGCCGATCGCGTGGACCGTATCGACATGGGCGAGGATCAGCAGGCCCGGCCCGGGCTCCTGGCCATCGAGCCGGCCGATGACCACGTCGCCGAAGCCCATCGTGCCGGCCTGGCGTTCGATGCGGAAGCCCATCGCCTTGAGGTCCGCCGCGCCCTCGTCGAGCATCCGGTTGACCGCCGCGGCATCGTAGGTGGGGCTTTCGATCGCGGCCCAGCGGATGATATCGGCGACGACGGCTTCGACATCGGTGGTGACGGGCATGCAAGGCTCCTGGCGAGAACATGCCGGACGCGCCTGGCTTCGGCACGCTCCCGGACAATGCGGCGGACATGACGGGCGAACCTGGCGGCCGTCGCATCGGCCTCCCGTACTCCCAGCCGCGAAGACTAGAGGCCTTCCTTGCCGGGCGTCTACGCGCTTTGCCGCTACCGAGCTATGATGCCGAAATTCTCGCCGCCGAAGCGCTGCTCGATCTGTCTCAGGCGGGTGTCGTGGTCGTCCCAGTTGAACAGGCCACGGCCGACGCCGGAGCCAGGTACGGCGTTGAGGGCCGGCGGCGCCGACAGGCCGCGGGCGAGCGGCGAGCCGATGGCGTTGAGGTAGAGCAGCGCGCGCCGGCAATATTCGGCCGAAAGCGGGCTGATGCGCGCCTCCTCCCAACCCACGCGGTACTTCATGAGGGCCTGGCAGACATTGCCGCCCGAGCGCTCCCAGGCGCCGGCGAGATAGGTCACACCGACGCGGATATTGGTGTCCGGCTCGAACAGCTCCTGCGGCGTTCCGGTGAAGCCGGCTTCGCGCGCGATGGTGGCGCGCACCTGCATGAGGCCGATCTCATCGGATGCGCCGACCGCTTGCGGATCATAGGCGCTCTCGATCATCGCGACCGCGTCGGCAAGGTCGATCGGCACCTTGCTCGCCTCGGCATATTTGCGCACCGTCGCAAGATGCGCCTCGCGGCCGGTCGGATAGCGCTGCTCTGGGAAGGGCCGGCCTTCGACGCGCCGGGTCGGTGCCTCGGCGAAGGGCGGCGGAATATGCGGCGTGGGCGGCTGCGCCGGGGCTTCCGCTTCCGCGGCAGGGGCTGCCGGCGCAGCCGGCACGTCGGCCGGTCTGGCCGCCGGCATGGGCGCATGGGCGACCGTCGGAGCGCTTTCCTCGACCGCGGGCGGGGTCGGACGGGCATTGGCGGCAGCG